>CAZDOH010000044.1:0-19031 GCA_964507005.1 uncultured Prevotella sp. | reverse complement strand
AGGGGAACAGCGGGAGAGAAAACACAAAAATCACAAATTCACACTTTGACACTTTCACGCTACGCAAAAGGGCCGCAATCACGTGCGGTCCTTTTGCATAGCATGCTTATGCCGGGCATACTACAGCAAGCGTGCCCTGCTGCGCGGAGCAGCAGGGCACGCCCTTGATTATTCGGAATCAGTGCTTATTTCACGAGCACCTTGTTCTTTCCTACGATGTACATGCCCTTGGGCAGACCTGCGGTTGCCTTGGCAGCCTTCACGTTGCGCTTCACGAGCACGCCGTCTACGGTGTATACGTCAACTGTTTCCTTTGCTTCGGCGATTGCCTTGCGGATGTTGTTGATGATGCCGTCGCCTACGGTGCTGATCACTACATCGGGAGTGCCTTCCATCGCGGTGATGAAATCGGAATTGATGTAGCCGCTGTGCGCGCTGATTAATACTGACTCAAGCGAGTCGGTAACGAAGAGGCCGGTGTTGTTGAAGTAGCCGTAGCCTGCTGCGTTAAGGGTAGCGCCGTCCATTGCGCCCACGAGGCCGTTAACTGTGTCGCCCTCGGTTACGAGGTCGACGGGAGCGGGGAAGTAAACTTCAACCTTGGTGGTGTCGGCCACATACTGTGTGGTGTCGCCTACCACAAGGATGAACGGTTCGCCTGCTGCGATGTCGTTCTTCTCAACGAGGCCGAGAGTAGTCTCGCTGGGCTGGCTGTGTATGCCGTAGACATGTATGTTGGCATCGGCGTTTTCGGTTATCTCGTTGAAGCCGGAAACTTCAAACGGAAGAGTCTTCACGCTTACGCTGTTGTTTTCAACCGACATGTGTATCAGAGGATTTTCGTCGGTATTGAATTCCTCGAAGGTAAACGATGCGCGGTTGTTGAGTGCCGAAGTGATGGCGTCGAGGCGTACCTGGCGCGCGTTGTCGCCGAACGAAACGAGCTGTCCTGCGCGTGCGCCAGCCATTGCCTTGATGTTGAACTGGGCATTGCCGATGAACGTCACCTGGTAGGGCTGCGGAACGCTGCTCTGACGGATGTAGTAGTCGCCGTTGTCGTTGCATACTTCGCCCACGTACCAGCCGGTGCGCATGTTCTGTATATAGTATACTCGCTTGCCGAGGTTGAGGCTGTCGGGAACGGGAACGAAGCGCCAGATTGCGTCGATATCCTCTTCGCGGTCCTTGTTCTTGATGTCGTCCATACCCCAGCGTAGCTGCTGGCCTGAGTTGTAGCTGCCTTCGTTTTCGCCCTTGCCTGTGCCGAGCACGTAGAGGGCAGCGCCCTTCACTTCAGCACGCTTGCCGTAGTAGTTGGCAGGTGCTGAGTCGCCTTCCTTCGTTGCGCTGATGATGTAGTACCACTTGCCTTCCTCTACCGACTTGATGCCGTCGTAAACAGCTTCGATGCCGTCTTCGAGGTTCTTCCAGATGGTGTTGAATTCTTCGGTGCTGCTGGTAATGGTCTTGGCAGCTTCGGCAGCTTCTTCGAGCGAAGAGAGCAGGCTTTCGTCTTCGAGTTCTCCGATGTAGTCGCCGGTGGTGGTATTCGCGATGAGAGCCTCGGCTTTCTCCACGAGTTTTTCAAGTCCGTTGCGGTCCTGATAGAGAGCCTTCACTGCGTCGAGGGCGCTCTGCAGTTCCTCGCCGTCGGCAACGGTTGCGCTGTTGTCTTCAAGCTTCTGCTGCACGTTGGCAGCGGCTGCGATCATCTTGTCGGCAGCTTCCTTCATGCCGGTGATGCTGTAGTACTGCGAAACATTCTTGTCGTAGATGTCGCTTGACTGCGCGCCGCCGTAAATCTGGAATCCGGAGAAAGTCACGTAGGCATTGGTACGGGCCACCAGTTTGGTGCGGATATAGCGGTAGGGCTGGCTGGGAGTGATTATGTCGCTGTAGAAGGGGAACTCTTCGCTGTTCTGCTGTGGAATGCCGCTTACGGTGCAGATTTCGGTCCACGAAGACATGTCGGAGTTCACGTCGGTGCCTACGGTAGCGTCGTTGGTGCCGTAGACAACAAGTCCGGTGGGCGTCACGCCGTGGCGGTACGAGCCTTTGTAGAGGTCGTTGCGGCGGTCGAGACGTATGATGAAGCTTGAAATGTTGTCGTTCTTGAGGTCCATCTGCAGGTAGCCGGCCCTGTTCCTTATGTCGAACGAGCTGGGGTCGGAGTGCCAGTAGGTCTGGTCGTTGTTGTCGACGAGAGCGCCGAGAAGGTTGTATCCGTCTTCGATGAATTCGGCGTTGAACGAGTAGTTGTCGTTGGTGCTGGTGATGGTAGTCCAGGTGCAGTTGCTCCACATCTGGTTGGTGCCGTCTTCCTTGGTGTTCACTTCCTTGATGAGCGCGGCATCTTCGCTGATGTTGAACAGGTTGTTGTAGAGTTCGGTTGCCTCGCTGGCAGTCTCCTTCATCTTGTCAATCTGCCCGGTGATTGCGCTGAGGACTTCGGCATACTTGTTCACGGCAGCCATTTCGGTGCCGTCGATGGCGAGGTTGGCAATGTGCCCGTCGGTGGCGGTGATGGCGCTTTCGAGGCTGTCAACAGCAGTCTTGATGTCGGAATTCTTTGCATACTGCGAAGTTGCGGAAGCCACGGTGGGCACGCCGTACATCTGGAACTGGCGTATGTTCCAGTAGGGGTTGCCCGAGGTAGTGCCCTTCACATACATGCGCACGTAGTGGTAGTTGCCGTTCATGTCAATGACGGGCGAAACGTAGTGCGCGTTGTGGACGTTGCCGGGGAAGCCGTTCTTGAGAGAACGGATCTTTTTCCAGGAATTCTCGTTGTCGGGGGTGTTGGTAGCCCAGATTTCGATGTTGTTGGGGGTGTCGTGCCATGCAACGTTCGCTGCTTCGCCGTCGCCGCGGCCGGTGTATTCGATGATGAACTTCGACACTTCAACGCTGTCGAGCTTTATCTGCAGATACTCTTCCTGCTTGTAGACGCTCATGGCAGTTGTGGAGTGGAAGTAGGTATTCGCCTTGCCGTCGATGAGGTGGTCAACATCGCTACCCGAGTTCCATGCGCAGTTGCTCGAGAGCTGCTTGCTGTTGGTTATCAGACCGTTGGTGGGAGCTTTGAGGTTGAATACATTCATGCGCATGTCCTTGAGCGAGTCGAGGAGCGCGACGGTTGCGGGTTCCTTCTCCTGGTTAGCAAACAGGGTGGCAACATTGCTGGAGTCGGCTTCAACGAATGTTATCCACGACTGCTCGGTGAGGGTATCGGTGGGCGCCAAGCTGCCGCTGATGCCTGTGCCGTTTAAGTTCGAAAGGGGATAGTAGGGGTTGGCGTTCTTGGTATTGGCAATAAGGAATTTGCCGTTGCCGATGGATGTGAGCACCTGGTGAACGCTGTCGGTGCTGGCCATGGGAAGGTAGACCGTAGATTCCGAAGCGTTGCCGTCAACCCAGTAAAGGTATTTGTTGTTGGCTATGCAGCGGATGGTGTAGTTGCCGTCGCTCTGGCGGCGTATGTCGTAGTATGCATAGGGCTCGTCTTCGCAGAACCTTTTCCATTTCACGGTGTTGCCGTCGGTATACCATACCTTGTCGGAGGTGAAGGCCGAATAGGCGCTCTTGATGAAGTAGCAACCGTCGGGAAGAGGGTTGGTCTTCGAAGAGATTTCGGCAAGGGCGTTGCGCAGGTCGGCAATCACGCCGCTGAGGTATTCCTGCGAAAGCGATTCGTCGCCGATGGCGGTGGCGGCCACTGCGAGTTTTTCCATGTAGTTGATGGAGTCCTGCTCGGAAACAAGGCCCGGAGCAGTGCCCACGCGGTAGTCGCGGTTGAGGTCGTAGATACTGTCGACTAAAGTGCTGAGAATCGTAAGATTATCCTCATTTGCAGGAGTGGGTGATTCCTTGCCTAGCCCTGTGGAAAGGGCATGCGCGTTGCCGGAAATACCCAAGATGCAGGCTATCATGCATAGCCTGAACAAAAGATAAAATCTTTTCATTGCGTTTTTGTTGGGGTTGAACATAAATTATTATTTTCGGCCGCAAAATTAATGCTTTTCCATTTACTGAGGATAAAATGCAAATTACGATTTTGTTACATTGTCATTACGAAAACGATTAAACTTCACCGCACGTTTATAGGGGGCTGTTGTATTTTTATCGGTTAACACGGCAAAGGTATGAAAAGATAAAGCCATCTACAAATTTCCCAGCAATTATTTTCGGCTAAAAACGCATTTTTCCGAAAAAAGCAAAGCGTCAAAACTTTCATGCAGTAAAAACTCTTTCAAGCACGGGCAAAAAAAGGGGGCTCGTACGTAGCCCCCAAACTAATACCTTTTAAATACTACTAAAAAAAGCGTCGCATCACGCGACAGTGCAAATATAGGGAATTTTTCTTTACAAGAGCATTATTCCAACATCATCGCGCATGTTCGCCCTCTCCGAGGACGAAAGTTTGTGATACACCGTTGTCCTAGGGTTCCCGTTGGTCACCCTAGGTTATGCTTGTTGGCCTCCTTCGGAGACCTCATAGCCGCTTGTAGACTGTAGGACTGTGCCGCTTGTCGTGTTTTAGAGCGGTATTGTGTGCGGCTTTGCATCCCCGAAGGGGGTGAATTAACATAACCTCGGGTGACTGAAAGGAACCCTAGGACAGGGGGGGCTTCAGTAATTTTCGTCCTTGAAGCGGGCGAACATGTGCGGCCTTGAAGTCTCCAGCGGGGGCGAAATATAGTGCAAGCCGAACGCAATGAAAGCTTGCTTTCGATTGCTGAGGTGCAGCCTATATTATGGCACACCAACGGCCAAGCATCCGACGCAGACAACACACCAGCGGCTATGACAGGGCGCCAAATGCGGGGAAATCCATGCGCTTTGCGCAGAGAAGATTTCCGCTCAGCACTGGGGCGCGGCGGGGAAACGCAGTTAATCTGCGCGCAACGCACGGAGTTTTTTCCATTCCAGGGCAGGCAAGACTGTTAAAGTGTTAAAGTGTTAAAGTGTTAATGTTCTATTTCCCCACAGTTGCAGCAAATGGGGAAACGTATATATATAATGAATATATATTATTATTATATATAATATATATATTTAATATATTATTACTCTGTAAATTAAAATAGAAAACCGATGCTTTCCTTTTCAAATTCTCCAACATTATACTTTAACACATTAACACTTTAACACATTAACACCTCTTCTCGCTTCGAATTAATCTTTTTTATGCTTCTTTTCTTAATGTCGGTATATTAATTTAGCGTTGCATAACAAACAGTTAATGCAGCATTTATGGAAAGTGTAAAAGTGTGATTTCCTACTGCAAGCATGAAGCCCCCTGTACGCTGTGGCGTCACGGAGGGCTTCGGTGTTTGCGGATGTGGTGCGCGGGGTTACCAGATGTCCACGCGCTTAGCCTT
This sequence comes from uncultured Prevotella sp., assembly GCA_964507005.1. GTDB lineage: Bacteria > Bacteroidota > Bacteroidia > Bacteroidales > Bacteroidaceae > UBA6398. Next base: position 13,650 of record CAZDOH010000044.1, on the reverse strand, counting down.
GGGCACGAAGAGGCTGTCGCCTTCCTTGATGCCGAAAGCCTCGTACCAGGCATCGATATGCGGCAGTGCTCCGTTCACGCGCCAGCGCCCCAGCGAGTGGGGGTCGCTCTTCGTCAGGCGGCGTATTTCCTCGTTGCTTATGTTTCCTGCCCACACTCCGGCATAGGCCAGGAAGAAGCGCTGCTGCGGCGAGAATCCGTCGACGCTGTCGAGCGGGTTTTCCTTCATGGCGTTGAGCAGTGCCTGGTAGGCCACCTGCAGTCCGCCGTGGTCGGCAAGGTTTTCGCCGAGAGTGAGCGCGCCGTTGCCCTTGAGTCCCGGCAGCACCTCGATGCCCGAGAAGAAGTCGCTCATCACCTGTGCGCGTGCCTTGAAGTTTTCGCCGTCGGCCTTCGTCCACCAGTCTTTCAGGTTGCCTTCCTTGTCGAACTGCCGTCCCTGGTCGTCGAAGCCGTGAGTCATTTCGTGTCCTATCACCACGCCAATTGCTCCGTAGTTGAAGGCGTCGTCGGCCTCAGCGTCGAAGAACGGCGGCTGCAGTATGCCAGCGGGGAAGCAGATTTCGTTGGTGGTGGGGTTGTAGTATGCGTTTACCGTCTGCGGATACATGTACCACTTGGTGCGGTCCACCTTCTTGTTCACGGTGCGCTCTATTTCGTAGTCGTTGCTGTAGCGTGCGGCTGCTACCATGTTGTCGAGCAGGGGCAGGCTGGGGTCGATGGTCAGCGCCGAGTAGTCCTGCCACTTGTCGGGGTAGCCTATCTTGACGTAGAACGACGATAGTTTCTCGAGTGCCTTACGCTTTGTGGCTTCGCTCATCCACGTCTGCGCCTTGATGCGCTCGCCGAGGGCCACCTGCAGGTTCGACACGAGTTTCTGCATGCGCTGCTTCGAGCTTTCGGGGAAGTGCTTCTCCACGTACATCTTGCCTACGCCTTCGCCCATCACGCCCTGCACGAGCGAAACTGCGCGGCGCCACGAGGGTTTCTCTTCCTTCTGCCCCGAGAACACGCGGCCGTAGAAGTCGAAGCTTGCCTTGCGCATCTCGTCGTTGGTATAGCTGGTGGCATAGTCGATGATGTTGAACTCGAGGTAAGCCTTGTGGGCCTCGATGGGGAGGGTTTTCAGTATGTTTTCCACGCCGTGGAGGAATTCGGGCTGGCCCACGCTGATTTCCTTGAATTCGGGGAAGCCGCAGGTGGTGTAGTAAGTCTTCCAGTCGATGGCGGGATAGTCTTTCACGAGCTGTGCGAAAGTCATCTTGTTGTAGTTGGCTTCGGGGTCGCGCAGCTGGGTAGCCGAGCGCGAAACCTTTGCCAGGGCAGTCTGCACGTCCATAACGCCCTGCGCCTTGGTTACGGCAGTTGCGCTGTCGCATCCGCACAGGCGGAACACCTTAATGATGTAGTCGCCGAAAGCCGAGCGTATTTTCAGTGTGGCTTCGTCGTTGTCGAGGTAGTATTCCTTTTCGCCGAGCGTGAGCCCGCCCTGCCCTATCTGCACGAGGTTGTCACGGCTGTTCTTGATGTCGGCATCCACGCCGGTGCTGAAATATCCGCCCAAGCCTATGCGTTCGAGCTTGGCGCAAACGGCCATGACATCGGCAGGCGTCTTGACGCCCTTAACCATGTCGAGATACTGGGCTATGGGCTTCACGCCCTCCTTGTTACGGCGCACGGAGTCCATGGCGAGCTTGTAGAGGTCGCCTATCTTCTGTGCCACGGAGCCCTTTTCGTTGTCTTTAGCGGCAAGCTCTTCGATGAGCACGCGCACCTGTTTGTTGTTGTTCTCGTTGAGAAGGTCGAACGAGCCGTAGCGCGAATGGTCGCCGGGCAGGGGGTGGTTCTTCATCCATCCGCCGCAGGCATACTGGTAGAAATCGTCGGCGGGCTTTGCCTTCGTGTCGAGGTTTTCCTTGTTGATACCCGTGGAAAGCTGAGGGCTTCCGCACGATGCCGCAAGTCCGGCCACTGCAAATGCAGAGATAATCATTTTAAGGTTCATATTGTTTAGGTTTTGGTGGTTGTACATATTCATTTTCATTCTCGCGTTCATTCCTCGGCGGCATTGAAGTTCTCGAGCGCTTCGGCGGCGGTTTCCCATTCCTCCATTGCCGTATCGAGCTGGCGCGACAGGGCGGCGTGCTTGCTGAATAGCGAGGCGTCGGCGTCGGGGGCGCTCATGCGGTCTTCGAGCATCCTGACGGCGGCTTCCAGCTGCGTCACCTCGGCTTCGGCTTCAGAGGCAGCCTTCTCGAGCTTGCGGCGGCGCTTGGCGGCTTCCTTCTGCTGCTCGTAGGCCAGACGCCCTTCGCCGGCTGTCTCGCGGCGGGGCTGCTGGGCACCGGCCTGCGGGCGCAAGGTCTGCAGTTCGCCCAGCGACGAGATTTTCTTCTTCTCGAGGAAATCGTAGATGCCGCCGATGTGTTCACGCACCTTTCCGTCGCCGAACTCGTAGACTTTCGACACCAGTCCGTTGAGGAAGTCGCGGTCGTGGCTCACGATGATTGCCGTGCCGTCGAAGGCGAGTATGGCTTCCTTGAGCACGTCCTTGGTGCGCATGTCGAGGTGGTTGGTGGGCTCATCGAGTATCAGCAGGTTCACGGGCTCGAGCAGCAGGCGTATCATGGCCAGGCGGCTGCGTTCGCCCCCCGAGAGGAAGCGCACGTACTTCTCGCTGGCTTCGCCGCCGAACATGAAGGCCCCGAGTATGTCGTTGATGCGCAGGCGTATGTCGCCGCGTGCCGCGCGGTCCACGGTGTCGTATACGGTGATGTCGCCGTCGAGCATCTGGGCCTGGTTCTGGGCGTAGTAGCCTATATCGATGTTGTGCCCTATCTTGAGCTCGCCGTCGAAAGGTATCTGCCCCATTATGCACTTCACGAGCGTTGACTTTCCCTCGCCGTTGCGCCCCACGAAGGCCACTTTCTCGCCGCGGCGTATCGTGAGGTTCACGTCAGCGAACACGGTGTGTGAGCCGTAAGCCTTGGCCACGTCCTTGCATATCACGGGGAAATCGCCGCTGCGGCGGCACGGCGGGAACTTGAGGCGCAGCGACGACCTGTCTACCTCGTCAACCTCCACGGGCACTATCTTCTCGAGCTGCTTGATGCGGCTCTGCACCTGCACGGCCTTGGTGGGCTTGTAGCGGAAGCGCTCGATGAAGTCCTTGATGTCGGCAATTTCCTTCTGCTGGTTCTCGTAGGCACGCAACTGCTGCTCGCGGCGCTCGGCGCGGAGCTTCACAAACTCGTCGTAGCCCACGCGGTAGTCGGTGATGCGGCCCACGGAGATTTCCATAGTGCGCGTGGTGACGTTGTTGAGGAAAGCGCGGTCGTGGCTCACCAGCAGCACCGAGCACGATGCCTGCCGCAGGAAATTCTCGAGCCACTGTATGCTCTCGATGTCGAGGTGGTTGGTGGGCTCGTCGAGCAGAAGCACGTCGGGGCGGCGCAGCAGTATCTTGGCAAGCTCGATGCGCATGCGCCATCCGCCCGAAAACTCGCTGGTGGGGCGCTGGAAGTCGCTGCGCACGAAGCCCAGCCCGGTGAGCGTGCGCTCGGCCTGGGCGTGGTAGTTGTCGCCGCCCATCATGTCGTATCGCTCGCTTTCGTGCGAAAACTTTTCGACAAGGGCCATATATTCTTCGCTTTCGTAGTCGGTGCGCCGTGCCAGTTCGTCGTTGAGCTGAGCAATCTTCTGCTTGAGCGCCGCAATGTCGGCAAACGCCTTTTCGGTTTCCTCTACCACGGTGCAGGTGTCGCTGAGCTTCATCACCTGCGGCAGATAGCCCACCACGGCGCCGTGGGTGATGCCCACGCTTCCCGCCGTGGGCTGCTGCAGCCCCGCAAGAATCTTGAGCAGCGTGGATTTCCCCGCACCGTTCTTGCCCACAAGGGCCACACGCTCACGGTCGGTTATCACGAAATTCACGTCGCTGAACAACGGCTTCGCGCCGAATTCTACTTTAAGACCTTCTACTGATATCAAAACGGAAGATGTTTTATGCGTTTTATGCTATTGTAAAGTGCAAAGATAGCAATTTTTGTAAAGACTGTGCTGCCGCAGCTTTGCAGCCGGCAACCGGCATGCGGCAAAATTATATGCGGGGAGAATGGCATGCTTCGCGAAAAAACGCTTAATTTTGCAGCAATACAAATGTAACAACGGTCATGAAGAGGTTTGCGGCGTGCATCCCCTGTATTCCCTGTGCCCCTGACAGACTTGAAACCACAGCAAAGAAATGCCACTGTTCGTACCTAAAGGCTTGCCGGCGATAAAGGAACTCGCCGCGCAGGGAATAGAAATACATTCCGCCGACGAAGTGCCCGAAGGAGTGCATACACTCAAAGTGCTTCTTCTAAACCTCATGCCCGTGAAGCAGGTTACCGAAAGCGACATCGCGCGGCAGCTTTCGAAGACACACCTCAACGTGGAGCTTGTGCCCGTAAAAATACGCGGACAGCAGTACAAGAACACGCCGCAGGAGTACATGGACGCATTCTACCGCAACTTCGACGAACTGGCATCAAACCAGTATGAAGGCATGATAGTGACAGGAGCACCCGTGGAGCGCATACCCTTCGAGGACGTGAGATACTGGAAGCAGCTCACCGAGATATTCGACTGGTCGCGCACCGAAATAGGCTCGGCAGTGTACCTCTGCTGGGGAGCGCAGGTGGGGCTCTACCACCATTACAACGTGCCGAAATACCCGCTGCCGAAAAAGCTCTTCGGAGTGTATCCGCAGCACCTCATGAAGCAGAACCTGCCGATATTCCGCGGCATGCCAAGCAGCTTCAACATGCCCAACAGCCGCTACACCGAAGTGCGGCGCAGCGACATCGAGAAGGTTGACGACCTGGAAATCTACGCCGAAGGCCCGCTGTCGGGCATAGGCATCGTGAAGCCGAGAAACCGCAGCGAATTCTTCGTGATGGGGCACCTCGAATACTCGCGCGACACCCTCGACGCCGAATACCGCCGCGACATAGCCCGCGGACTGCAAATCGACATCCCCGAAAACTACTACAAGGCCGGCGACCCGCGGCAGGGCATAGAATACTCCTGGCGCGACGCCGCCGACACTTTCTATTCCAACTGGCTCAACTACTACGTCAACAAATAGGCAATGCCCACGCCCCGAAGCATAGAACTCCTCGCCCCGGCACGCAATGCCGAAACCGGAATAGAGGCGCTGCGGCACGGAGCCGATGCAGTATACATCGGCGCACCGAAATTCGGGGCACGCGAAGCCGCAGCAAATTCCGTAGCCGACATAGCACGCCTTGCAGCCTACGCCCACACCTTCGGGGCAAAAGTCTACGCCACCCTCAACACCATACTCTACGACTCCGAACTCGAAGAGGCACGACAGATAGCCTGCAGCCTTTACGATGCCGGAGTTGACGCACTGCTGGTGCAGGATGCCGCATACCTCGAAATGAAGTTGCCGCCCATAGCCCTGCACGCCAGCACGCAATGCGACAACCGCACACCCGAAAAGATACGCCGCCTTTACGGCGAAGGCTTCACCACCGCAGTGCTCGCACGCGAACTTTCGCTCGACGAAATCAAGGCCATACACCGCGAATGCCCCGAAATGCGGCTCGAGGCATTCGTGCACGGAGCTCTCTGCGTGAGCCTCAGCGGGCGATGCTATGCCTCGCAGCACTGCTTCGCACGAAGCGCTAACCGCGGGGAATGCGCGCAGTTCTGCCGGCTGCCCTTCGACCTCGAAACCGAAAACGGCACAAAGATACTCACGCAGAAACACCTGCTCTCGCTGCGCGACCTCAACCGCACCGATGCCCTCGAGCAGATGCTCGATGCCGGAGTGACTTCGCTGAAAATCGAAGGGCGGCTAAAAGACATGGAATACGTGAAAAACGTAACCGCGTGGTACCGCAAAAAGCTCGATGCCATCATGGCAAGGCGCAAGGAATACATACGCGCTTCGCAAGGCGAGCTTTCACTTGCATTCGAGCCGCGCCCCGAGAAAAGTTTCAACCGCGGCTTCACCGACTACTTTCTCAACGGCCGCACAATGCACCTGGCATGCCCCGCCACGCCCAAAAGCATAGGCGAGCCCGTAGGCGAAGTGCGCGAAGTCAACGACCGCAGCATTGCCGTTTCGGGGCACAAGCACTTCTCGAACGGCGACGGGCTCTGCTTCTTCGATGCAAACGGAGAGCTGCACGGTTTCCGTGTGAACCGCGCCGAAGGATGCCGGCTCTACCCCGCCGCAATGCCGCGCATTGCCAAGCACACACAGCTCTTCCGCAACCACGACGAAGCCTTTTCGCAAATGCTGGCAAAGCCTACGGCGCAGCGCAGTCTGCGGGTAGATTTCACGCTGTCGCCCACCGACGGCGGCTATCTGCTTTCGGCCACCGACGCACTGGGGCGCAGCGCCGAAGCGCACATAAGTTTTCCCCCGCAAAAAGCCCGCAGCCCGCAGCTAGGGAACATCACCGCCCAGCTTTCGAAACTCGGAGGCACACCATACTGCCTCGGCAGCGTAACCGTTGACGACGAAGACTGCTTCATCCCCTCGTCGCTGCTTGCTCAGGCACGCCGCGATACAGTGGAGCAGCTGGCAGCCCTTGCGGCTTCGGAAAAAGCCAGAGCCGAAGCACCACGACCTGTGAACATCGGCGGCACACTCGACTACACTGCAAACGTAGCCAACCGCATGGCAAAAGAATTCTACAGGCGCTGCGGAGCAACCGTTGCCGCACCGGCTTGGGAAACTACGCCCCCCGACGGCGCCCCGATAATGACATGCCGCTACTGCCTGCGCTACGAACTGGGAATGTGCCTGAAGAAAAAAGGCAGCGACCGCTCGTACCTCTTCCTGCGGCTCGCCGACGGACGGCGCTTCCGCCTGGAATTCGAATGCAAAAAATGCTGCATGAAGATATATGCCGAATAGAAATCTGCTTCTGACGGTTGTTGCGGCAACACTGCTTCTGGTCTTTGCCGCAGGATGCACTTACCCCACGCCTTCCGGCGACCTGAACTGGGACTACACGCCCCAGCAGCGCGACTCCGCGGAGTTCGCACGCTCGCACCACTACACCGAAAACTCGAATTTCCGGGTTTCGCGCGACAGCATCATGCTGCTCCCGCAATCGCCAGCCGACATCATGGAATCGATGACCGACACCGTGTGGCTGCGCAAGAACGACAGAATAGTGGTGGCAGGCTTTGCAAGAGCAGCAACCGAAGGCGCCGACAGCATCTGGGTGAAGGTGGCGCGCGACCAGGCTACCATGGGGTGGCTGTGCGAAAACGAATTCCTCGACAGCGCAATACCCGACGACCCCATTTCGGTTTTCATACACATGTTTTCGGGAAAAAGAGCCACGGCACTGCTATGCGTGGCGGCAATAGCAGTAGGCATACTCCTGCTCAAGGCCATACGCCGCCGCAAGACACGCATCGTGCACTTCAACGACATCGACAGCCCATTCCCCACCCTGCTGTGCATCGACGTAGCCATGATGGCTGTGGTCTATGCCTCAGTGCAGCACTTCGTTCCGCAGACATGGCAGGAATTCTATTTCCACCCCACGCTCAACCCCTTCGCCGTACCTCCGGCGCTCGGTCTGCTGATAGCCGGATTCTGGGCAATGACAATACTGGTACTGGCAAGCGTAGACGACATGGCCCACAAACTGGACTGGACCGAAGCCGTGCCGTATACGGTTTCGCTTGCAGGGGTAATGGCCGTGGTGTATCTGCTTTTTGTGGTGACTACAAGGTTCTACATCGGATACCCGCTGTTTGCAGCATACACAGTGCTGGCTTTAACGCTGTATGCCCGGCGCCGGATGTTCAGGTACGTATGCGGCATGTGCGGGCACAAACTGCGCCACAAAGGCACATGCCCGTTTTGCGGAGCACGCAACGTATAGCTGCCAACTGAAGCCGCAACAACTTGCAGAAAAGCAAAAAAACGCCCCTCAAGTTGGTCATTTCCATATTTTTTTGTTCCTTTGCACCGCTTTCCGCGTAGCCGCTGGCAAGAATATCGAGTGGCTTGTTGATGCTGCGCTGGGACGGACAAACAATTTTATTTACAAAAATGGTTGATCTAATTAAAGTTGCTGAAGAAGCATTTGCCACTGGCAAGGAATTTCCCGCATTCCGTCCGGGTGACACCATCACCGTGGCATACAAAATCGTCGAGGGAAACAAGGAACGTATCCAGTTGTTCCGCGGTATCGTAATCAAGATATCGGGACACCAGAACCAGCGCCGTTTCACAGTGCGCAAGATGAGCGGCACCGTAGGCGTTGAGCGTATCTTCCCTATCAGCTCTCCCAACATCGAGAGCATTGAAGTAAACAAGCGTGGTAAAGTTCGCCGTGCAAAGCTCTACTATCTCCGCGAGCTCACCGGCAAGAAAGCACGCATCCGCGAAAAGAAATCGAATATTGCCAAGGCATAATTTCTGCGGATATTGCAAAACAATTGCGGCAGGCTGTTTCGATGGCCTGCCGCAAATTTTATGTGCTTTGCCGTAAGACATACGGTGTCGTCACTGGGCCTCAAGCTTGAACACCACGCTTGAGTAGTCGCCGTCAAGACGGATTATAGGGTCGTTCTGATGTCACCGAACCATCCGTCGTCCATCACGAAAAGCTCGCCGCCAAGAGCGGCGATATCTGCCATCATCTGGTTCACAGCCGGTTCGTTTATCTTGAACATTTACCGAATTGTTTTTTAATTTGACGTTTCTGATTCCGTTTTTTCATTGAAGTCCATGCCAGCCCCCGACCTACTGCGCCGCGGTTTCGGCAAGTATTCTTTCGAGTTCCTCACCGGTGATGTCGAGCCGGCACTTGCCGTTGAACGCCACCGATATTCCCCCCGTTTCCTCCGACACGATTACGGCAAGCGCATCGCTTTTCTGCGTTATCCCTATTGCAGCGCGGTGGCGCAATCCAAGGCGCCGAGGGATGTCGTCGTCGTGCGAAACCGGCAGTATGCACCCCGCTGCCACTATTTTGCCGTGCGATATCACCATGGCACCGTCGTGCAGGGGGCTGTTCTTGAAAAAGATGTTCTCGATGAGCCTCTGCTTTATATCGGCATTTATCACTTCGCCGGTCTTCTCGATATCGCCGAGGCCTACATAGCGCTCGAACACAATCAGGGCCCCGGTTTTCTGGGCGCTCATCGACATGCACGCCCTCACTACGGGGAACACTCCCGCGATGCCCTGCTCGCCCCCTTCGCGGCTTTGCCTTACAAAGAGCCTCACGATGCGGCCTATGGAATGATGGGTGCCGAGGGTGGAAAAGAAGTTGCGTATGTCTTCCTGGAAAATTATGATGAGCGCAATGGCGCCGATGTTCACCGCCTTGTCCATTATCGAGCCGAGAAGACTCATGTTGAAGATTTTCGACACGAAAATCCATATTATAATGAACACAAGTATTCCCATAAACACGTTTCCCGAGCGCGACTCCTTCATCAGGCGGTAGATGTAATAGAGCAGTATCGCTACGAGAAGTATGTCGATTATGTCCTTTACTGAAAACGAAAGCATAGGCAGAAAACTTTATATAGCAGAAAGCGTCTGTTTCACGATTTTCACCGCCTCGACGGCCTGCTTCACGTCGTGCACCCTGAGTATGGAAGCGCCCTTGAGAAGGGCTATGGTGTTGCACACGGCAGTTCCGTTGAGCGCCCCGTCGGCATCGGTATCGAGCAGGCGGTAAATCATAGATTTGCGCGAGACTCCCACCAGCAGCGGGAGCTCCCACACCTTAAGGCTGTCGAGGTATGCCATCAGCTGCCAGTTCTGCTCAGCCGATTTCCCGAATCCGAAGCCCGGGTCGATTATAATGTCTTTCTGCCCCAAGTCGTGCAGGCGGTCGATGCGCTCTGTAAGAAACGACATGAACCCCTGCATATAGGGCACGGAAGAGTCAGTCTGCGAAGTGAGCGGGGCGCTGCTGTGCATGTCGTCCACAGTTCCGGCAATGTGCATCAGTATGTAAGGAACGCCAAGCTGCGCCACGGTAGCGAACATCCGCTTGTCGCCGTCGCCCCCCGACACGTCGTTGATTATCGCGGCTCCGAACTCCTCGACACACATCCTGGCCACATCAGCGCGAAACGTATCTATGCTCACGGTGATGTCGGGCACTTCGGAGCGTACCACCGAAAGGGCACGCCTGAGGCGCGTCATCTCCTCGCGTTCGTCAACTTCGCTCGAGCCGGGGCGCGTGGAGTATGCGCCTACGTCGATTATCGTGCCCCCTTCTTCGGCTATCTGCCGCGCACGCGCGGCTATTGCCCTTTCGTCGAAAGTGCGCGACGAGGCGTAAAACGAATCGGGCGTGACATTGAGTATGCCCATCACCTGCGGCTCGCCCAAATCGAGAAGCCTGCCGCCGACATTCACCGTATACGGTACCAGTCCTTTCATTTCTTGTCGGCCACGATGGTATGGCTGCCCTGCAGGAGTTCCACAGTGTAGCCTTCGCTGGTCTTCTCTATGGATTTCACGCCCTTTGTAGGCTTCGCCGAACCGTTTACCTTTATGCTGCCCGAATTGGGAGCGGGCACATAGACGGTAGCCGTGGAGCCTACCGGCACTTCAACCGCAACGTTCACCTGCTGCTTCATATTGGTAACATTAGAGTAAACCTTGCCGTAGGGCGACTCTTTCGAGTAAGTGGCATTGAGCAGACTGTCGGCCAGCACGGGGCGCACAATGAGATGGCGGTATGCCGGGGCTTCGGGGTCGGTATTCACTCCGGCCAGCTTGCGGTAAAGCCATGTAAGCGCGCAGCCAAGGAACGGATGGTTTTCGGAATTCTGGCCGTCGAACTGCTCCCACATGGTGGTTGCGCCGTCGGCTACCATCTTGCCGAACGACGGGAAATCGGTTTTGTTCATGGCATTGTATGCCACATTGGCGTTGCCCATGCGTGCAAGGTTCTCGAAAAGCACTTCGAGCGCCAGATAGCCGCCGTTGAGGTGCCCCTGGTGCTTCACGCTGATTTCGTTGGCAAGAATGGCGGCAAGCCCCGGGCGCTTGGCATCCAGGCCCATCTCGGCTGCGAAGGCATTGCATCCGTAATCGCCGTATCCGTCGGTATCGTTGGTGTAAAAGGCTTTGTCGTAGGCTTCCTTCGTGTTCTCGGCAAGTTCACTGTAGCGTTTTGCATCGTCGGTTTTCCCCAAGACCTTTGCCATCTTGCACATGCGGTCGGCACAGCGCCAAAGCATGTAGGTATGCACCTTTTCGTCGGCGGGGAAACCGTAGGGCGGCACCCAGTCGCCGAGGTTCAGCCAGTAGCAGTCGGAGTTGTCGAGGGCATTCTTGCGCTTCTGGTGCATCACGCCGTTTTCGCCTACCCATGTAGTCATATACTTCATGTGCCTTGCCGCAGCATCGTAGTTTTCTTCCAGCACTTCGCGGTCGCCGTAGTTCAGATAGTGTTCCCAAGGCATGAGGACCATTGCGGCTCCCCAAGCCACGCCGCCTCCGGCTCCCGGGCACCATGGTGCGGCATTGGGTTCGTAGCCGGTGACCTTGTCCTGCGTGTCGCGCATGGTGTTGAACCAGCTCTTGAAGAATGCAGCGGCATCGAAGTTGTGCATGACGGTGGAACATACTGCCTGTCCGTCGCCCGTATAGGGTATGCGCTCGCGGTGGGGGCAGTCGCTTTCCACACCGCAGTGGACATTGTCTTTCTCAGTGCGCTGCCATATATGGTTTATGACGTTGAACAGTTCGTTCGACGAACTGAATGCTCCGTTCACCTCCATGTCGGTGTTAACGGCTTCGGCAGTAATCTGGTCAGCCTTCGGCATTACGCCCGAAACGGTCACCTTGCGGAACACGTACCACGTGAACTGCGGTGCATACTCCACCGGGGCTTCGTCTTTGAACGTATAGCTCACTTCCTGCGGGTAAACGCTTTCGTAGCGTATTTTCATCACCTTTCCCTTTTCGGCCGCCAAGCCTTTGATACGCACATGGCCCGAAATCATTTCGCCGAAATCTATGGTGTAGCTGCCGTCGTCGTTGCGCTGGTATGCCTGCGGCTTGATGACCTGCGTCACGCGGTCGGGATTGGTGTCGAAAGCCACCAGTTTGCCGTCGGGCGCCTTGCGGGGAACGGCATTCTGCCACCCGGAATCGTCGAAGTCCGCATTGCACCACCCTGTTATTTCCTTCTGCGCATCATAGTTTTCACCGGCATAGATGTCGCAGCTTGTTATGCCACTTTCGTGCGCCTTCCATGTAGGGTCGCTCACGATGGTCTGCCGGCTGCCGTCGTCGTAGGTGATTTCTATCTGGCACAGGAACCTCGGCGAGCCGAAAGCCCCAAGGCGGTCTACGCGTGTGTCGTAATACCCGCTGGCTATCATTGCGCCCACGGCATTGTTTCCCGTGCGCAGCATGCTGGTGATGTCGTAATGGAGGTATGCCACGCGGAATCCCGACGACTGCTCGTCAAGCGATATTCCGCGGCGGTATTTCAAGTCGGGGCGCGAGGTGTAGTTGGTGAAGTTCGGCACCAACAGGTCATCGCCCACCTTACTGCCGTTGACAAAGAGTTCGAAATGCCCCAGACCGGTAACGAAAGCCTTGGCAGAACGTATGCCGCGCTTCACGCTGAAGCCCTTGCGCAGATAGGGCACGGGCGGGAACGTTTCGATGCACCGGCTGGTCTTCATGTCGAACTGCGGCTCTTCGCCCTGCCACGGTACGCCTATCCACTGGGCTTTCCAGCTGCCTGGCTTCAGCCCCGTGGTAAACATGTGCATCGGGCTCCACTCCGACTCCTTGCCTTTGCCGTTCCACACCTTCACGCGCCAGTAGTAGCTGGTGCCCTCGGCAAGAGCGGGCATGCCGGCCCTTACAAGATAAGAGTCAGCCGACTTCACTTTCTTGCTGTCCCACACGTCGGGCTTTTCGGAAAGCAACGCTTCGGGCGAAGTCGCCACACATATTCTATAGGCTTTCTGCACCTCGCCCTTTGCGCCGAAGGCTGCGCGGTTTATCCACGACAAGCGCGGGTTGGCGCATGGTGACTCCGGCACATCGACCAGAACATTTCTTTTAAGGTGCTCCACACTCAGGTTCCCCGGAGAGAGCTGGCCGTATACCGATGTTACAAGCGATACGGAGGCGATGGCGCAAAGGCGCCGCAGACTATGAAGGTTCATATTATAATGGGATATTAAAGGTTTCTACATTATGCAAATATACACATTCCCCCGCGTGGAAACGGCATTTGCCTGTAATAAAATCAGGGAAAATTGGCGACTGGGGCGGCACGCCGAAGGCACGGGCCATCGGGCACAAGCCCCGAGGCAGTGAGGGCGCGAAAACACCTCGTCGTCGGCAGTGATTATTGCCGAACCGCGAACCTTTCTTGTCTTCTGATTTTCCATAAATGCAGCTTTAACTGTTTGCGCTGCAAAGCTAGAATAACATTTTCATATCTATGAAAAAAAGCAATGTTAATAATACATAAATTCGAAGCAGAGGCAGCATCAAATGCATCAATCAAATCAATCAAATCAAAAATCTTTTTTCCGATTTTTCGTGTTTTGGGGGTGTTGTGTTTTGGGGGTGTTTTTGCCAGCATATACCAATATAACTATATTAGTATAT
>CAZDOH010000043.1:0-19043 GCA_964507005.1 uncultured Prevotella sp. | reverse complement strand
AGTCCGGTTAGAGTACACGTCTGGGGGGCGCGAGGTCGCTGGTTCGAATCCAGTCACCCCGACTTCAAGCAAAACGCGGTTCGAAAGAGCCGCGTTTTTTGTGTTTGTTGTTTGTTTTGTTGCGTCTGCCTTTTATTGCGCAAAACGAAGAAATTAAGCAGGAGATTCTTATTCAGCTTCTTATTCAAACTGGGTTAGGCTGTGCTTGATATCCATAAGTTCGGCCCTTATGCTGCGCAGTTTTTCGAGCACTTCGGCAGTCTGCTGCTCGCCGCTGTGGTTTTTGCTGAGAGCCTCCCGCGCCGCGGCAAGCTTCAGTCCCCTCACCTTCACAAGATTGTAGACAAGCCCCACCTGCTCGATGTCGCTCTTCGAATACTGGCGTATGTTTCTGCCGCTTTTGCGCGGTTTTATCTGCGGAAACTGTTTTTCCCAAAAGCGGAGAAGCGTTTCCGAAACGCCGAATTTCTGCGCCACCTCGCTTATGGAGTAATATATTTTCAAGTCCTTGTCTGCAGATAAAGCCATATGCCGTGAAGAGTTTGCCAATTATGTTCTTGCAAAAATAAATAAAACACTGTAACTTTGCAACGTTTTATACGAAATTTATCCCGCTATGATGACAGCAAACGAAATACGAGAATCATACAAGCAGTTTTTCCAGTCGAAAGGCCACCTCATTGTGCCGTCGGCGCCTATTGTAGTAAAAGACGACCCTACATTGATGTTCACGAACGCCGGCATGAACCAGTTCAAGGACATCATACTCGGCAACGCCGAGCCCAAGAGCCGCCGGTGTACCGACTCGCAAAAATGCCTTCGCGTAAGCGGCAAGCACAACGACCTTGAAGAAGTAGGCCACGACACTTACCACCACACCATGTTCGAAATGCTGGGTAACTGGAGTTTCGGCGACTATTTCAAGAAGGAAGCCATTGCCTGGGCATACGAATACATTGTAGACGTACTGAAAATCAACAAGGACGACCTTTACGTCACCGTGTTTGAAGGTGCTGAAGCCGAAGGCCTGGAACGCGACAACGAAGCCGCAGGATACTGGGAACAGTATTTCCCCAAAGACCACATCATAAACGGAAACAAGCACGACAACTTCTGGGAAATGGGCGACACAGGCCCTTGCGGCCCCTGCTCGGAAATCCACATCGACCTTCGCCCCGACAGCGAGAAGGCCAAAGTGCCCGGAGCCTCGCTCGTAAACAAAGACAACCCGCTGGTGATTGAGATATGGAACCTCGTGTTCATGCAGTACAACCGCAAGGCCGACGGTTCGCTCGAACCGCTTCCCGCAAAGGTAATCGACACGGGCATGGGCTTTGAGCGTCTCTGCCGGGTAATACAAGGCAAAGGCTCGAACTACGACACCGACATTTTCCAGCCTATAATACGCAAAATAGCCGAGCTGAGCGGCAAGCAATACGGCAGCGACGAATCTACCGACGTAGCCATGCGCGTAGTGGCCGACCACATACGGGCCATAGCATTCTCGATAGCCGACGGCCAGTTGCCCGACAACGCCAAGGCCGGATACGTCATAAGGCGCATATTGCGCCGCGCCGTGAGATACGCCTATACTTTCCTTGACCAGAAACAGGCGTTCATCTACAAACTCATCCCCACTCTGGTTGACGAAATGGGAGATTCGTATCCCGAGCTCCGCGCGCAGAAAGTGCTTGTCGCCCGTGTGATACGCGAAGAGGAAGAGTCGTTCCTGCGCACCCTTTCCACCGGCATAAACCTGCTCGACAATATCATTGCCGAAGCCAGGCAAAACGGGGCAACGCAAATCGGCGGCGTCAAGGCATTCACCCTTTTCGACACATTCGGTTTCCCGCTCGACCTTACCCAGCTCATCTGCGCTGAAAACGGCATGACAGTCGACTGCAAAGGCTTCGACGAGGAGATGCAGAAGCAGAAACAGCGCGCACGCAATGCAGCCCAGACCGACCTTGGAGACTGGGTGGAAGTAACTCCCGGCAACGTGAACTTCGTGGGATGGGACACCACCGGGCACGAATGCCACATCGTACGCTGGCGCGCCGTGGAGCAAAAGAAGAAGACGCACTACGAGCTTGTGCTCGACACCACACCGTTCTACGCCGAAATGGGCGGACAGGTAGGCGACCGCGGCACACTTGCAAGCGAATACGAAACGATAGAAATCACCGACACCAAGCGCGAGAACAATCTTGCGCTCCATATCACCGAAAAGCTTCCGCAGCATCCCGAAGCCACCTTCAAGGCAACTGTCGACAGGAAGTGGCGTTCGCGCAGCGAAGCCAACCATACCGCCACCCACCTGCTCGACTACGCACTGCGCACCGTGCTGGGCACACATGTAGAGCAGCGCGGCTCACTGGTTACACCCGACTACCTGCGCTTCGACTTCTCGCACTACCAAAAACTCACGCCCGAAGAATTGCGGAAGGTGGAACGCATGGTGAATGCCACGATACGCGAAGACATTCCCCTTGAAGAATTCCGCGACACGCCCATAGAGGAAGCCAAAAAGCTCGGTGCAGTGGCACTCTTCGGCGAGAAATACGGCGACAAGGTGAGAGTCGTGAAATTCGGCAACAGCGTGGAATTCTGCGGCGGATGCCATGCCCGCAGCACAGGGCGCATCGGACTGTTCCATATAATTTCGGAAAGTTCGGTGGCAGCCGGAGTGAGACGCATAGAGGCCATCACCGGAGCCGAAGCCGAAAACCTCATGTACAGGGAAGAGGACCTGCTCAACACACTGCGCACATTCTTCAACAACGCCAAGGACCTCACCGCCACAATACGCAAGACGGTGGAGGAAAACGGCGAACTGCGCAAAAAGGTAGAAGGATTCGCACAGAAGGAAATAGCCGGGATAAAGGACGAACTGCTGAAACGCTCGGAAAAACGCGGCGGCATCACTGTAGTGAAAGCCGTGCTGCCGATAGAGCCCGACGCTGCCAAAGACATTGCCTTCAAGCTCTCGGCTGCCGTGCCCGAAAACCTTTTCTGCATTCTCGGTACCAACGCTGCAGACAAGCCCATGCTTACACTCATGATCAGCAGGAATCTTGTGCAGGAACACTCGCTCAACGCCGGAAAGATTGTGCGCGAAGCTGCCAGGCTGATACAGGGCGGCGGCGGCGGAGCACCGCATTTCGCAACTGCCGGCGGGCACAACGCCGACGGCCTCAATGCCGCCGTTGACAGGGCATTGGAAATCGCAGGAATATAATGGGATTATAACGGCGCCGGAATCTTTGCCGGGCCTAAGGATTTCAGTGCAGCCAGACTCCGTTAGAAAGAGTTCGGCTGCATTCAATTTTCAAGTTCAATTTTCAAGACAGGGGTGCGTTCAAAAACGTTTCGGGCCGGCAAAGACAACCCAGTGGAACATGCTTCCGCCACTGCCCGAAGGCACTGCATACAGAGTATGCATGCCCGCAGTCTTCGCAGTCTTTATGCGGTAGGTATTCCATCCGGTTTCCAAGCCGTTTACAGTTCCCATCTTCGTTTCACTGCTGATTTTGTCGACATAAAGCGTATAGTTTCCTCCTTGCCGGGCGGAATAAAGCCGCAGTGAAGCCCGCGTTGCGCCTTTGCTGCCAAAGTCCACATTCCTGAAACATATATACCCGGAATCCGCAGGGGTGGTGTTTGGGGTAGCGCCGTCGCTGCCCGCGGGGGCCAACTGCATGAACTGTATGTCGTCGAAATGCCCAGCCCCTACAATACTGAACGCATCCTTGCAGAACCTGCGGTTTATATGTGCATTGAAAGCTGCTGAAACTGCCGTCGATGCCCCAAAGGCATCATTTGAAAAGTCTTTTTCCCGGCCATTGTCATTCCACACGAAATTCTCGGGAGTTTTCGTCAGCCACCGCGACCACACTATTCCCCGGGAATTGGCATTCTGACAGGCAAACCATGCATTCTTCTCCATCCACCCGAAAACGTCCCCGTCGCCGAACGTCTGGCCGTAAAGCCGCACATAGCGCATCAGTATGCCCTTGAAGCCGCACAGGTCACCCGTAGCAACCTGACAGGCGTGCAGTATCTTGTGACGGTTGCACATATTGGCGTATGTATAGTTCCACACCTTGCGTGCATCGCTTGCATACTGCTCTTCACCGGTAAGCAGGTAAAGTTTCGTGGCAGCGCCCAACATTGTGCCCTGATTGTAGGTCGAAGCCCAGCGGTTGCCGACAGAAAAATCAGTCCAGCCGGAATTCCAATGCCCGCTGTCGTAGACCTGCCCCGTTGCCGCGTCGAAGAGAGCGGAGCGCTGGAACGCATATATGCTCCGGGCCTTTTCGAGATATGCCCTGTCGCCGGTGAGTTCGTAGAGATAGCAGGCAGCCACCGCAGCCGGACCGTTGATACACGAATTCGAGCCGTACCAGTTCTTCGGTTCCTGGTTCCAGCGCAAAGCGCCGCGCGGTTGCAAGGCACGCGCATACATAAGGTCGAAGTTTTGCCTTGCATATTCCAGCCAGGCGCCTACATTGAAGTATTTGTACCCGCGCGCGCATGCCAGCACCATCCATGTAATGTCGTCGTTATAGAGATTATAGTCCCAGCGAATGCCGTTGCGGGAGAAGAAGTCAGCTGCCAGTTGCGCAAAATATGTCTGATATTTCTTGTTGCCTGTAGTTTCGAATGCATCAAGTATGGTTTCAAACATTTCGGCATCGCCCCACCATCCTCCTGCGCCCAGCACTAGCCCGGCAGGAGTGGAATGGCAATATTGCCCGAAGAAATTGTCGGCAAGGGCATCGCGGGCGTTTTCGTCGAAGCAAGTGGATACATGCCCTGCATGCTCCGCGAATTTCCACTCTGCCAATACCGTATGGGCGGAAGCGCCGTCGGCCAACACGAGCCGGGCCCTGTCGTCAGCCGAAACTGCCTTCACCACGTATTTGCCGTCGGGAGTTGCAATGCGAAAGGCATTGCCGTTGCCCTTTACCGGAATGAGCACCCATTCTGCGCAAGAGTCGGAGCCGCATACTGCACGCGCCACAACCGGAGCACCGGCCCGCGCAGCCTCTGTGCGGCAAAGGCAATTCCCACGCCAACCGGACTGCAGCACAACCGTTTTCCCTTTGCCTTTCAGGCAATGCCACAATTGGGAAGGGACATCGGTTTGCGTCCAGATTTCAACCGGCGTTCCGTCTTCCATTGAGCCGTCGGGGACAATGATGCCTTTCCCGCCCACAGTAACCGCATACCACTTGCCGGGAACGGCGGCATACGGGCACACTGCCGCAGCAACGAGGATTGCTGCAAGAAACAAAGTCCTGATTTTCATATTTCCCTGATTTTCATATTTCCCGCCAAAACCTTTTGATTCCGCCTTATTTCCTTCCGCCTTTTGCGCGGAGCGCGGCATCGGCAATCATCACTGCGGCACGCTGCGAAGCGTCGCCGTCGCCGAGCATGGCGCTTACCCGCGCATATCCTGCCAGCATGGCGTCACGGCTTTCTCCGTCAGGGGTAATGCGCTGCAGTTCGGCGCGGCACGCTTCCACGCGCATGCCGTCGGCCACAAGTTCGCGCACCACCTCTTCGCCCGCTATAAGGTTCACCAGCGACACATAGGGCACCTTGAGCAGGCGCCGGCGCAATGCCGACACCAGTTTCCCCATCGGAATGTAATAGCACACCACCTGCGGCACACCGAACAGCGCCGCTTCGAGCGTGGCGGTGCCCGAAGTCACCAGCGCCGAACGGGCGTGGCACAGCAGGGCAAACGTGCGGTTTGCCACGATTTTCACGTCGCCGCGGGCAAGCATCTCCGCAGGAATGCGGGAGCGGTACAAAGCATCGTCAATATTCGGCGCACCGGCTATGACAAGCTGGTACCCCTCGCCCGCAAACGTCTGCGCCGCCATGCACATGCGTTTCAGGTTGTAGGCAATTTCCTGTTTGCGGCTTCCGGCGAGCAAGGCGATTATGCGCCTTTCGGGGTCAAGCCCGTTGTTTAGGGCAAACTCGCGGAAAGTTTCGCTGTATCCTTCCTTGAAGGCCTTGATTTCGCTGGCTGTGGGATTCCCGGCATAATGCACCGTGATGCCCCGCTGCCCGAAATACTGCGTCTCGAAAGGCAATATCGAAAAAATCCCGTCCACGTAAGCCCGCAGCAGTTTTATGCGGCTTTCTTTCCATGCCCATACTTTGGGCGGAATGTAATAGTAAACCGGGAGCGGAGTATGCTTCTTCACATAGCGGGCTATCGAAAGGTTGAAGCCGGGATAGTCAACAAGCACCACCACATCGGGGGCAGTACCGGCTATCTGCCTTTTGCACCTGGCCATTGCGCGCAGGATGGTGCGGGCATGCAGCGCCACATTCACCACGCCCATATAGGCTATGTCGCGGTAATAGCACAGCATGGAAGCTCCTGCCTGTTGCATGAGCTCGCCGCCATAGGCATAGAATTCCGCCTGCGGGTCGCGGAGGCGAAGGGCCCGGATGAGATTCGAGGCATGCAGGTCGCCGCTCGCCTCGCCGGCTATAACGAAATACCTCATGGCTGCATGTCCCAGTGTTCCACTTCGCGCATCAGTTCGGGCGACGTAACGTCAACGGTAACCGGCGTCACGGCCACATACCCCTGCGCCAGGGCGGCGCTGTCGGTATCTGTGCGCCACGGCTCCGTATCGGTCCAGTTGCCGGTGAGGAACCAGCAGGTGCCGTGCGACGGCACGCTGCATTTCTCGAATTCATTTTCCCAGCGCGTGCGCCCCATTTTGCCTACCTTCACCCCGCGGAAATGCGCCACGTTCGGGAAATTCACGTTGAGGCACGTATACGGCGGCATGTCGTGGGCCAGAGCCTGTTCCACGATTTTCACCACATAGGGGCGCAATGCCGAAAGGTCGGCCTGCTCGTCGTGGTTGCACAGCGAGAAAGCCACGGCCTTCAGCCCCCGCAGCGCAGCCTCGATGACGGCGCCGAGAGTGCCCGAATAATGCACGTTGATAGACGCATTGTTGCCATGGTTTATCCCGCTGACCACAAGGTCGGGGCTGCGGTCAAGGAATTCGTTTACGGCAAGCTTCACACAGTCGACAGGCGCTCCCGTGCATGCATACACGTCAAGCCCCTCTTCGCTGCGCACCCTTCGGGCCATAATCGGGAGATGTGACGTAATGGAGCATGCCGCGCCCGAACGCGCGCCGTCGGGAGCCGTCACCACGATATCCGCCAAAGGGCGGAGCCATTCCACAAGGCGGTTTATACCGGGAGCGCGGTAGCCGTCATCGTTTGATATGAGTATAAGTTTGCGGGATTTGTAATGCTGGGAGTCCATAATGCCGGTAATTGTTGGGCAAAGATACGGATTTTCGGCAGATTGGCGTGGGCATGCAATGAAGTGAATAAGCCGGAATCCCCCAACAGCGGCGGTGTGGGCTGCGGATGTCCGGCGGTTGCCGGCCGGAGCCCGCGGTTTTATGAATTCCCGGGCGGGATATTGCCGTATGTCGTCTTGGCGGATATGGGGCAGATGATGCGGCTGTTTTTCAAGCTGTTGCGGTTAACAACGAAAAAGCATAATCCTAAAAAGGAGGGAAGCATACGCACGTCAAAATGCCCCCTTGGGGCTTTCTATTTAGCGCGCTTCGCGCGCTGGGGCGCGCAAATGCCAGGATGCCAATTACTGTTTTCCGCAGTTTTGCCCTCCCCCGGCAGCCTCCTGTCACCACGCGCGGGGAGCGCGGGGACATGCAATTATGGATATTTTGCATTTCAAAGAAGCGCCGCGTGGCGGATTTTCCTTATTTTTGCATAATCCCAGCCTTTGGGCTGGTGTACTGAATATGGGAAAGATAATAGCTTTAGCAAATCAGAAAGGCGGTGTAGGAAAAACCACAACTGCCATGAACCTTGCCGCATCGCTCGCGACACTGGAAAAATCGGTGCTTCTGGTAGACGCCGACCCTCAGGCAAACGCTTCGTCGGGGTTGGGCGTCGACGTGAAAAAAGTCGACTGCTCTATCTACGAGTGCATCGTGGGAGGCACCGACGTACACGAAGCAATCTACACTTCCGACATCGACAGGCTCGACATTCTGCCGTCGCACATCGACCTGGTGGGTGCCGAAGTGGAAATGCTGAACTTCGCCCAGCGCGAAAAACTGGTGAAAAAAGCGCTCGACCCCCTGCGCCCCGAATACGACTACATACTCATCGACTGCAGCCCGTCGCTCGGGCTCATCACCGTCAACTCGCTCGTGGCTGCCGACAGCGTGATTATCCCCGTGCAATGCGAATACTTCGCACTCGAAGGTATCAGCAAACTGCTCAACACCATAAAAATCATAAAGAAGAAGCTCAACCCGCCATTGGAAATCGAAGGCTTCCTGCTCACGATGTACGACTCGCGCCTTCGCCTTGCCAACCAGATATACGACGAAGTGCGCCGGCACTTCCAGGAACTTGTGTTCAAGACCGTAATACAGCGCAACGTGAAGCTCAGCGAAGCGCCCAGCCACGGCGTGCCCGCAATTCTCTACGACCCCGCTTCCAGCGGAGCGAAGAGCTACATCGACCTTGCGCGCGAAGTTATCGACAAAAACCGCGGTTGAACCGCCGCTTGAAACCCACCGAAACACATATATGGCAGTAAAAAAGAAATACAGCACCCTGGGCCGCGGGCTCGACGCCTTGATAGCCACCGACGAAGTAAGGACTTCGGGCAGTTCGTCAATCGGAGAAATCCCCGTGAGCCAGATTATGCCCAACCCCAACCAGCCACGGCGCGACTTCAACGAGCAGGCACTCGAAGAGCTCGCACTGTCGATAAAGGAGCTGGGCATCGTGCAGCCCGTGACATTGCGCAACATGGGCGACGGCACATACCAGATCATCGCCGGCGAACGCCGCTGGCGTGCCGCGCAAAAAGCCGGGCTCGACACCCTGCCCGCATACATCCGCACCGCCGACGACGAAAGCACCATGCAAATGGCGCTCGTGGAAAACCTGCAGCGCGAAGACCTCAACCCAATAGAGATAGCACTGGCATACCAGGGGCTAATAGAGCAATACGGACTGAAGCAGGAGGAGCTCTCGGAAAAGGTGGGCAAGAAACGCGCCACAGTGACCAACTACCTCCGTCTGCTGAAACTCCCGGCACAGGTGCAAATGGCCCTGAAAAACAAAGTCATCGACCAGGGCCACGCACGCGCCCTGCTGGGCCTCCCCAGCGCAGCAACCCAGTTGCGGGTGTTCGAGGAAATAAAGAGCCAGGGGCTGTCGGTGAGGAAAGTGGAAGACATGGTGAACCGCCTCAACAGCGGCGAAGACGTAAACGACGCAGGCAAGCGCATACGCGCACGGCGCCCAAAAACCGGCGGCGAAGAATACAGCGCAATGCAGAAACAGTTGTCGGAACATTTCGGCGCAAAAGTGAAAATGACCTGCTCGCCCGAAGGCAAGGGGAAAATCACAATCCCGTTCCGCAACAAGGAAGACATGGAACGCATAATAGCCCTGTTCGACAAAGGCAAGTGAAAACCAACGCCAGCATAAAAGCCAGTTTCAGAATTTGCCGCTTGCCATTGTCGGTGCAGGCGGCAATCGTTGCGCTTTGCCTTGCAGCAGTGCCGGCAAAATCGGCAGCGGCATTCCTGCTCCCGCCCGACAGCACTCTGGAAGCCCCCGTCGTTTCTGCCGGCGATTCGGCAAAGACGGTGCAGGCTGTCGACTCGATAATGAAAATGGCAGTAAAGCAGAAGCTGCCGAAGCCGAAGTTCGTGCCCGACCCGCAACGCGCCCTCTGGCTGGCACTGGTGCTGCCGGGAGCCGGACAGATCTACAACCGCAAATACTGGAAATTGCCAATCTTCTACGGAGGGTTCCTGGGATGCACGTATGCCTTGATGTGGAACCAGCAGATGTACAAAGACTACTCGCAGGCATACATCGACATCATGGACGACGACCCCACCACACAAAGCTACATGAACATGCTTCCGCCCAACTACGACATGACCGGGATGGAAGACCGCTTCAAGACAATATTCAAAAACAAGAAAGACCGTTACCGCCGGTGGAGAGACTATGCCGCGTTCTCGTTCGTGGGAGTGTATCTGCTGTCGGTAGTTGACGCCTATGTAGACGCGCAACTGTCGCAATTCGACATATCGAAAGACCTTAGCCTCAACATCAAGCCAACGGTAGTTCACGTCAATACAACAAAAGGCTCGTCGGCCGTAGGCATCGGCTGCGGACTTAATTTCTAAAAAACTACGATTATGAAAAAGCTCTATATAACCACCCTGATGCTGATTACGGCAATAGCCGTGAATGCACAAAACGACATCACCGTTCATGACGACAAAACCGGAAAAGACGAAGAAATAGAAATGCCCATGTCGATGACTCTCGACATCGACACTCTGCTGCAGCAATGGAACGCCATGCAATATCTTGCAAACGACACCGACTGCAACATGCAGGACGTCAACCCCGTTTTCGAAGACAGCGTATACATTGAGCGGCTTGCAAGGATTCCGGCCATGATGGAATTGCCCTACAACCCCATTGTGCGCAAATTCATCGACCAATACACCGGACGCCTGCGCCATTCGGTGGCCTACATGCTCGGGGCCCGGAACTTCTACATCCCCATCTTCGAAGAAGCCCTGGCGCTCTACAATCTCCCGCTCGAACTGAAATACCTTCCGGTAATAGAGAGCGCGCTCGACCCTACTGCCGTAAGCCGCAAAGGGGCTACGGGACTGTGGCAGTTCATGCTCGCCACGGCAAAGCGCTACGACCTCAAGATAAACAGCCTCGTAGACGAACGGCGCGACCCCATCAAAGCCTCGTATGCCGCAGCGCAATACCTTAGCGACCTCTACAAGATGTACGGCGACTGGAACCTGGTTATCGCAGCCTACAACTGCGGACCGTCATCGCTCAACAAAGCCATCCACCGCGCCGGAGGAAGCAAAGACTACTGGACTATATACCCCTACCTCCCCAAGGAAACCCGCGGCTACGTTCCCGCATTCATCGCAGCCAACTACGTGATGGAATACTACTGCGAACACAACATCTGCCCCATGCGGGCAAGGCTCGTAGACGCCAACGACACGGTGATTGTAAACAAAGACCTTAACCTCGAACAGATAGCCTCGCTGTGCGGAGTGGAAATGGAACGGCTGAAAGCCGTCAACCCGCAATACAAGACTTCAGTCGTGCCGGGCAACTCCTACGACTGCATACTGCGCCTCCCCTCCGAAGCTGCATTGAAGTTCATCGACCTGGGCGATTCGGTTTACAACTACCGCAGCGACGAACTTCTGGCAAAGCGCAAGACGGTAGAGGTTGACGAATCGGAACTGGCAAAACAGACTACCACGACTTCACGCAGAAGCCGCAGGTCACGTTCATCGTCAAGGCGAAGCCGCGGCCGCAGCATCACTATTAAGAACGGACAAACGCTTTCGGAAATAGCTTCGAAATACGGCACTACAGTATCGAAACTGCGCCGCCTCAACGGCATTAAGGGTTCAAGCATACGGGCCGGCAAAAAACTGAAAGTAAAATAGACGCCAACGGATATATCCCGGTTCAACCAAATCAAAACAACCTAAAAAGTTCCGACAATGTCCACCGCAACACCCGATACGAGCAAAGACGAACAGATGATAACCGAGGCGTTCAACCATCTGCTAGACACATACCTTGCCTCGAACCACCGAAAGAAGACAGAAGTAATAACCAAAGCTTTCAACTTTGCGAAAAAAGCCCACAGCGGAGTGCGCCGCCTCTCGGGCGAGCCGTACATCATGCACCCCATCGCCGTGGCGCAAATAGTGTGCGAAGAAATCGGGCTGGGGTCAACGTCAATCTGCGCCGCACTGCTTCACGATGTGGAAGAAGACACCGACTACACCAACGAGGATATCGCCAACCTTTTCGGGGCAAAAGTGGCAAATATAGTTGAAGGGCTCACAAAGATTTCGGGAGGCATATTCGGGGAAAGGGCCTCGCTCCAAGCCGAGACTTTCAAGAAGCTGCTGCTCACGATGAGCGACGACATACGCGTCATACTCATAAAAATAGCCGACCGGCTTCACAATATGCGCACGCTCAGTTCGATGCTGCCGCGCAAGCAGTATAAGGTGGCTGGCGAAACGCTGTATATATATGCCCCGCTGGCCGACCGCCTGGGGCTCAACAAAATAAAAATCGAGCTCGAAGACCTGAGTTTCCACTACGAACATCCGCAGGAATACGAGGAAATCAAAGGGAAACTGGCCAAGACGCAGGCAGAGCGCGAGGAGATCTTCAACGAATTCACCGCGCCCATTCGCGAAGCGCTCGACAAGACAGGGCTCAAATACCGCATACTTGCTCGCATCAAAACGCCATATTCCATATGGAAGAAGATGCAGAACAAGCATATAACATTCGAGGAAATCTACGACATACTGGCTACCCGAATCGTTTTCGAGCCCAGCTGCGACGAGAAGGAAGTGAGCGAATGCTTCAACATCTACGTTGCACTGTGCCAGATTTACAAGCCGCAGCCCGACCGCCTGCGCGACTGGATTTCACATCCCAAAGCCAACGGATACCAAGCCTTACACGTAACGCTGATGAGCAACCGCGGCGAATGGATAGAGGTGCAGATACGCTCGAAACGCATGGACGACATCGACGAGCAAGGCGTGGCCGCCCACTGGAAATACAAGGCTTCGGGCGAAGACTATACCGACGACGAACTTTCGAAATGGCTGCATACCATAAAGGAAATACTTGACGACCCGCAGCCCGACACTCTCGATTTCCTTGAAACCATAAAGCTGAACCTCTTCGCCAACGAGATTCTAATATTCACGCCCAAAGGCGAAATCAAGACTATGCCGGCCGGAGCCACTGCGCTCGACTTCGCATTTTCCATCCACTCCTTTCTCGGCAGCCACTGCATCGGGGCAAAGGTAAACCACAAGCTCGAGCCGCTGAGCCACAAGCTTCAGAGCGGCGACCAGGTGGAGATTCTGACATCGCGCTCGCAGCATGTGCAACCCGAATGGATACAGTATGCCAACACCGCCAAGGCCAAGGGCAAGATACGCGCACTGCTGCGCCGCGACGAACGCGAAAAGCGCATACAGGGCGAAGAGATTTTGCGGAATTTCCTTAAGGAAAAGGACATAGAGATAAACAGTGCGGTAATCGACAAACTCTGCCGCTTTCACGAAGTGTCAACACGCGATGCACTGTTTTTGGCAATAGGCGAAAACAGCATCGTGCCCAACGACTCGGATGCCGATTTCCTGCAAGGACGGCAACGCAAGACTTCCTCGTGGCGCAAGTTCATACCGTTTATAAGCAACAAGCAGAAAACTGCCGATAACAGCGACATCAAAAAAATCTTCATCGACGGCATCGACCGCAAGAAGACTTTTCCGCTCAACGAGGATACCGTCAAGCACTGCCGCATAGCGGAATGCTGCCATCCTATTCCCGGTGACGACGCTCTGGGATACATAGACCCCTCGAACGAGTTTTTCATACACCGCCGCGACTGCCCCGTTGCCGAAAAACTGAAGAGCAACTACGGCAACCGTGTGGTGGCTGTGGAATGGCAGATGCACCACATAAACCTCTACCCCGCCACAATATATGTAAAGGGCATTGACGTGCAGGGAATACTTATGGCCATAAGCGAAGTTATCTACAAGCAGCTCAACCTCGACATAAAGAAACTTACGGTTACCACCGATGCCGGTATCTTTGAGAGCGAAATAACCATAAACCTCCACGACACCGACGACGTGAAGCAGATATGCACTTCGCTGCTGGGCATCAAAGGCATTGTAAAGGCAGTGAGAATAGGCTAGCCGGCGGCACAGAAAGCTGCGGCAACAAATGCGGCCCGGGGAAACCAAGCGTTCCCCCGTGCCGCATTGTTGTTTTGCAGGTCTTTTGTCTAGTCTTTCGCCGAAAGCGGGTTCCAGCCCTGGGCCTTGAGTTCAAACTCGGCTCCGTCGCGGGTTACCAGCGTCTTTCCCGCCGAGGCAGTTGTGATGTTGCCCACCACATGCACGTCTTCCAGCTGCGACACCTTTGCATAGTCGGCAAGCGGCACGGTGAAGAGCAGTTCATAGTCTTCGCCGCCGTTAAGCGCCGCCGTTACCGGATTCATGCGGAACTCCTCGCACATCGAGGAAGTCTGGTAGTCAATTGGCAGTTTGTCTTCGTATATGCGGCATCCCATGTTGCTGCACTCGCAGATATGCATCACTTCAGACGACAGCCCGTCGGAAACGTCAATCATAGCTGTAGGGCGCAATCCAGCCGCGCGCAACCTTTCAAGAATGTCGCGGCGTGCCTGCGGCTTAAGCTGGCGCTGTATCAGATATTCGTGTCCCGAGAAATCGGGCTGCTGCACTGCCAGCCGCGACTCTGTGGTCTTGGCCTTCGCCGTCTGCTCCTGGAACACCTTTTTCTCGCGCTCCAGCAGTTGAAGGCCCATATATGCGGCACCGAGGTCGCCGCTGACACAAATCAAGTCGTTTTCGCGTGCGCCGCTGCGGTAAACCACATCGTTTGGCAGCGCACTGCCCACACACGTGATGGCAATGGCAAGGCCCGTGTACGACGACGTCGTGTCGCCGCCTACGATGTCCACACCGTGAGCCTCGCATGCCGCACGTATGCCGCTGTAAAGTTCGTCGATGTTCTCGATGCAGAAACGGCTGCCTATTGCGATGTCAACAATCATCTGCTGCGGTGTGCCGTTCATGGCGTAAATGTCCGAGATGTTTTCGATAGCAGCCTTGTAGCCAAGGAACTTCAGGGGAACATAGGTTAGATCGAAATGCACGCCCTCCATTAGCATGTCGGAGGTAACCAATACCTGTTTGCCGCCGAATGCAAGCACGGCGCAGTCATCGCCTATGCCTTTGCAAGTGGACTCGTTCTTCGGGGTTATATCTTTTGCCAAACGCTTTATGAGCCCGAACTCGCCAAGCGTGGATATTTCAGTTCTTGACATATTCTGTTGGTTTTCGAAGTGTTTGTGCAGGCCGAACCTGCACAAGGCACCGTTGTTAATCGTTTATCATGCGTTTAATCAGTTGCGACATTCCCGGTCCTACCGAAGCGGCTGCCGCCTGCACTTCTTCGTGCGATGTTTCGCCCGCGGCCCGCGAAGGCACATTGGTAATGACGCTTATGCCGAACACCTTCATTCCCTGGTGGCGCGCCACAATTACCTCGGGCACCGTGCTCATTCCCACGGCATCGGCACCCCACTGGCGGTACATGCGGTACTCGGCCGGAGTTTCGTAGGTAGGCCCGGAGTTGGCCAGATACACTCCGTGCTGCAGTTTGATGCCGCATTCCGCTGCTATGCGGTCGGCTTTGGCAATGAGCTGGCGGTCGTAGGCTTCGCTCATGTCGGGGAAGCGCGGTCCGCACGGAAGGTTGCGCCCGCGCAGCGGATGCTCGGGCAGGAAGTTGATGTGGTCGGTAATTACCATAAGGTCGCCCGGGAAGAAATCGGGATTCGTGCCGCCGGCGGCATTGCTGACATACAGTGTCGTTATGCCGAGCGCGCCGAACACCCTGACGGGGAACGTCGTTTCCTTCATGGAATACCCTTCGTAGTAATGGAAGCGGCCTTTCATGGCCACCACGGGCGTTTCGCCCAGAAGGCCGAATATGAGTTTGCCGTCGTGCCCTTCAACTGTCGACACCGGGAAATTGGGAATTTCGCAGTAGTTCCATTCCTTTTCCACACGTATTTCCTCGGCAAGCGTTCCCAGGCCCGAACCGAGGATTATAGCCGTTGTGGCTTTGCCTTTAATGACAGGAGCCAGAAACTCCGCCGTTTCGTTTATTTTCTGCAACATAGTCCAAAACCATATCGTTAAACTCTTTCTCTCCGCCGAACAGGAATTTCACCCTGACGGGAAGCGCATACAGGCACGAACGCAACCGGCTGCTCATGCCAGCGCCGAGGGCGAGCAGGCGGGCGCTGTCTTTCTCGGTTGTAATTATAGCCGCTTCGCCGGCCGCGCAACTCTCAAGCTGCCGGATATCGCCCGGGCCGAAATTGTGATGGTCGCCAAAGGAAATGCACCGCACCGCGGCCACACACCGCCTTACCTCGACAAAGAATGCCTGCGGCTGCGCGATGCCTGCCACTGCAACGGCACTGCCGTAAATGCGCCCTACTTCCTCGAGCGGCATTGCCTTATTACTGAACACTGCATAAGGTGTGCCATATTCCATGGAAGTGAAAAACACTTTCTGATGTTCCTGCAATTTCATGCGTGCGGCAAAATCGCGGCACTGCTGCCCGGTTATGCCGGCGGGGCACTTGCTTACCACTACGGCATCGGCGCGGCGGCGCTGGCTGAAACCGTCACGCAGCATTCCCGACGGCAGGAAAGTGTCGCGGAACACCGGACGGTTGTAATCGACTAGCAGCAAATTGAGACCAGCCGCCACATGGCGATGCTGGAACGCATCGTCGAGCACAACGGTATCCACTGCCGGCACGACGTCGTCCTGCATGAGCCTTTCAATTGCCTCGCAACGGTTGGCGTCGACAGCTATAATTGTCTTGGGGAAATGCCGTTTTATCTGGAATGGCTCGTCGCCTATATCGGCTGCCGTGGAAGCGGCCGAAGCCAGCACAAGGCCCTTTGTGCGCCGCCGGTATCCGCGGCTCACCAAAGCCGGTTGGCAGATGCCCTGCAGCAATTCCAACAGGTGCTCTACATGCGGCGTCTTGCCGGTGCCGCCCACGGTGAGGTTTCCCACGCATATCACTGGCATTGCAAAACTTCGGGATTTAAGCAGTCCCTTGTCGAAACACCAGTTGCGCACCGCTACTGCAGTGCCGTAGAGACACGACAGGGGCAGAAGCAGGAAGCGGAAAAACTGCAATGCCGCGTGCACCTTTTTATTTCACGACGGGATTGAACGGTATGCGAGCCTGCACGCGGTCGCGGCTGTCGATGTTCTTAAGCAGCGACACGGCGGGATACAATTCACCCAAATAGCTGCGCAGGCGTGCATCGGCATACTCATCCATCTGCGATTCGAGCATTTCCTCCCACCATTCCTGCGCCACGGGATAGTGAGCAACGGAATATTTCTTCACTCCAGCACGCTTGGCGGCAATGGCAATTGCGTCGTCGAGATTTCCTAGTTTGTCTACAAGTTTAATGCCGAGCGCATCCTCGCCGGTCCACACGCGGCCCTGGCCAATGCTGTCTACCTGCTGAACAGTCAGCTTGCGCCCTTGGGCCACACGCTTTGCAAACAGGTTGTAGCCACGGTCGACATAGCTTTGCAGCATGGCCTTCTCCTCTTCGGTAAACGGCCGCGAGGTGGAAAAGAAGTCGGAATGTGCATTTGTCTTCACTCCGTCGAAACGCAGACCGAGCTTGTCTTTCATCAGTCCGCTCACATCGGGGAACATACCGAAGATTCCTATGCTGCCTGTGAGGGTTGTGGGTTCGGCCACCACATAATGCGCCGCGCTGCTCATGTAGTAGGCACCCGAAGCGGCCATATCGCCCATCGACACCACTACAGGTTTCTTGGCGGCAAGTTTCTTGATGGCATTCCATATCTGTTCGGAAGCATACGCGCTGCCGCCGCCGGAATTGATGCGCAGCACCACGGCTTTCACGTCATCCTCATCGGCGAGTTCGCGAAGGTCGGGAATTACCTTGTCGGCCACAATGGCACTGCCGTAGGCCAGTCCGCCTTCCTTGTTGCTCACAATGTCGCCGCAGGCATAGTAAACGGCAATTTCGTCATCACCGCCATTCAGCTCTTCGTCAACGGCAAGCGGAGCCAGGGCTTCAGGCTTCACGAAATGAATGTCGTCGATTTCGCTCTGACCAGAAAGTTTGGCCACCTCAAGCAGAGCATCGTCCTCGTAAGCCAGACGGTCTACGAATTTCTCGGAAAGGGCCTCGTTGGCGGGACGCAGAGCCATATACTTGTCGGCCAAAGCGTCGAGTTTGTTTACCGGAATATTCCGCGATGCCGAGACTTCCTTCTTTATATTGTTCCAGATGCCGGTGATATAGCATGTCACCTGCTCGCGGTTGGCTTCCGACATCTCGGTAGCGGTAAACGGTTCCACAGCGCTCTTGTAGGTGCCAACCTTTACCACCTGCATTTCAATGCCAAGCTTTTTGAGCAGGTCCTTATAGAACATCACCTCTCCGCCCAGGCCGCGCCATTCCAGTTCGCCAATGGGATTGAGCATCACCTTCGACGCCGCCGAACATACGTAGTACGCGCTCTGAGTGTAAGTGCCGCCGTAGCTCACCACAAACTTGCCCGACTTGCGGAAATCGGCCAGCGCGCGGCGAAGTTCCTGCAGGCTTGCCGGATTGGCCGACACGGCATTTGCAACAACATATATGCCGTCGATATTCTTGTTGTCCTTGGCAACCTTTATGGCCCTCAGCATATCCTCAAGGCTGGGATTTATCTCGGACAGCCCCAGCGAAGCCAAAGGAGTGGCATCGGAGCGCTCCGACAACACTCCCTTCAGGTCGAGGCGAAGCACCGAATGTGAAGTTACCGACGGACGCGAAGACGAGCTCAAGGCTACCGACACAACGGTAACGCCCAGCAGTATCGCGATTATGGAAATTGAGAGTAACACCCCTAGGGTGGAACTCAACACGTTCAAAAGAAACTTTTTCATACAATAATATATATATTACTCTGCAAATTTAATGGTTTTGAACCAAAGCGCCACAACGACTCAAAAACAAACTTCAACTGCACGGGCTATGCCCCAAACCCTTCGGCACGAGGCATTGATTTTCAACGGCGCAGAAAGCCCCCGGAACGAAACGCTTGGGCTTTTGAAAAACAAGCCACCTTTTTAAATAACAAAGCCCCAGCGTATACCATCAGTATTCTTTACTTGCTTGCCATTTCGTAACGGATGATGAGGCTGCTGCGCGGGTCGTTGGCAGTGAGCGTCAGTCCTTCGGAAAGTTCTTTGCCAGACTTCTTGAAGCTTTCTCCTGAATCCT
>CAZDOH010000042.1:0-19175 GCA_964507005.1 uncultured Prevotella sp. | reverse complement strand
AAACAAAGGCACATGGTTTTACTTTTATGCGTAGAGAATTATTTTTTTGTGCGCACAAAATTTTTCTTCTGTGCGCATAAAATTTTTCCGCTATGCGCAGAGAATTTTCACGCTATATGTTACTGCGGGAATACTATTGTGATTTTCCCCCTCGGGGATGGCCTTTTGCGTTATCTACAAAAGGCTTGCTTCTATGTTTTCTAGGTCTTTGCGGAACGCCTTGTCGGCATTGATGCGGTGCTCCACCACGCTGCAAGAGTGCAGCACCGTGGAATGGTCGCGCTTGCCTATGCAGTTTCCGATGCGTGCGTACGACATTCCCAGGTGTTTCTGCGCAAGATACATTGCCACCTGCCGTGCCTGCGCTATGAACTGCTTGCGCGACGGCGAGCATATTTCCTTGGCGCTGACATTGTAGAATTTCCCCACACATTCCATTATCCTGTCAACCGTAATGTTGCGGCCCTTCTGCTTCACCGAGCGTGCCACTACGCGGTGGGCCAGCTCCATGTCGATATCCGAGTTGTAAACCACGGAATACGCGAGTATGGCATTCACCACCCCTTCAAGGTCGCGTATGTTCTCCGAAGCGTTTTCGGCGATGTAGTCCACCACTTCTTTGGGGAACGAGAGTCCGTTCTGCCGTATTTTGGAGGCGAGAATCTTTCGTGCGAGTTTAGCGTCGGGCTTCTGCAGCTCGGCCACGAGCCCCCACTTGAAGCGCGTAAGCAGCCGGTCTTCGATGTCGTCAAGCTCCACCGGCGGGCGGTCGCTGGTCATTATCAGCTGATGGTGCGTCTGCTGCAGATGATTGAATATATGGAAGAACGCTTCCTGCGTGCCTTTGCGCGATTCCCCCGAAAGTTCCTGGATATCGTCGATTATCAGCACGTCTATGCTTTGGTAGAAGTGTATGAAGTCGTTGCGCGAGTTGCGCCGCGATGCGTCGCCGTACTGTATCATGAACAGGTGTGCCGACACATAGAGCACGCGCGCTTCGGGGTTCATTTCCTTCACGCGGTTGCCTATGGCGTTGACGAGATGAGTCTTCCCCACTCCCGACTGCCCGTAAACGAACAGCGGGTTGAAGGTCATCTGCCCGGGCTTGTCGGCTATCGCCTTGCCTATGCTTCGCGGCAGCTTGTTGGCATCGCCTTCAATGAATGTTTCGAAAGTCTGGTTGGGATTAAGACGGCTGTCGAGGGCCTGCGCTCCCCGTGCGGCTATGCCTTCAACGAGTGTGGGGCTTACGTTCTGCACCTTGGCAGTGGGCGCGGCGTGCTCTTCGGGGGCAATGCCCTTCAGCTCGAAACCCGTTTCGGAATCGACAACCACGTTATACGCCACTCCCGTGCCCTCGCCGAACTCGCGCTCCACGGCGCTGCGAAGCGTGGGGATGTAATGCTCGTCGATAAATTCGCGGAAGAAATTCGACGGCACGCGCAATATTACCTGCCGTTTCTTGACGCCTTCGAACACAATGGGCTTAAACCACGTCGCGAAAGCATCGGGCGAGATGTTGTTGCCTATAAAGACCAGGCAACGGTTCCACTTTTCTATGTAGTTGTCGGGCATTTCCATTCGGGTTTACACGTATACGCGCATATCAAAATCCGGGGCCGGCGCGGGGCTGGCTTTCGGCGGATGCGCAACTGCAAAGGTGGGAAAAATTATCTTTGCACGCAAACTCCCGGCGCGCCCCGCTTTTTATTGAAAAAGCTAACATGCCCAATTTCGGGACTTTAGCTGAAGGCAAAAAAAAGGAGGCAAAATTATGTCAAATGCCAATAAATGAGCGCAACTGCTGGAAAAAGCCACAAAAAACGCAGAACGCGGCCCTTCCGCGGCAACGGGCTTTGTTTTACGCGGTTACTTAACTTTTTCTTAACTTCCGCGAAAAAAATTCAGGGGGCGGCGATTTTTACAACAATTCCGAATTTGCCCAGGGGCCAAAAAATTTAATCCGGGAGGGGGCAACAAAAAACGCAGCGGAGCGCCGTTTTCAAAAAAAATCGGTTTTGGCTTGCCCGGCAAATTTATTTCCTCTAACTTTGCACAAAATCCAAATCCACGTTCCGCGTGGGTTATCTACAATCACAAATAAAATTCTTGTTTATTCCATATTGCACCTCTGCCGGAGCATCGACTTGCCGGCGGGGTTCATCTACAACAATTCAATACTACTATGTCCAATTACAGTAAAGACGAACTTGACGGTAAAAGCAGTCAGGAGGTTCGTGAAATTGCCGATGCACTCAACCTGAAATACAAGAGCACAGACACGCAGGAAGACTTGATTTACCGCATACTCGACGAGCAGGCCATTCTCGGCGCTGCCCAGAAACCGGCTCCCAAACGCCGTGCACGTATCGTGAAGAAGGCTTCGGCGCGCGTATATTCCGTTTCGCAGAGCGCCGCTCCGGCTCCGGAAAAGCCCGCGGCTCCCGCTCCTGCCGAAACCAAAGCCGAAGCGCCTGCCATTATACCCGAGCCCGTGCCTGCTGCCGACGATAATACTGAAAAGGAAAACGACGAAATGCAGTCGCAGCAAAAATCGGGTGCCGACTGGATTACCGACTTCGACGCCATTCGCAAGGACCTTACAGGCAATGCCGAAGCACCTGCCGAAGACGTGCCGGGCGAGACAGCGGCAAGCGACGAGAATAATGACAACAATAATGACGACAGCAGTGACGACAACAATATTACTGCCGATGCTGGGGCAGGCAAAAGCGCCAACGGCGAAGCAAAGCCCTTTGCTGCCAAAGCCGCAGAGCCTGAAAGCGATTTTCAGATTGTTGTCGACATCCCGGTAATTGCCGACTTCGGCAATGCTTTCGACGACATGCCTCACGAACGCAGCTACGGCCGCATGCCGGCGGGCGACGAGAGTTTCATCGACGAGGAAATAGCGCACGGAAGGCTTTCGGGCAGCGGGCGTCACGGCGCCGTGTTCACTCCCACGAATTCCGCACCGAAATTCAACTTCGACCAGATACTCGATGGCAGCGGATGCCTTGAGGTTATGCCCGAAGGGTTCGGCTTCCTCCGCTCTTCCGACTACAACTATCTGCCTTCGCCCGACGACATCTACGTGTCGCAGCAGCAAATACGCCAGTACGGACTCAAGACCGGCGACGTAGTGGAAGGAAACGTGCGCATCCCCCGCGACGGGGAGAAATTCTTCGCCCTCATCAACGCCAAGTCAATCAACGGCCTTTCGCCCGAAGACATTCGCGACAGAGTGCCGTTCGAGCACCTCACACCGCTTTTCCCCGACGAGAAATTCAAGCTCTGCTCGGGCAATTACGACAATATCTCGGCACGCATCGTAGACCTTTTCACTCCAATCGGAAAGGGCCAGCGCGCACTTATCGTGGCACAGCCCAAAACCGGTAAGACAATGCTGTTGAAAGACATCGCCAACTCCATTGCCAAAAACCATCCCGACACCTACCTCATGATGCTGCTCATCGACGAGCGCCCCGAAGAGGTTACCGACATGGCGCGCACCGTGAAAGCCGAAGTAATTGCCTCGACTTTCGACGAGCCTGCCACACACCACGTGAAGATTGCCGGACTGGTAATTGAAAAGGCCAAACGCCTCGTGGAATGCGGGCACGACGTCGTGATATTCCTCGATTCCATCACGCGCCTGGCACGTGCCTACAACACCGTGTCGCCCGCAAGCGGAAAAGTGCTTACCGGCGGTGTCGACGCAAACGCCCTGCAAAAGCCCAAGCGCTTCTTCGGAGCCGCGCGAAACATCGAAGGGGGCGGCTCGCTTACCATCATCGCCACGGCACTTATCGACACCGGCAGCAAGATGGACGAAGTGATTTTCGAAGAGTTCAAGGGAACCGGCAACATGGAGCTGCAGCTCGACAGGTCGCTCAGCAACAAGCGCATCTTCCCCGCAGTGAACATCGTGGCTTCAAGCACGCGCCGCGACGACCTGCTGCAGGATACCGGCACGCTCAACCGCATGATTGTGGTGCGCAACCACATTGCCGACATGACGCCGCTCGAAGCCATCACATTCATGAAAGACCGTCTGAAAGACACCCGCACCAACGAGGAATTCCTCGTAACGATAGGTTCCTAGTGCATCTTTCGCGCGATATCCGGCGGTGCAGCTCCGAAGTTTTTTCGGGCTGCATCGCCGTTTTTTCTTTGTCGCCCCGAAATATAGCTGCGCAATGACTTTGCTCTCTGCCATAAAAACCATAATTTTGCAAAAGTCAAACGATTGCCCTCCCGGCACAAACAACTCAACACGGCCAATGCTTCTGAAAAAAACAATAATACTGTTACTGACACTGATTTCTGCCGCATCACTGTATGCCGACAACGGCAAAGGCCACAAGTCAGCAGCAGCGCCTACCATAATTCTGCCCGACCAGCTCCCCACAAAGCCACTGCAGGCCAGAGCCATAAAAGTGCCTTCCGAAGCAAGAATCCACAGCGGCAAGGCATGGGCAGGGCTTGTAAACGAAGGCATCGACGTGTCGCATTACCAAGGCGACATCGACTGGAAAGCCGTGGCCGCAACAGGGCTGGTGAGCTACGTCTACATAAAATCTTCGGAGGGCGAAAGCCTTGTCGACGACTACTACCGCGTAAACATCGAAGGTGCGCGGCATGCCGGGCTCAAGGTTGGCAGCTACCATTACTACCGCCCCGATGCCGATGCCGAGTTGCAGTTCAAAAACCTCACGTCGCAGATAAAGCGCGAAGAGCAGGACCTTGCCCCTATAATCGACATCGAGAAGCGGGGCTCGAAAAGCACTGACGATTTTATAGCAAGTTTCAGCGCGTTCCTAGCCAAAGTTGAAAAATACTACGGATGCAAGCCCGTAATCTACACATTCCACAATTTCTACAACAAATATCTTAGCGGGCATTTCAAGGGCTACCGGCTTATGATAGCGCGGTACCGCGACGACGAGCCCACGCTCGACGACGACCAGCCGTTTCAGGTGTGGCAATATACCCAGCACGGCAACATCGACGGGATAGACGGCTACGTGGACCGCAGTCTTGTGATGAAAGACTTCTCCGTTTACGACCTTTCAATTGATGAATAGCTCCCCGTCACAGCAGCAGCCCACCGCAGCCCGGCCCGGGTGGTTCTCCACCGCTCCCATGCTGTTTTTTGTGCTGGTATTTGCAGGCACAAGCCTTCTTTCCGGCGATTTCTACAAGATTCCGATTTCTGCAGTATTCCTACTTTCATCGGTATTCTCAATCTGCACAATGCGCCACTTGGCTTTTGCCGATCGCATAAAGATATTCTCGCGCGGAGCAAGCACCGAGAACCTTATGCTCATGCTGTGGATTTTCGTCTTGGCAGGCGCCTTCGCACAAACAGCAAAAGACATCGGGGCCATTGACTCGGCAGTGAAGCTGACATTATGCATTCTGCCGCCGCAGCTGGTTATGGCTGGGCTTTTCATTGCCTCGTGCCTGATATCGCTAAGCATCGGAACTTCGGTAGGCACTGTGGTGGCACTCGTTCCCATCGCAGCCGGCATTGCCAACGTTACGGGCGATTCCACGGCAATGACAGTAGCAGCGGTAGTGGGAGGGGCGTTTTTCGGCGACAACCTTTCGTTCATCTCCGACACTACAATTGCCGCCACAAAGACGCAGGGATGCGACATGAAAGACAAATTCCACGCCAACTTTCTCATAGTTCTCCCTGCTGCGCTGATTACTCTGGCAATATACTTGATTGTGGGGAAGCCGTCAGGCTATGCCGAAAGCATAACCCTAGCCGACGTTGCCAAAACGCTCCCCTACATTGTAGTGCTCGCAACGGCAGTATGCGGCATGAACGTCTTCGCAGTTTTGGCGCTGGGAAACCTGCTGGTGGCAATCACAGGCATTGCGGCAGGCACAATGACCGTCGACGGGTGGTTCGTATCCATGGGCACAGGCATTATGTCGATGGGCGAACTTATTGTGATATCGATGCTCGCAGGGGGATTGCTGGAAACCATGCGCGAAAACGGAGGCATAAACTATATTATAAGCCGCCTGTCGAAGCATGTGCACGGAAAGCGCGGGGCAGAAATGACGATAGCCGCAATGGTGAGCATTGCAAACCTGTGCACCGCAAACAACACCGTGGCCATAATCTCGGTGGGGAATCTGGCAAAAGACATGAGCAAGAAGTTCGGCATCAATCCCTGCAAGGCGGCAAGCATCCTCGACACATTCTCGTGCGTTGTGCAGGGACTTATCCCCTACGGGGCACAAATGCTCATGGCGGCAGCGCTCGTGCATCTCAATCCTGCCGACATAGTTCCTTATGCATATTATCCCATGATTGTAGCCGTAACGTCGTTGGTGGGCATACTGCTTCGTTACCCCAAAAAATATTCCTGAATCTCCCCGAAAATATGAACGTGCACTCCTTTGCGATGGCAGCCGCGATGCTGCTCACTCTCTCCCCCACACTTGCGGCACAGCCCGAATCAAGGCCGCAGAACGAAAACACACTGTGGTACACATCGCCTATTGAAAGCGCCCCAGCCAACGCAAACAAATGGATGGAGTATTCGCTGCCCATCGGCAACGGGCAGTTGGGCGCAAGCATAACGGGCGGCACTGCTACAGACGAAATACAGTTCAACGAGAAAACGCTGTGGAGCGGAAGCAGTGTCACGGGAAACGACTACGGCAGCTACCAAAACTTCGGAAGCGTGGTTGTAAAGGCACTGAAAGGCGATTTCCCCGTTACCGGCTACCGCAGGGCGCTCAACCTCGACAGCGCACTGTGCAGCGTTTCGTTTGTCGACGCCAGCACCGGCACGCGGCACGTGCGGCAGTACTTCGCAAGCTTCCCCGCAAAGTGCATCGTAGCACGCTACAGGGCCACGGGGCGCGAAAAGCTGAATTTGCAGATTTCGCTGAAGCCGGGGAAGCCCGGAATTGATGCGGATGTGAAATACGCTGACGGCGAAGGGAGTTTCTCGGGAAAACTCGACGTGATAAGCTACTGCGCACGGGTGAAAGTCTACGCCCCAGGGGGTGAAACACACACGCTCCCCGACTGCATTACGGTGAAAGATGCCGAAGAAGTGATGATTGTAACTTCCGGCGTCACCGACTTCGATCCTTACAGCCCCCAATACATATCGGGCACCGGCAAGCTGAACGAGAAATGCCGGAAGACAGTTAACCGCGCAGCATCGCAGGGATGGAAACGGCTCTTGCAGAAACACCTTGAAGACTATATGCCGCTTTTCAGCCGCATGACGCTCAATCTGAATGCCGCTGCAAACGACATACCCACTGACATGCTCGT
Source organism: uncultured Prevotella sp. (assembly GCA_964507005.1). GTDB lineage: Bacteria > Bacteroidota > Bacteroidia > Bacteroidales > Bacteroidaceae > UBA6398. Next base: position 11,863 of record CAZDOH010000042.1, on the reverse strand, counting down.
GGATACCTGCGAAGGGGGATGCAAAAAATACACGAACACCCTGCAGCAACTCTATTTTGCCTATGGCAGATATCTTGAAATCAGTTCGTCACGGGGCGTGGACTTGCCTTCAAACCTTCAGGGCATCTGGAACAACTCCTCCACCCCGCCATGGAACAGCGACATACATTCCAACATCAACGTGCAGATGAACTATTGGCCTGCCGAGCCCACGAATCTGAGCGAGATGCACCTCCCCTTCCTCAACTACATTATAAATATGTCCACCAACCATAAGGAATGGGCGGCTACGGCGCGCGAAGCCGGAGTGAAACGCGGATGGACCGTCTACACCGAAAACAACATAATGGGAGGCATGGGAAGCTTTGCGCACAACTACGTCATAGCCAACGCATGGTATGCCTCGCATCTTTGGCAGCACTACCGCTACACGCTCGATGCCGCGTTTCTGAAGCGCGCATTCCCCGCCATGTGGGGCGCGGCAGCATTTTGGATGGAACGCCTGAAGAAAGCCCCCGACGGCACCTATGAATGCCCCGACGAATATTCGCCCGAACACGGCCCCGGAGAGAATGCCACAGCCCACTCGCAGCAACTGGTGAGGCAACTTCTGGAAGACACGCGCAGCGCAGCCCGTATTCTGAAAGGCAAATGCGGTGTGCCCGGAGATTCCCTGCAGCTGCTCGATTCGTTCATAGGCAACCTCGACAGGGGACTGCGCACCGAAATCTACGACGGCGCCTGGGGCACTTCCGAAGTGGCACAGGGCCAGCCCCTGCTGCGCGAATGGAAATACAGCCCGTATTCCGTGGGAGCGCCGCGCCACCGCCATTCTTCCCATCTCATGTGCCTCTACCCGCTGGGGCAAATCACACCCGAAAGCCCCTACTTCACCGCGGCGGTAAACTCGATGAAACTGCGCGGGGACCTGTCAACAGGATGGTCGATGGGATGGAAAATATGCCTTTGGGCAAGGGCCCTGAACGGCAACCGTGCCTACGGCGTGCTGACAAATGCATTGCGCCACAGCACCTCGTATGGCGTGGACCAGAATGCAGGCGGTGTGTACTACAACCTCTACGATTCGCATGCCCCGTTCCAGATAGACGGCAATTTCGGCGCCTGTGCAGGCATTGCCGAGATGCTGCTTCAAAGCTATACCGACACGCTGCAACTGCTTCCTGCATTGCCGCAGGCATGGCCTTCCGGAGAAGTCAAGGGTATGAAAGCCGTGGGCAATTTCTGCGTTTCGCTTTCATGGACCGGGGGCAAGATAAGCCGGGCTGAAATCGAATCGATTAAGGGAAAGAAACTCTACATCAAGGCTGACGACATTCAGCACGCCCGGGCATACGTGGGAAACCGCCCTGCCCTGTGCCGCCCTGTCAGTGCCAAAACCATTTCGGTAGAACTGAAGAAAGGGCAACGGCTGACGCTGGAATGGTAGGGCTAAACGCCCCTAGATGCCTGCTTAATGGCGCCGGGTTATTGGCGATTGGCGCCCGGGAATAGCCGCGCTATGTATTTCCCTATAATGTCGAATTCCAAATTCACTACATCTCCTTCGCGAAGGCACCCGAGGTTGGTGTTGTCGTGAGTGTAAGGGATGATGCTTACCTTGAACGAGGTATCGCTGATGCCAAAGGCAGTGAGGCTCACACCGTTGACGGTAACCGACCCTTTTTCCACTATTCCAAAGCCTTTGGCAAGGTCATCGGGCAAAGCTTCATACGAAAACGAGAGCAGAGTGCTTCCGTCGGCGTCTGTCACGGCAGTGCATGTGGCGGTGCGGTCTACGTGCCCCTGCACGATATGCCCGTCCAGCCGGCTTCCGAGGGCCATAGCCCTCTCGAGGTTCACCTTGTCGCCCACTTTCAGCCTTCCCAGATTTGTGCACCTTAAAGTCTCTGCCATAGCGGTAATGGAATATTCCGTTTCGCCAAGCCAGTCGATTGTGAGACATACGCCATTGTGGGCGATGCTCTGATCGATGCTCAGGTCCCATCCTTCAGGGCGTTTGAACGTAAACACCATATTGCTCTGACTACGGCGAACGGCTGTCACCACTGTAGTATTTTCTATAATTCCCGAAAACATTGAAGTTATTTCTTAAAAATCCATCTGCAAAAATAGCCCTTTTGTCGGTAAAAAACGGGAGCTCACCGTGTTTTTGCGAAAACATGGCAGATTTGCAAAACCCTGCACATAGATTCCTGCATTTTCCAACGCAGAAAATCAGCAATATAGCAATAATGGATAGAAAACCGGATATGTGTTTCAGTCGCATCGTTTTTATACTTTTACCTTTTACTTTTACCGCATTATGCCTAAGCGCATACAGGAACATAGCCGCTTGGAATTTTATCGGTTAATACTGCAAATATATAAAACCAACTTTACATCTCCAAATTTTTTGGCGATTATTTTTCGAAAAATTTCCGCAATGCGCACAGCGCAACCACGGCTTGCGGAAAGAGCCGTTCCACCGCGCGATGGAAGATTTCCGCTCACGCATCATGCAGCTTCTCCACCATGCCCGAGAGAAGGTAAAAGGTAAAAGGTAAAAGTTAATTGCAGATGATTTCCGCTCACACACCTCGCAGCTTCTACCTCATGCCCGAGGAAAGGTAAAAGGTAAAAGGTAAAAGTTAATTGCAGATGATTTCCGCTCACACACCTCGCAGCTTCTACCTCATGCCCGAGGAAAGGTAAAAGGTAAAAGGTAAAAGTTGTAAATCTTTCATTTTATCATCCCACTCCCAAGGAGAGAGAAAATATTAATAATGAATATATATTATTATTATATATAATATATATATTTAATATATTATATATATGGTATTTAGATAGAGAGGAAGGCTCAAATGCATGCAATTTCCGATTGTAATGTTACTTTTACCTTTTACCTTTTACCTTTTTACCCTCCGTACCGCAGCTCGAAAAGGCTACAGGGCGGATACCATGAAGGCTCAGCGGTAAAAGTAAAAGGTAAAAGTAGTAAAGACAGCAAAATCGAAATCGGCAAAATCTGCCCTTTTGTCGGTAAAAAACGGGAGTCTGCCGTTTTTTTGCAAAAACGCTATGGTTTCACAAAATTCAGTGCATAGTTTTTCTGTAATTTTGCCGTTGAAATCCAAATAATATAGTAATAATGAACAGATATCAAAAACTGATTGTACTTTCAGCCGTATCGGTATCCTTTGTTTTTGATGTTTTTGCCCAAGATGCCAAGGTCTGGTCGCTCAAGGAATGCCTGGACTATGCATTGGAAAACAACATTACCATCAAAAAAGACAAGCTAAGCGAATCGACAGCAGAGACTGACTTGAAAAAAGCCAAAGCCGCCCTGCAGCCCAGCCTTTCGGCAAGTGTGACGCAATCGCTCAACTACCGCCCCTTCCAGGAATCGGCAGGGAATTTCGTAAACGGCACTATGACTTCGAGCACCAGCAACAAAACCACGGAAAGCGGCAGCTACGGCATCAACGCCCGCTGGAGCGTATGGGACGGAGGCGTGAACCGCAACACCATAAAGCTGCGCCAGGGAGAGCTCAACATTGCACGCCTGCAAACGAGCGTTGAAGCCAACAGCATCCAGGAAAAAATCATGCAATACTATGTTCAGATACTCTACTCGAAAGAAGCGGTGAACGTGAACAAGAACATCTTTGCAAAGGATTCCCTGGCATACGTCCGTGCCCAGGAAATGCAGAAGAACGGGAAAATGAGCCGCAGCGAAGTGAAGCAACTGGAAGCTGCCATGAGCGAGTCGAAGTATAGCGTAGTGAATTCGCAAACCGTGGTAGACCAGTATCTGCTGGAGCTGCGCCAGCTGCTGGAACTGCAACCGGGCAGCACCATGGACGTTGCCAATGCCGAGGTTAGCGATGCCGCTGCCATGGGCTCCATTCCCGAGAAACTGGATGTCTACAACACCGCCCTTTCCACGCGCCCCGAACTGCAGAAGGCACAGGAGAACATCAACTCGTCGGCATTGCAGCTGAAAATAGCCAAAGCCGGCTATATGCCCACAGTGAGCCTCACTGCCGGCATAGGCGACAACCACATGACGGGCACCCAAACCGATTTCGGCAAGCAGATGAAATACAATCTCACCGGAAGCCTCGGCGTTACGCTCAGCATCCCCATACTCGACAACCGCGAAGCCAAAAGCGCCGTGGAAAAAGCCAAAATCAGCCAGACCACAGCACAGCTTGACTTGCAGGATACCCAGAAAACCCTTTACAGCACCATCGAAAGATACTGGCAAAATGCAGTGAGCAACCAGCAGCGCTACATCGCAGCCAAAAGCAGTGTGGGAAGCCAGGAAGAGAACTACAATTCCATCTCAGAGCAATTCAAGGAGGGTCTGAAAAACGTTGTGGAGCTCACCACCGCGCGCACAAGCCTGCTGGAAGCCGAGCAGAAAATGCTGGAAAGCAAATACACCACGCTGCTCAACATGCAGCTGCTGAAATTCTACAGTGGCGGCACACTCAACATTTAAGAAACAACGAAATAACTTATACATATCATGACTAAAAAATCGAAAATCAAAATCGCAGCGATAGTTATTGCACTGATTGCATGCGCTGCAATAGTGCTGGCCACTACACGCGGCGACGGAAAGGGCGAAATCAGCCTTGTGTACGAAACCGCAAAAGTAGAGCCGGCAACAATAAGCACCAGCGTAACGGCTACCGGAACCATCGAGCCTGTAAACGAAGTGGAAGTCGGCACGCAGGTCAGCGGTATCATCAGCAAAATATATGTTGACTACAACAGCGTAGTGAAGAAAGGGCAGGTTATAGCCGAGCTCGACCGTACCAACCTCGAAAGCGAGCTTACCAGCGCCAAAGCCAACCTCACAAGCGCCAAGAGCGAACTTGACTATCAAACCACCAATCTGAAACGCATAAAGGAACTGCACGGGAAAGGCTACGTCAGCGACGATGAATACGACAATGCCCTTCTCAACTACAAGAAGGCGCTCGAGAGCTACAAGGGCCAGCAGCAGACCGTAAGCCGCGCCCAGACCAACCTCGGCTACGCTACCATCACCGCTCCCATCGACGGCGTGGTGCTGAGCAAAGACATCGAAGAGGGCCAGACAGTGGCTTCGAGCTTCAGCACTCCTACGCTCTTCACCATTGCCCACGACCTTACCGACATGCGCGTAATTGCCGACGTTGACGAAGCCGACATAGGCGGTGTGCACGAGGGCCAAAGAGTTTCCTTCACAGTTGACGCCTATCCCGACGATACTTTCAGCGGCACGGTGACACAGGTGCGCCAGCAGGGCGAAGAGGAAAGCAATGTCGTTACCTACGAAGTTGTGATTTCCGCTCCCAACAAAGATTTGAAGCTTAAGCCGAAACTCACTGCAAACGTAAACATCTATACCCAGGAAGTGACAAACGTGCTGAGCGTTCCTTCCAAGGCCATGCACTTCACCCCCACAAAGCAGACCATCAACAAAGGCGAGAAAATCAAGGACTGCAATGCCACAAACAAGGTATGGGTTAAAAACGGCAATGTGCTGACGGCATACGCAGTGAAAGTGGGTATGACCAACGGCATCCGCACCGAGATATTAAGCGGTGTAAAGCAAGGCACTGAAGTTATCACAGGCTCAAAGGCCAAGACTGAAGCTGAAGCCGAAGTTTCATCAGACGAATCATCAGGCGACGACGAGGAAAGAAGCCCGTTTGCGCCAGGTCCGCGCAAAAACAACAACAAAAAGAAATAGCTCAATGGACTTTTCAAACAATAGAGTTGTCATTGAACTTCAAGACGTAAAACGCGAATTTCGCGTGGGTGGAGAAATAGTGCACGCGCTTCGCGGAGTGTCGTTCAAGATTCACGAAGGCGAGTTCGTAACCATCATGGGAACCTCCGGCTCGGGAAAGTCCACGCTCCTGAACCAGCTGGGATGTCTCGACACCCCATCAAGCGGCGAATATCTGCTCGACGGAGTTCCCGTAAGGAAAATGTCGGGAAACCAGCGTGCCGTGCTCCGCAACCGTAAAATCGGGTTTGTGTTCCAGAACTACAATCTTCTGGCAAAGACCACGGCAGTAGAGAACGTTGAGCTGCCTTTGATGTACAATTCCACCATCAGTGCTCGCGAGCGTTTCGAGCGCTCGGTGACGGCCCTGAAACGCGTAGGACTGGGCGAGAGGCTTTACCACAAGAGCAACCAGATGTCGGGCGGACAGATGCAGCGTGTGGCAATTGCCCGGGCGCTGGTAAACACTCCCTCGGTGCTGCTTGCCGACGAAGCTACCGGTAACCTCGACACCCGTACTTCATTCGAAATTCTCACACTGTTTCAGGAGCTCCATGCTGAAGGGATGACAATAATCTTCGTTACCCATAACCCCGAGATAGCGTCGTACAGCAGCCGCACCATAACATTGCGCGACGGGCTCGTGCGCAGCGACAAACTGAATCCCAACATCCTCTCGGCGGCAGAAACGCTGAAAGGCCTACCAGTTCCCAAAGACGAATAAACGATGAACGTACACAATCTTTTCCAAATAGCTTTAAGAGCCATAGCAGCCAACAAGCTGCGCTCGTTTCTCACGATGCTCGGCATCATCATCGGTGTGGCATCGGTGATAACCATGCTGGCCATCGGACAGGGCTCGAAGAAAAGCATCCAGAAGCAAATCTCCGAGATGGGCTCGAACATGATAATGATACGCCCAGGGCAGGACAACGGCCCCGGCGGTGTGCGGCAGGATGCAAGCGAAATGCAGTCGCTCAAACTCAAGGACTACCAGTATCTTGTAGACAACGCGAAATATTTGGCAGCTATAAGCCCAAGCGTCAACAGCTCCGGACAGTTTATCTACGGAAACAACAACACCCCGTCGTCGGTTTACGGCGTGAACAACGACTATCTCACTATACGCCAGCTGGTGGTGGAAGAAGGCGAGAAATTTTCGGAAGAAGACATAAAGACTAGCGCCAAAGTGTGCATCATCGGAACCACCGTGCGCGACAACCTCTTCCCCGACGGCAGCGACCCTGTGGGGAAAGTGATACGCTTCAATTCCATTCCGATGCAGGTTATAGGCGTGCTCAAGTCGAAGGGATACAACTCGTTCGGTATGGACCAGGACGATATGGTGCTGGCTCCCTACTCCACTGTGATGAAGCGTATTCTTGCCGTTACCTATCTCGAAGGCATAAATGCCTCGGCCCTCACCGAAGACATTACCGACGAGGCCATTGAAGACATCACGGCCCTGCTGCGCGAAAGCCACAAAATCAAGAAAGACGAAACCGGGGAATACGACGACGACTTTACCATACGTTCGCAAAAGGAACTTTCATCGATGATGAACTCCACCAGCGACCTTATGACAACCCTGCTTCTTGTAGTGGCCTGCATCTCGCTTATTGTCGGCGGTATCGGCATCATGAACATCATGTATGTATCGGTAACCGAGCGCACCCGCGAAATAGGTCTGCGAATGTCGGTCGGGGCACGGGGAAGAGACATCCTCAGCCAGTTCCTCATCGAAGCAGTGATGCTTAGCGTGACGGGAGGTATCATCGGCGTGATATTCGGGATTCTCGCCTCGTGGGGAGTGAATGTCTTTGCCCGGTGGCCGATAGTTATCCAGCCCTGGAGCGTGCTCATCAGCTTTGCGGTATGCTCGGCAACCGGTATCTTCTTCGGATGGTACCCTGCAAAGAAAGCTGCCGGAATGGACCCCATCGAAGCAATAAGATACGAATAACACTAGCAACAGCGGTATGACAGACAAAGTCAATACACTGCCACAACGGAAAACCATAGCCTGCAGCCTTGAAATTTTCATGCACCTGCTGGCATGGCTTTTCGTGTTCTCGTCGCCTGTGATATTCAGTCACAGCCAAACTGGCATAAGCGTGGGCGAATATCTGCGATGGTGCTTCATGCCGTTCATGGTGGTGCTGGTATTCTACCTCAACTATTTTCTACTGGCACCGCGCCTGTTCATGAAGGGCCACGGCCGTGCCTTTCTCATTGCCGAGGTGCTTGTAATAGTTGCCGTGGTGGCAATAATTCACGAAGTTGTGGTAAACGTCATGCCTCACCCGGCTCACCCCGAGCCCCCCGTGGGCAACAGAAAGATTCCCGACAATCTTTTCATACTGCGCGACTTGGTGACGGTAGCCCTGGTTTCGGCATTCGGTGTAGCCTGCAGGCTAAGCCACGGATGGAACAAGGCCGAGACGGCACGCCGCGAGGCAGAGCTGGGGCGACGCAACGCAGAGCTTCAGAATCTGCGCAACCAGATAAGCCCCCACTTCCTGCTCAACACCCTCAACAACATCTACGCGCTCACGATGTTCGACAGCGCCAAAGCCCAGGACGCAATACAGGAACTCTCGCGACTACTGCGCTATCTGCTTTACGACAACCAGGCAAAGACCACGAACATACAAAAGGAAACCGATTTCCTGAAATCGTACATAAAACTGATGCGCATGCGCATGCCGGCTACGGTGAGCGTGAATGCGCAGTTCAGCATCCCCAACGACTGCGACACCGCCATAGCCCCGCTTATATTCATCTCACTTGTGGAAAACGCCTTCAAGCACGGAGTAAGCCCCACGGACAAAAGCTTTATCAACATCACGCTTTCGGTGTCGGGCGACGGTGTAGTCGACTTCTTCTGCGAGAATAGCAACCACCCCAAGACACGCGAGTTGGGGCCGTGCGGAATAGGACTGAAAAACCTTTACCAACGACTGGAAAACCTCTACAAAAACCACTACCACTGGAGCAGAGGCGTAACCGACGACGGAAAGACCTACAGATCGCACCTCATAATCCAAACACAATGAAAATACGATGAAGATAAAGTGTGCCATTATCGACGACGAGCCCCTGGCCATTGAGCTGCTGGCAAACTACGTGGCCCGAGTGCCGTTTCTGGAGCTCGTGGGGCGTTGGGCAAGCGCCATCGAGGCTTTGGACAAAATCAAGGAAACCGGAGTAGAACTGCTGTTCCTCGACATTCAGATGCCCGACTTGAACGGCCTTGAATTTTCAAGGATTGTGGGCGACGACATAAAGGTAATCTTCACCACGGCCTTCAGCGAATATGCCCTTGACGGGTATAAGACACAGGCCATAGACTATCTGCTGAAACCCATTGCGTTCGGCGATTTTGCAAATGCGGCAAACAAGGCCCTACAATGGTTTGAGATGCGCAACCGCGCCCAAAGCGCCGGCCCCGACAACGGCAGCAACGACAATGACACCATCTTCATTCGCAGCGAGCACAAGCTTATCGGCATACCCATCGACGACATCACATACATCGAGGCTCTGAAAGACTACATCATGATTCACACGCAGAGCCAAAAGGCACCCATCTACACCATCTCTACCATGCAGGCTGCGGAGCGCGCACTGCCCCCGGGCAAGTTCATGCGCGTGCACCGCTCGTTTATCGTTGCCCTGCGGAAAATCACTGCCATGGAAGGCGACTGCCTGATAGTTGACAACCGCCACATCACGGTTTCGCGCCAATACCGCCCTATGCTGCTTGAATACCTTGCCGGCAAAACCGTGAAATAAAGGGCGGCTTCAGACTCTTACCACACTCTTCACCCCGTGCACCGTCTTGAGCTTCTTTACCAGCAGCTCCACATTGCGGATTGAGCCGGTAGCAACGGTGAGGATTCCCGAAAACAATCCGTCGGCGGTATCGATACGTATTGAGCGAAGCAGCACGTCAGCCTCCTTGTCGATAATCGAAGTCATGTTGTTCACGATACCTATGTCGTCGTTGCCTATAACCCTCAGGGTGATGATGTATTTCTCCCCGCCCTTTCCTGCCCAGCGGGCATTGATGATGCGGTAGCCGTACCTCTCGCGCAGCGACGGCGCATTGGGGCAGTTGCAGCGGTGAATCTTCACCCCTCCGCCCGACGTCACAAAGCCGAAGACATCGTCGCCGTATATCGGGTGGCAGCATTTAGCCAAGGTGTAGTCCACGCCCTTCAGGTTGCTGTCGAGCACCAGCACGTCCTGGTTCTGTCCGGTGCCGGCTTTGGGCTCTGCCATGCTGAAGTTAAACTCGTTGGCGCTCACTGTGGGCGCATGGCCCGGAGCCTCGTGCTCGCTGCGGTACATGGCTTCATACTGCTCTGCCACATCGTTGAGCTGCACATTGCCGCCGGCCATTGCCTTGAAAAATTCGCTGTGCTCCTTGTACCCCGCCTTCTTGGCAATATGGCTTACAATCGACTCGTCCCAGGGTATGTCGCGGTTCTTGAGCCGGCGCTCGAATGCCTCGCGGGCAAACTGCCCCTCCTTTATGGCAGCCTCGTGCAGGGCCTGGCGTATCTTGCTCTTCGCCCTCGAGGTTGCAACGTAGTTCAGCCAGTCGCTGTTGGGAGTCTGGGTGTTGGAAATCTTTATTTCCACCTGGTCGCCGCTCGCGAGCTTGTAGCGCAGCGGCACATTCTTGCCGTTGATGGCAGCTCCCACGCAGCGGTTGCCTATATTGGTATGTATGCGGTAGGCGAAGTCGAGCACCGTGGCCCCTGCCGGCAGTTTGTACAAGTCGCCCTTGGGCGTGAACACGTAAATCTCCTCGTCTTTCAGGTCGCGTTTCAGCTGACTGATGAAATGCACTTCGTCGTTGGTTTCCAGTGTGGAGCGTATTTCGCTTATCCACTCGTCCAGGCCGCTTTCAGCGCCCTTGATGCCCTTGTAGCGCCAGTGCGCCGCCAGTCCGTATTCTGCCACGGTGTCCATGCGCTCGGTGCGTATCTGCACCTCCACCCATTTGCTCTGCGGGCCCAGCACGGTGATGTGCAGGCTCTCGTAGCCGTTGCTCTTGGGCACGCTCAGCCAGTCGCGCAAACGCTTCGGGTTGGGCTGGTACATGTCGGTAATGATGCTATAGACCTGCCAGCAGAGCATCTTCTCCTTGTCGGGGGCACAGTCGATGATAATCCTTATGGCAAAAAGGTCGTACACCCCTTCGAAGTTGCAGTGCTGCCGTTTCATCTTCTGCAAAATGGAGTGAATGCTCTTCGTGCGCCCCTTGATGTGGAAAACGAGCCCCGCCTCGGTGAGCTTGCGCGAAATAGGCTCTATAAAGTCGGCTATATAGGCGTCGCGCGCGCTCTTGGTGGCGTTGAGCTTTTCGCGAATCAGATAATAGGCATCGTGTTCCAAATACTTCACTGCCAGGTCCTCCAGTTCGCTCTTTATCTTGTAGAGCCCCAGTTTGTGCGCAATGGGGGCATACAGGAATTCAGCCTCCCGGGCCACCTGGTTCCGGGCTTCCACATCTTCCACATCTCTTATGCGGCGCATGGTGGCCAGACGGTCGGCAATCATGATAAGCACCACGCGCATGTCCTGGGCGAAGCTCACGAGCAGGTTGCGGAAATTTTCGGTTTCCACGGCAGGCGTCTTGGCATAAAGCTCCTTCACGCGTTTAAGTCCAGCGGCAATGCTGGCAATTTCCTTGCCGAAGAGGCGGTTCACCTCGTCGGCATCGCAGTCGCCGGCTTCAATGAAGGGAGCCAGCAGGCACCCAGCCATGGTGAGGGCGTCAAGCTTCATCTCTTCGCCGAGAACCACCGCAGTTTCCATGGCCGTGATGAGCGGATTGAAACCAAAGACATCGCGTTTCATCAAGTCTTTGGCAAAGGCATTCGCTATAAAACTGCGGATGTTGCCGTAGTCGAGGGGCGAGGATGTAGGGGCAGCGAGCGAAGCGAACTTGCGTGCCAGCCGGGGCAAGCGCTGCTGTTCGTCGGGAGTGAAAATGATGTTCGGCATGAATACAGTAACTTCTTGCGGCAAAGATAGCGATTTGTGGCAAAACGGCGACAGAAG
>CAZDOH010000041.1:0-19457 GCA_964507005.1 uncultured Prevotella sp. | reverse complement strand
GCATGCGAGTTCAATATCGCCGACACGGTAGAAAAATACAACGAAGTTTACCGTCGCATCGCCGAAAAAAGGCGGTAAACTGTCTCCAAGGCTTTTCTGCAGGAATACTTCCCTGAAATATTCCTGCCACAAACCCCACTAACTTTTTCCGAAACCTTATTTTTACCCAAAAGGGTTATGCCAAAGTGCATACGATCATGCCCGGCAATGAAGCCTGTTCAAGGTGACATATCCGCGCATGTTCGCCCTCTCCGAGGACGAGATTGTTGTATCACACTGTCCGCCAGCTCCCTACGGGAACAAGCGGTTATGTTTGTTGGACCTCTTCGAGGCCCCAAGGCCACTCGTGAGGTCTGCAATAGAAGGCTAGGCATTAGGCTGACACCAGCGGCTACAAGGTCTCCGAAGGAGGCCAAATATAGTGCAAGCCGAGCGCAATGAAAGCTTGCTTTCGATAGCCGAGGCGCAGCTTATATTATGTCACAAGCATAACCTAGGGTGACCAGCGGGAACCCTAGGACGCATAACTGTAGTAACTTTCGTCCTCGAAGAGGGCGAACATGCGCAACCTTACCGAGCGCAGCTAATCATACTACGCTTGCCGGCAGGGCTATACTTGGAACCGTCCGACACGCAATAAAAACGCCCGCTGATGTTTCAGCAGGCGCTTAGTTGTTGGGATACCCGGACTCGAACCAGGAAAAACAGGACCAGAATCTGTTGTGTTACCATTACACCATATCCCAAACAAATTGTGAACTCATCCAGAATTCGAATGCAAAAGTAAGAGGTTTCTGCGAAACAGCAAAATTTATCGGGCGATTTCTTGAAAATATTTTTCATGCCTACCCGCACAAAACATTATTTAAGCACAAGCTGTGGGCTTATATTACCAAAAACATCTACCTTTGCAACCAAACTTTACAAGCATTAAATGGACAACAACAAAGCATTACTGGATAACATAATCGAAGGGATTCAGGACAAGAAAGGAAGCAACATCGTAGTGGCCGACCTCAACAAGATAGAAACAAGGATTTGCAACTATTTTGTTATCTGCCAGGGAAACACCCCCAACCAGACAACTGCCATAGCCAAATCGATAGGCGACAAGCTGCGCGAAACCAGCGCCACAAAGCCTTACGCCGTGTCGGGCATTGACAACGGGCAGTGGATTGCCATGGACTACGGCGACGTCTTCGTACACATTTTCCTACCCGACGAGCGCGAGTTCTACGACCTCGAGCATCTCTGGGCCGACGCCGCGCTGACCAACATTCCCGACATTGACTGACACGATATGACCCCGCAAAACCAGAAACCTATGCAGAATATGCCCAAGTTCAACCTCAACTGGGTGTATGCAATAATAATAGGAACTCTCGTCGTGCTGTTCTTCACCAACAACGGCAGCAGCAGCATCGACAAGGAAGTGGACTATACCGCCTTCAAGAGCTACGTGGCCAAAGGCTATGCCAAGCGCATTGAAGTGAACAAGGGCGACGGCTCGGTGAAAATGTACGTGGAAGGCGCACACATACGCGATGTCTTCAAGCAAGGCTCAAATCAAACCGGCAAAGCCCCGACCGTAACGGCAAAATACCCGTCGGTTGACAAAGTGGAGGAATTCATTGACCAGGAAACCCAGGCCAAGCACTTCAAAGGCAGCGTTTCGTATCTGCAAGACTCGAACATGCTGTGGACAATATTCCTCAACATTCTGCCCATACTGCTGTTTATCGGGCTATGGCTTTTCATCATGCGGCGCATGAGCGGCGGAGGAGGCAACGGCGGCGTGTTCAATGCAGGCAAGAGCAAAGCGCAACTCTTCGAAAAGAAATCGGGCACGCACATTACCTTCAAGGACGTGGCAGGCCAGGAAGGCGCAAAGCGCGAAGTGGAGGAAATCGTGGACTTCCTCAGAAACCCCAAGAAATATACCGACCTTGGCGGCAAGATACCAAGAGGCGCGCTTCTGGTAGGCCCTCCGGGAACGGGCAAAACCCTTCTGGCAAAAGCCGTGGCAGGCGAAGCCGACGTGCCGTTCTTCTCGATTTCGGGCAGCGACTTCGTGGAGATGTTCGTGGGCGTGGGCGCAAGCCGCGTGCGCGACCTGTTCCGCCAGGCAAAGGAAAAATCACCATCGATAATATTCATCGACGAAATCGACGCCGTGGGCCGCGCCCGCGGCAAGAACCCTTCGATGGGCGGCAACGACGAACGCGAAAACACGCTCAACCAGCTGCTCACGGAAATGGACGGCTTCAGCCCCAACTCGGGCGTGATTGTAATGGCAGCCACCAACCGCGTCGACATACTCGACAAGGCATTGCTCCGGGCCGGGCGTTTCGACAGGCAGATACACGTTGACCTTCCCGACCTGAACGAGCGAAAAGCTATTTTCCTTGTGCACATGAAACCGCTCAAGATGGACGAAACCGTAGACGTTGACCTTATGGCCCGGCAGACTCCCGGTTTCTCGGGCGCCGACATTTCGAACGTGTGCAACGAAGCCGCGCTCATAGCTGCGCGCCACAACAAGGAGTCGATAGGCATGCAGGATTTCCTCGATGCCGTTGACAGGATAATAGGCGGTCTGGAAAAGAAAACCAAGGTAATGACCAAGGAAGAGAAACACACCATAGCCCTGCACGAAGCGGGCCATGCCACAATATCGTGGTTCCTGCAATATGCCAATCCGCTGGTGAAAGTCACCATCGTGCCGCGCGGCCAGGCGCTGGGCGCTGCATGGTATCTGCCCGAAGAGCGAAACATCACGACACGCGAACAGATGGAAGACGAAATGTGTGCCACTCTCGGCGGACGCGCTGCCGAAGAACTTTTCACGGGGCACATCTCGAGCGGAGCGCTCAACGACCTTGAAACAGTGACGAAACGCGCATACGGCATGGTTGCCTATCTGGGCATGAGCGAGAAACTCTACAACCTCTGCTACTACAACAACCAGGAATACCAGTTCTCGAAACCTTATTCCGAAAAGACAGCCGAAGCAATCGACAGCGAAGTGGCCGGACTCATTGCCCGCCAGTACGAACGCGCCAAGCAACTGCTGAACGAGCACAAGGAAGGGCATGCACGCCTGGCCGCCGTACTCGAAGAGCGCGAAGTGATTTTCGCGAAAGACGTAGAGGAAATCTTCGGCAAACGCCCGTGGAAAAGCCGCGCCGACGAACTGCTTCAAGACGAGCAAAACGCTGAAGCCAACAGCACGCTGAATGCCGCCAACACCGACACCACTGCCGACGCTGGCATTGGCGAAAGCGAAGGCGATGCCGACGCAACAAAAGAAAGCAACGACAACCAAGCACCACAAGCATGAGCAATCTGGCAACACGCACAATATCGGGAATATTCTTCGCAGCAATAATTGTAGCGGCGATAATGTTCAGTCCGGCGACATTCGCGCTTCTCTTCGGCGTTATATCAGCCGTGTGCGTGTGGGAATTCTGCACACTGATAAACAGTCGCAAAAACATCAGGGCGAACAGGCTGATAAGCACCATCTCGGCCGTATACCTGTTCTTCGCAATATTGGCGTTTACCACGGAAGCCGTGGGGCCGCAGATTTTCGTGCCCTACCTGCTCACCATTGTGTATCTGCTGATAAGCGAACTTTACCTGCACCGCAGCACGCCGCTTGAAAACTGGGCTACGGCATTTGCTTCGCAGCTTTACATCGCGCTGCCCGTGGCGCTTGTCAATGTGCTTGCCTTCAAGTCCAACCCTTACTACGCAAGCATTTCGTACGTGCCAGAAATACCGCTGGCGCTGATGGTGTTTCTCTGGACCAACGACATGGGGGCGTACTGCTTCGGCTCAACACTGCAGCGCTTCGTGCCCGCAAAACTGTTTCCCTCGATAAGTCCGCACAAATCGTGGATAGGCAGCATTGGCGGCGCACTGCTTACAATAGCCGCTTCGGCCGTATTCGCCCATTTCTCAACGTCAATGCCGCTCGTGAAATGGATGGGCATGGCGGCAACGGTAGTGATATTCGGCACATGGGGCGACCTGGTGGAAAGCCAACTGAAGCGCACACTGGGCGTGAAAGACAGCGGGCGGTTCCTGCCCGGTCACGGCGGAGCACTCGACCGCTTCGACAGTTCACTGATGGCCATCCCCTGCGTTGTGATTTACTTCTACATCGTAGAAATGCTTTAATACACCGCCGTTCACAATGAAAAAGTTTGCCACATTGCTTTTCGTACTAATAGCTTGCGCAAGCACAGATGCCCAAGTTATAGAGAGCATCGGGGCAGAGCAATGGGCCGTGAATATGGAAAGCCCTAAAGAATTTGCGAAAAAGCCTGCGCTCGGCAAGAACCGCATGCGCATTGCCACCTACAGCATACTGCCCGAATCGGTGCCGCGCGAAAACAAGCTTGAACGCTGGGACAGCCGCATCAAACAGATTACGCACATTCTGCAAGACTGCCACGTGGATGCCGTGGGCACACAGCGCGCAATGCGGTGGCAGATGAAGCAGCTGGCCGAAGCATCGGGATATTCCTTTGTAGGGAATGCAACCGACAGCATCAGACCTTCGGCGGCTACAAAAGCCATACTCTACAACCCTGCAAAGTTCAAGCTCGTGGCATGGGGCGACAGCATCTATCCGCCCGAAAGCAAAAGGGATTCTATCGGGCTGGAATACACCTGGGCCCATTTCAAGGAAAAGCAGAGCAAAAAAGATTTCTACATGTTCAATGTCATGATGCGCACAAAGGCACAAGCCGAAAAACTGCTGCTCGACATTGCCGGCATTGCGGGGAAAAAGCCTGTGGTTGTAACGTCCGACATCGGCTTGCCGATATACAAGGCCGCGCCGGGGGTGATGAGAAATTCAGCCTACAAGGACGCATTCATAATAGCGCAGCACAAAACGGGGAAAGAAGGCACGGTGCACGATTTCAGGTCGCTGAACCCGACACGCCGCTACGACTACATCCATCTCTCGCCCAGTTTCACCGTTGACGAATACGACACTACCGACGAAGAACTTACCACAATACGCCCCGGCTCCGACCATCTCCCGATTCTCGTAGACCTTACTTTCGGCAAATAATCCAGCGGCAGACGGCAGAAGTTTTTCGACACTCACTCCAAAGTAACCTTACTCAACAAAACTTCACGCAAATCGTCTTCCGGCTTCAGCCCAAGTTTTTTGCGTATATTGGAACGTGTGGTAGTAATGTTCGACTCGTTCTTCCCCAAAAGGCTGCACATATCGCCAAGTTTCTTGTCGTGAAGCACAAGCAGACAAACCTCACGCTCCGCGGGGGAAAGATTCGGGAACTTTTCTTTTACAAGTTGCTCGCCAAACTGTTTCGAAACATAAAAGCGTTTCAGATTGCCCAACACATTCCGCTGCGCCTTGCGGCCCAGCATGTCAAACACAGCCACAATCTTGTCGTTCGTCATTTCCTGTTCGGCAAGACGCACATACGCAGTCACCTGTTCGCGGCTCAGTTTGAAGAGCGAGAATAGCGCTTCGTCCTCTCGCTTGAGAGTCTGGTTTTCGTGCTGTATCATGCTCGCGCTCCACACCAGCGAACTGCCGAGAAGGCCGAGCAGCAGAAACGACACAAGCACTACGATCGAAAGTATCCGAAACCACTCGTCACCGGTGGCTACAGCGCAGAAAATGTAAACCAGCAGCGACAGCACGCTCAGCACCAAAGGGTCGTATTTGAGGCAGGCTATTATCGACAGCGCCACATCGAGAATCATAAGCGTTATGCTCGACATCAGAAGGGTTTTGTGGAACCCCGAAAGAAGAGCGACGTTGTTGAGCGAAATATAAATCATTTGGCTCGAAACTATGGTATGGGCCGAATATATCATAATGCGCAGCGACGTCGAAAGCCTTATAATGTTTTTCAGATATCCCCCGAACGACATTATTGCAATAACCAGCAAAGTTCCGATAACCGCAACGAAGAAAAAACGCGAAGTGGCAATTGCCTTGGGCAAGAACAACACGGAAACCATTGCCACCTGCAGCACATAATATATAAGCGACATCAACTGCTGCCGGCCTATATAAGTTTCTTCCCTGTATATAAATCTCGACACGAACGAGCGCTTCCGGGAATCCGATTTGTGAGAAAACATATCTGAAAACTAGGCGTTTCTATAGTTTTGACTATATTTGACATGCAAAAATACACGTAATTCTTCATATTTGACTGATTTTGACATTGCAAATATTTGGAGGTTATTTGCCGCTATTATAAATTTGCACCGTCATACAGAAAGATGTCCTTGCCAAGGCCAAAATGCCAATAGGCCGGCATAGCGACAATCCGGAAAGATTTTTCACATTTTCAACTCTTATTTATTTATAAATAGCCCCCACGAGTGATTCGCCGGGGCTTTATTTTTTTCGCAGGCGAAACGCTGCCATTTGAAAGTATGCCTCGTAAATATTATTCGCTGCAATAATGCCGCCAAAGATTATTTAGTATCTTTGCCCAGTACAATCAACATTTTCAGATACAAACAGACAAACGCAATACCGCAACATGAAAAGAAACGTTCTAATCGCGCTTTTGGCATTCGCAATAGCATTGCCGGCGCTTGCCGACTGGCATCCGGTATTTTCCACAGCAGGTTTTTTCAAGGTTGAAGGCGCAGGAAGAGAGGTTTACAGCATGAATCCTTCGTGGCTCTTCTGCAAGGGGCACGTTGAAGGTGCCGATGCTCCCGAATTCAACGACAGCGCGTGGGAGAAGGTGTCGCTTCCCCACGGAATAGAGAACCTTCCGATGGAAGCCAGCGGATGCGTGAACTACCAGGGCGAAGTGTGGTACCGCAAGCATTTCGCGGGCAACGGCGCCTGGAAAGGCCAACGGCTTGTGCTGTATTTCGAAGCCATCATGGGAAAGTGCAAGATTTGGGTCAACGGCAAATTGGTGAAAGAGCATACCGGAGGTTTCCTTCCCGTAATTGCGGAAATCGGGGATGTAGTGAAATACGGCCAAGACAACGTAATTGCCGTAATGGCCGACAACAGCGACGACCCGTCATACCCTCCCGGAAAGCCACAAAACGGTCTTGACTTCACATATTCGGGCGGAATCTACCGCGACTGCTGGCTTGTAACCACCGGCCGCGTGTTCATCACCGACGCCAACCAGGAGAATGAAGTTGCGGGCGGCGGCGTGTTCGTGTCGTATGGCAAAGTTTCGGAATCCATGGCTGAAGTTAACATCAAAACGGCGTTCCGCAATTCTTCGCAGTCGCAGTTCAAAGGCACCGTAACAAGCCGGCTTGTTGACAAAGACGGGAAACTGGTGTGGAAAAGCGACAGGAAAGTAAGCCTCGCCGACGGACAGATGCAAAGCCTGCTTTCAAAAGCCAACCTTCGCAATCCCAATCTATGGTCGCCCGACGACCCGTATCTCTATCGCCTTTACACATATATAAAGGATGCTCACGGCAAAATTGTTGACGGATATTATATCAGAATTGGCATACGCAGCCTGGAATTCAAAGCCGAAGAAGGCTTCTGGCTCAACGGAAAGCCATTCGGCGAACCGCTTATCGGAGCCAACCGCCACCAGGATTATGCCGTTGTGGGCAATGCGCTGTCGAACAGTCTGCATTGGCGCGATGCCAAAAAGCTTCGCAGCGCAGGAATGAGGGTTATACGAAACGCTCACTACCCTCAAGACCCGGCATTCATGGACGCTTGCGACGAGCTGGGACTGTTTGTGATTGAAAACACGCCCGGATGGCAATTCTGGAATACCGAACCCAGTTTCGCCGAACACGTATATTCCGACATACGCAATATCATAAGAAGAGACCGCAACCGCCCTTCGGTATGGCTTTACGAGCCCATTCTCAACGAGACAGGCTATCCCGAAGAATTTGCGCTGAAAGTAAAGCAGACTGTTGAAGAGGAATACCCGTATCCCTACTGCTACACGGCATCCGACGCCACGGCAACTGGCAGCAACTACTACGACATTCTGTTCGGCCACCCGCTGACGGGCGACTCCACCTATTGTCTGCAGGAACTTCTGCCCGGAAAGACATACTTCACCCGCGAATGGGGCGACAACGTCGACAACTGGGATTCGCACAATTCGCCCGGCCGCGCCAGCCGCGCATGGGGCGAAATTCCCATGCTGGTACAGGCAAAGGGATATGCCCGCACCGACTACAAATACACCTGCATCGACGCGCTCTACCGCACCACAAGGCAACATGTCGGCGGTTGCCTCTGGCACTCTTTCGACCACCAGCGCGGCTATCACCCCGACCCATTCTACGGCGGCATAATGGACAACTACCGGCAAAAGAAATATTCCTATTACATGTTCTGCTCGCAAAGGCCGAAATACAAGAACGACAAGCTAATAGCCGAAAGCGGGCCGATGGTTTACATTGCCAACGAGATGACACCGTTTTCGCCCGCCGACATAACCGTATTCAGCAACTGCGATTCGGTGCGGCTTACGTGCAACAAAGGCAAGAACGGCAGCAAAGTATACACCTACGTGAAAGAGCAGCATCGCGAAGGCATCCCCTCGCCCGTGATAACCTTCAAGGACGTATTTCATGTAATGGACGACAAATGGCTCAGCTACGAAAACGCCAAAGACGGGCTGAGCCTGCTGGCCGAAGGATTCGTTGACGGGAAACTGGCGGCGACACATCAGGTAAAGCCGGCGCGCAGACCGACTAAGATACGCCTCTCCGTTGACAGCGAAGGAACGCCGCTGTATGCCGACGGCAGCGACCTCGTTACCGTCATCGCCGAAATCACCGACGACGAAGGCAACGTGAAGCACCTCAACAACGAAAAGATTGTCTTCACAATAGAAGGCGAAGGGCGCATCATAGGCGACGCCAAAAGTTTCACCAATCCCGTCGACGTAAAATGGGGCTCGGCACCCGTAATCATTCAAAGCACCACGAAACCCGGGACCATACGCATCCGCGCCAGCGTGTGCTGGAAAGGAAAACACACCCCGGCCGACGGATACATTGAAATACAGAGCCAGGCATCGCCCTACCCCATGGTGGAATAGGCAAACCCCGCAGAAACAGCGTGAGGCGCAGGGGAACTTCGCCATATACAGTGGGGACTTTTGCGATATACGCCAGCGGAAAAATTCTATGCGCTGAAAATTTTTACGCTGTGCGCACATAATTTTTCTTTTGTGCGCTAAGAATTTTTCTTCTTTGCGCATAGAATTTTAGCGCAATGCGCTTTCCGGCAAATGTGTATGCCGCCGAGCGCGTTGCAAATATATTCTGCAAGAATTTTAACCATATTTCAATCACGCGAAACAAGCTTTTGACTACCTTTGCCGCAAACACACACGTATATGAATTCTGCAAAAAAATTACTCTGCCTCGTTGCAGCCGCAATTTCAATGTCATGCGGAGCACAAAACATCTCAACGCTTTGGAAAAAAGTCGACGACGCCGTTGCGAAAGACCTCCCCAAGACAGCCATTGCCGAACTGCGCAACATCTACCGGCAAGCCTCGGCTTCGGGCAAAACCGGCGAAATGCTCAAGGCAGCGATATACACCCACACACTGCAGACCGAAATCTCGCCCGACAGCACCCTCGCCACGCTAAGCCAAATCGACAGCATTGCCAACCGTGAGCGGCGCCCCGCCGAACGCGCGTTGTGGCACCTGGTGGCAGCCCACGGCTACGCCGGCAGCCAGGACGACGGGCAACAAAGCAAATGCCTTGAACACATTGCCGAAGCCGTGAAAGACTTCAGCATCTTCGACAACCGCAAGGCAAGCGAATTCATGCCGCCAATAATCAAGGGGAAAGACAGCCGGTACTTCAAGGGCGACCTGCTCAATGTGGTTTGCCGCGACGCCGCCAACATCCTCGACAGAGTCTATTCGGTGCGCGACAGCGCCGTGGCCATGCGTCGCAGCATCCGCCACCGCATTGCCGACCACTATCGCCGCGCCGGCAACTACGATGCCACAATACTCTGCACGCTCGATTCGCTGGGCGACGAAAGCGGCAATTTTTTCAGCGGCGAATACACCGACACGCTGAAAAGCAACTACACCACCGCCATCAGTCTCGCCCGCCAATATTCCTCAAGTCCGTGCGCCGTGGAAGCATTGATATACCTTTGCGAAAGGATGAAAGAAGGGAAATGCGCCACCGAAGACCTGCGCTACAGCCTGGCCAAGAGCGGCATAGCGAAATACGCGTCGAATCCCCGCACGGCAGAACTGCGCAACATCATCAAGGAAATGAAAGCAAGGAGATGCGAAGCGCATTTCTCCACAAGCCTGGCCTACACGGGCGAGAGGATAAAAGGCAGCATAGACGTCGACAACATCGCAAACCCCAGCGTGCAACTTTTCCGCACACCCTACACTACTGCCGAAGTAAAGAAAACCCCCGCGCTGCTCCGAAAATTCAAACCCGATGCAAAAAGCGCGATTCAAGCCTATTCCAACACCGTCAAGCCCGCCAAAGAATACTTCCACTTCACCGACAGCTTCAGTTGCACGGCACCGGCGCAGCCCGGCATCTACATCGCGAGAATCAAAGGCGAGAGCAACAGCGACAAATACCAGAGACTATACGTCAGCAACCTGCGCACATTGTTTTACCAACTGCCCGAACGCCGCACGCGCATAGCCGTTGTTGACGCGCGCAGCGGCAAGCCCGTTGCCGGAGCCAAAGTCAACGAGTTTGTCTACGACAACGGCACATCGAAACTCAGCACCACCTACACCGCCGACAGCAAGGGCGAAGTAACGGTAGCCTATCGAAACTCCGCGACATACAATGCCGAATACGGCAACGACCGCTACTCGCCGTGCGCTTCGGTATTCGGCTCAGTCGGCAGCCCCGCCGCCGTAACCGCAAAGGAGCAATACCGGCTCTACACCGACCGCGGCGTATACCGCCCCGCGCAGAAAGTGTGCGTCGCCGGGATAGTGTTCACGCAGAAAGGCGATGAATTCAACACCGAATACGACAAAAAGATAAAAGTCACACTTAGCGACAGCCGCGGAAAGACAATAGCCGAAAACGAAACGTCAAGCGACGAGTTCGGAGCTTTCGGCACCGAATTCACGCTGCCCGAAACCACGCTTCCGGGCAATTTCCGCATCACAGCCAACAACCAGACTTCGACCAACATAAGAGTAGAGGAATACAAACGCCCCACGTTCGAAGTCAAAACCGACAAGCCCCGTGAGCGCTATGCCATAGGCGACACCGTAAGCGTTGCCGGGCATGCCGTAGCCTATTCGGGCTCCGGGCTGCAGGGCGCGAAAGTGGTGTATGAAGTAAACCGCCGCGTCTTCTGGTGGTTTCGCCGTGACGACTCGCGCAACGTAATCTTCCGCGACACCACCGCAACCGACGCCGACGGCAATTTCACGATGCGCATTCCCCTCACGGCCGGCAGCACCGATGACTACGCCCTTTGCCACTGCTCACTGCTCTACACCGTAAAGGCAAGCGTAACTTCGGCATCGGGCGAGACGCAGGAAGCAGCCGAAAATATCCGCGCCGGAAAGCGCGACATATTCATAGAATGCAACCTGCCGGCAAAAATCGACAAGGAAAATCTGCCCGAACCGGTATTCACGATGCACAACCTCTCGGGCGAGGATATCCAGGGCAAAGGCATTTGGGCGCTTTACCAAGGCAGCCGCCTGTGCCTCGAAGACACTTTCACTACAAATGCCCCCGTCGCGACAGACAAGCTGCGCGCCCTTCCGTCGGGCAGTTACACTTTGCGCACACGCCTTGCCGACGACAACGACTCCATTTACGACATAAACCGCAAGCTGCTGGTTTTCTCGGCCTGCGACACACGGCCGGCCGACAGCACCGAAGCGATACGCCTCTACTCCCCCGCCGACGTCTTCGACGCCCAAGGCAAAGCATTCGTACTGATAGGCTCGTCGCTCGACAGGGTTACGGCATTCTACGACGTCACCGCCAACGGAAAGCTAATTGAAAGCCGACAAATTGAACTGTCCGACAGCATACTGCGCCTCGCATACAATTACAAGGAAGAGTACGGCGACGGCATCTCCGTAAACCTTGCTTTCATGAAAAACGGCAAGCTCTACACCGAAAGGCTCAGCATCGCAAAGCCAAGGCCCGACAAGCGCCTGCGCTACAAATGGACTTCGTTCCGCGACCGCCTGCACCCCGGACAAAGCGAGGAATGGCGCCTGCAGCTGCTCAATCCCGACGGCAGCGCAGCCCATGCTTCGGCAGTAGTTGCCGTATACGATGCCTCGCTCGACAAGTTCGCCGACAACACATGGCATTCGGCAATATACATTCCGCGCCATATTCCCAGCGGTTCGTGGAGCACTTTCGCCCAAAAGCTTGCGCTCTACAGCTATCAGTACAGCATAAACTACGAAAGCTGCGACAATCTCAATTTCGACTGTTTCAGCCATTCCATTGAAGCATCGCGCTACGCGCTCGGGAAGAGTTCGCTTAAGGTAAACCGGGCCATGGTTCTGGATGCCGCACCGGGCAAGCACCTCAAGGCACGCACTTCGAATTTTGCAGAGCTCAGAGGGCAAATAGCGGGATTGCCCGTAGAAGAAACAGCAAGCCTTACCGCCGCGCAGGCATCCGGCGACACCGATGCCGGCAATGAAGCCGCAACACCTCTGCGCGAAAACTTTGCCGAAACGGCGTATTTCGCCCCCACCCTGCGTTCCGACTCCAACGGGCGCATCAGCATTGCGTTTACCGTGCCCGAAAGCCTGACGCGATGGAACGTAAAACTATTGGCACACACCAAAGCCATGAACATCGTTGAAGCCGACACCGCGGCAACCGTCAGCAAAGAGTTTACGGTGCAGCCCAACCTGCCGCGCTTCGTGCGCACCGGCGACAACGCCACAGTAACCGCCACGCTACGCAACCTCTCTGCCAAACCGCTTGAGGGGCGCGCCACGATGACCGTCAGCAATGCCGAGACGCTGGCCGAGATTTCACGCCAAAACTGCAAGTTCAGCCTCGGTACCAACGGCGAAACCACAGTGTCGTTCACCTTCAAAGCCGACGAGTCGATAACTTCCCCGCTACTGGTATGCAGCATAACTGCCGACGCAGGCACATTCGCCGACGGCGAGCGGCATTATATCCCGCTTCTTTCAAATATGGTTGAAACGCTTTCGGCCGAGCCGTTCACGCTCCACGGCGACGGCACCCACACCATAGCCGTTGCCGACAGCATGACAAAGGGCCGGAATCTGACTGTGGAATACACCGCAAATCCCACATGGCTCGCGGTGCAGGCATTGCCGGCAATCGACAAGCCGGGCTTCGAAGACGCGCTGTCGCTTACCGCCGCGCTTTACGCAGCGACCATCGAGCACGAAATCGTTTCGCAGTCGCCCGAAATACGCAAAGCCGCCGAGCGATGGAGCAACGAGAGTGACAGTGTCTCACTGCTGGCAAACGCTTTGCAACGCAATCCCGACCTGAAGACAATGCTGCTCGACGAAACGCCGTGGACGGTGGAAGCAACGGGAGTCTCGCGCCGCGAACTGGCCCGCACTTTCGACGCCACGCTTTCGGGCATGAGAATGCGCAACCTTGCCGAACGCGTAAAGCTGCTTCAGCTTGCCGACGGCGGTTTCGGCTGGTTCCCCGGCATGCATTCCAGCTACTACATCACTGCCGAAATCGCCACAATGCTCTTGCGCCTCAACGCCCTGACAAACAACAGCGACATGCAGCCTGCAATTAACAAGGCTACGGCATTCCTCGACAAACTGATGGCTGAAGTTATAGCCATAATGAAGAAAAGCGAGCGCAACGGCCACAAGCCCGACATCGGTTACATGCATCTGCAATACCTCAACGTAATGCGTCTGCAGACAGGCAAGCATTCGGCTACCGCTTCGGCAAACATCCGTTACCTGATGCCGCTGCTGCGCAAAAACTTCCCCGAGCTGGACATCAGCGACAAAGCTACTGCCGCGCTTGTGCTCAGCAATGCCGGCTACGACAAAGAAGCCGCCATCGCCCTGCAGAGCATACTCGAGCACACCGTTTCGGACAAGGACAAAGGCATCTGGTTCGATTCCTACGAAGCGCCGACGTACTATCCCTGCTATCGCATACCCACACAGGTTGCAGCGCTCGAAGCCGTGACTGCATTGAAGCCAGCCGACAAAGCCACGCAAGACGGCATGCTCACTTGGCTCATACAGTCGAAGCGCACGCAAAGCTGGGGCACTGTGCTCAACACCGTCGACGCAACCTACGCCCTGCTTACAGCCGCAAGGCGCGACTCCACGCTGCTGCATTTCACCACAACAATGCCGCAGGCCATGACGCTAACTTTGGGAAGCGGCGCCGCCTACGACCTGCTGCCGAAAGCCACAACCAGCGATGCCGAAACCACAGGTTACATGCGCGCTGACATTTCCGACGCTGAAGCCCCGGCAGCGCATGCGCTCAACATCACCCGAAGCGACGGCGGCATATCGTGGGGCGCCATCTACAGCCGCGGGCTTATGCCTGCCGACGAGGTTGAAAGCGGCGGAAAGGAACTTACGCTGCAGCGCGAATACCGCGTGGTGAGAAACGGCAAGGAGATTCCGCTGGCATCGGCAAGCAACATCGGCATCGGCGAACTTGTCAGGGTGCGCTACACCATCAACTCCTCGCGCGACTACGACTACGTAAGCCTTTGCGACCCCAAGCCTGCCTGCTTCGAGCCCGTAAGCCAGACTTCGGGCTACCGCTGCATTGACGGGGAATGGGTTTACCTTGCCGCGAGAGACGCTTCGCAATGCATTTTCCTCGAGAAGCTGGAAAAGGGCAAACATGTGCTTACGCTCGATTTCCGCACCGACCGCGCCGGCTCCTACCTCGCAGCCCCCGCAACGGTGCAGTGCCTCTATTCCCCCGAATTCACCGGGCGCACAAAAGCCGCAACGATAACCGTAAACTGCGAAAAATGAAAAATCCGCTCACATTTGCCGTACTTGTGCCTATGCTGGCATGCAGCGTAGGACTTTACGCCCAAAGCGTCGACCTTCTGAAGCAGCAAAGCATGAAACGCTGGGACATCGCCCCCGCCAACTACAGCGGCATAACGCACATCGAAGGCAATTCTTATGCCGTGGTAAGCGACAAGGAAATCCACAGCGGCTTCTACATCTTCAACATCGACATCGACACCGCGAGCGGGCACATCGGAAACGTAACGCGAAGCCAACTGCAAACTTCAGCCAGCGATGCCATTGGGAGAGACGAAGAAGGAATCTGTTTCCTGCCCTCGGCCAATACGGTGTTTATAAGCGCGGAAGACGACCAGCGCATCATAGAATATTCCCTTGACGGGAAGCCTACGGGCCGCGAGCTGCAAGTGCCCGCAATGTTTGCGCCCGACAGCATACACGCCAACTTCGGCTTCGAGTCGCTTTGCCGCAGCGAGGCACGCTCACGCTTCTACACCACCACCGAGCGCCCGCTGAAACGCGACGGTGCAAACGGCCGGAATGCAGTGCGCATCCTGGAATTCAACGACAGCCTCTCGCCTACGGCGCAGTATGCCTATGCCCTTGAGCAGCCTTCCCTGCCTACCGAAGCCAAATACTACGCCCACGGCATTTCCGAGATAGCCGCAATGCCCGACGGCCGGCTCGTTGTAATGGAACGCGAACTCAGCGTGCCGCAAAACTATATCGGAGCCAAATGCCGCATACGCCTTTTCAGCATCGAGCCGACTGAAGAAGCGCAATGCAGCGCGCAGTCAGACTTAAGCACTTGGCCCGACTCGCGCTTTCTGTTCAAGACAGCCATTGCCGATTTCACCACAAAGCTAGAACCGGCACAAATGAATTTTGCAAACTACGAAGGCATGTGCCCCGGGCCTCAGATAGCGGGGCGGCAAAGTCTGATACTGCTCAGCGATTCGCAGGGAGGAATGGGAAACAAGCTGTTTCGCCTTAAAGATTACATACGCATCGTGCTGCTTCCGTAAACGTTATCGGCAGTTGCCGAGGTTCAGTTCAATATAGTCCACATCGCAAGTATTGCCTGCTGCCGCCGGGGCCAGACGGACAGTATTGAAGCCTTCCCGCAAAGCCACCTTCACGGTGCGTACAGCCCACTCCCCACCAGTTGAAGGGAGACTCACTTTGGTTGTCGCGCCGTTTATTGTCAGATTGTATTTGAGCTTTGCGCTGCCACGATAACACACCGACAATTCGCGTTTGCCGTTTTCAAGGGCAACCACGTTGTTGAACTGAAGATAGGAATCCAGGCTCGAGACGTAAGCGCCCGACGAACTCTTGCCGTCGAAAGTGCGGTTTTCCCCGTGAGGCTGGGCAGCCTCTGCCTCAAGCCTTACTGTTTTCCGTGGCGACGCACAGGCATACTTCGTTTCGGGATAAAACTCCTTAAGATATTTGTCGGTCACGACCTCCAGACCGTAATAGTTCATGGCGCAATCCTTCTGCCGGAGCTTCACCTTGATTTCCTGCTTGCCGTCGGTGAGACTTCGGGGAATCTTGAAGAAGCAAGTTGGGTAGGTGAACTGTTTCATCTGCCTGCAAGAGCCCATGCTGCCAATCAGCACGTCATCCACATACACCTCGTAGTTGCCTACATCTTCCCGCTCCCAGCCCTGGTGCTTCACGGCAATCCAATGCTGTGCGCCGGGCGCTTCCGACACTTTCATCGTGTATGAAACAAAGTCTCCGGCAGCCACGTGCCGGAAGTAGCGGTTACAGTTTGTATCGAGAGTGGAACGCCCGCTATAGCCGTGCCCGGCCTCGTTTAGATTGAAAACAACGCGGTCGGTAACATAATCGCGCTCCCACTTCAAATCTTCTTTGCCCACAAAGCGCTGATAGATGGAAGTCCGCATGTGGTGAGCCGCGTAAAAGGGAACAAAGCGATAAGTACGGTCCGTGCCCTCCGCCACGAATTCCAAAGCCTCGCCTTGCCGGGAAATCCATGCCGAAAGATTCTCTTTTGAGTTGCTGAAATGCGGGAAATCGGGGAAATCCTTCACTTGCGTGTCGGCCTGCTGGTCCCAGACGTTGCTGATATAGTCGCCCGTCGACACCGTTCCCATATTGGGCACTATAAGCAGAGGGCCGTAGAACAGGCTCGCCACATTGGGCTCTTCCGAAGGCTCGTAGCGCAATTCCACCGGCAGGGTGATCTTTATCGCGTCGCCCGTTTTCCATTCGTGGCTGACTGCGAAGAACTCTCCCGCCTTAATGTCAATGTTCCGTGGCTGCCCGTTTACAGAAACCTGTACGTTGCCGGCATCCATCCATTGCGGGCAGCGGAACATGATGTCTCCCGCAAAATCGCGGTTTCCCGTAACCGTCAGCGTCACCACGTTCTCTGCGGGATAGTTGCCTTCCATCTTGAGCGAAAAGCCTTTGTCTTTATATTCCAATACCGACGGGATGAACAGGTTCACTAGAATGTCTTTCCCGTTGCGGAAATAGATAGCTTCGCCGTATTTTGAATGGTTCTCCAAACCGGTTTCCCAGCAGCAGTAGAAACTGCTGTCGTCCATATATTTCCTATGCTGCCCGGGCATGAGCGACTGGTAATAGCAGAAACCGCCGCCTACCGACTTGCAGTCAGGATCCTTCGACGCAAGAATGTGGTTATAGAGTGC
Source organism: uncultured Prevotella sp. (assembly GCA_964507005.1). Classification (GTDB taxonomy): domain Bacteria; phylum Bacteroidota; class Bacteroidia; order Bacteroidales; family Bacteroidaceae; genus UBA6398. The sequence goes on along the minus strand of CAZDOH010000041.1, from coordinate 1,792 downwards.
CCTTTCGTAAAAGTCCAGATACTTGGCATCGCCAAAAACCGAGAACATAGCTTTGGTGAAACGCAGCATATTGTTGGTGCAGCAGGTTTCGGTAGAAGTGTTTGCCAGTTCGTCAAGCAGTTTCCCCGGTTCGCCATAACGCTCCCAACGGCCGTGCCCGCCCATGGGAAGCACGTGGCGGCCGACCACGGCATTCCACGTATTCAATGCCGCATCGCGGTTACGCTCGTTCCCCGTGAATTCATAATTGCGAATCAGCCCCATGAATTTGGGGTCGTATGCATTAGCGTGGCGGGATGTCAACACGTCGTAGTTTTCGGCCATCTTGTCCCTGAAATTGAGACTGTGTATCCATCTCTCCGCATTTTTCAGAAAGCGTTTGTTGCCCGTCAGCGCATAGGCATCGACAAACAGTTCCGCCATACCGCCGTGTTCGGCTTCCAGAGCCATCTGCAGCCGCGCGTCGCTTGAAATCCGGTCAGTCCATTTGCAGGCCCATTCCATGCATTTCACGAACACGTCTTTCGCCTTTTCGTATCGGGTGTAGCAGTAAACGTCGCGTATTCCGTAGAATATACGGTGCAGCTGATAAAACGCCATACCGGCCATGGCGGGGTTCGTGTAGAAATCCTCCCCGTTGTTGGTGAGGCCGGTCGCTTTGTCGGTAGCCGACATCAGAGCGTCGTAAGAGGCTGCACCTTTGCTGCGCCCGAAATAGAAGAAGCCGTCGAGGTTTTCCCTTTCCTGACAGTCGGCGATATTGTCGATCATCCACTTTATCCGTTGCAGCAGACGCTCATCGCCCGTGCTCGCATACATCATGGCGCAGCCCGACATGTAATTCGAGAACCCGTTGCCGCTATCGTGCTGCCAGCCGCCGTAGTTTTCTGCGGTTGTGGGGATGCCGCCTCCGCGCAATACGTTGTTGAGCAAGCGCTCGGGGTCAAGAGAAAGCAGGTAATTCAAGTGTATGTCCTGCATCTTCTTGAAATAGCTGCCATCGGAAAGGCGCACGTCGGCAAGATTGAAGCTTGTCCATTTCTTCCCCACCACTCTGGCAGACGCATATAAACTGTCGGTCTCTTCGGCACGGGCAAATGTTCCTGCCATCAGGAAAAGCGCAAGCACCAAACCAATTGTCTTTTTCACGCGAACTTCAGGATTTACTGAAACATGTTACGGCGCGGGCCATGCCTATCGTTTCATAGGCAGCCACGTGCATATATGCGAGCCGTCCCAGCAGTCAACCGACGAATAGTCAATCATGCGTATGGGGCCGTCGGTTGTGGGCACTTCAAATTCCATTCGCGTATAGCCGAGAGTGGGCGCCACACGCTTCACATTGACTATGCCCTGCGCATCGGCAATCACCTGGGTGGGCTTGTTGTAGTTGCTGTCGGTTTTCTCGTCGCGCGAAAGCACTATAGGGCCATACTGCAGGGCCTTGAAGTATTTTCCTTCGGGATTGCTTCCTTCGGTAGGCGCCGAGATAATGCGGCATTTCATGTCGAATGCAATTTCTATTTTGTCAGAGCGTTTCCATTTGCGCGTGACTTTGAGATACTGTCCGGCCACCACATTGCTGCATGCCTTTCCGTTGACCTTGACAACGGTGTTTTCGCTCCAGAGGGGAATACGGAGCGACATCGTGAATTTCTCGGCTTTCTCAGGCTCAACGGTAATGACTACATTGTTGTCAAGCGGGAACTTTGTATCGATGTCAAGTTTCACCGGTTTACCTTTAGCCGTAGCAGCAGTAGCCTTGGCGGCATTGTAGATGTTCACCACAGGG
>CAZDOH010000040.1:12946-19607 GCA_964507005.1 uncultured Prevotella sp. | reverse complement strand
CGGAGCACTTCTTTTTCGTGTTTGGTAAGGGATAAGCGTTTCATGGGTATTTGCTGTAGACCTTGCCTATAGAATAAAAAACCTATGCACCCGGGTTGACGGGCGCATAGGTTTTGAACAGCTTTTATGGAAATTCGGCTTATTTGATGATTTCAATGCTTCGGGCGATGAACTTGTTCAACGCCTCGCCGCGCAGCATGCCTCGCTGCAGCAGAGCCAAATCTACAAGTTGATGTAGCTTGCCACAGCCTGCGGCGTAATCTGCCAGCACTTTGCTGCGCGCATCGCGCTGGGCTGATAACTGCTCATCGCACTGGCTCATATTCTTGCGGTCGTCGTCGGTGATTTCTTCGGGCTTTTTCTTGTTCTGTTCCTGCTGTATTACGGCCCGCCTTGCTTCCAGCCCCTTGATTTCAGCATCAATAGGCTGTAACTTTACGGCCACTGCTGCTTCCCCGTCCTTGCTTATGGATTGTATGAGCGGATGGTCGCTGTTGAGCACCAGTATGTATTCGTCGGGCATCTGGCCGTAGAACGACATGCCGCCCTGTATTTGACTAAGGTCTTTCATGCGGCGCATGTATTCGCTTTGTATGATGGTGACGGGAGCCGCCTGTGCGCCGGCAGCCCGTGCTTCGACGCTGAATCGCGTGTCTTTGATGGATGGCAGTTGCGAGCGGAACATTTCGGCAACGTTTTCCGAGGCTTTGCCCGCAGCGGGTTCTTCGGCGTCGTCTTTGTGGGGAATAAGGCGGTCGGCAGCATCGCTGTCAACACGGGTGAACCGGCTTTTGTCGATTTTCTGCTCGTATAGATTGAGCATTGCAGCACTCAGCTGGCCGTCCATGAGCAGCACACTGTAACCTTTCGCCTTTACATTTTCTATATAAGTGTATTGCGCTTCGGCATCGTTGGCATAGATATATACCACTGTGTCGTTTTTGTCGGTTTGGTTGCCGGCAATGAGCTGGCGGTATTCGTCGAGCGTGAAATACTTTCCGTCGATGTCCTTGAGAAGGGCGAAATCTTTGGCGCGGTCGTAGAAATCGGGCTGCGAGAGCATGCCGTAGTCGATGAATATCTTAAGGTCGTCCCATTTCTCTTCGAAGTTCTTGCGGTCGTTCTTGAAGATGCCCTGCAGGCGGTCGGCCACTTTCTTTGTGATATAAGTGGAAATCTTCTTGACGTTGCTGTCGGCCTGCAGATAGCTGCGGCTTACGTTGAGGGGAATGTCGGGCGAATCGATTACGCCGTGCAGCAGCGTGAGGAAGTCGGGCACGATGTTGTCTACGTTGTCGGTAACGAACACCTGGTTGCTGTAGAGCTGTATCTTGTTGCGCTGCAGGTCGATGTTGCTCTTTATCTTGGGGAAATAGAGAATGCCCGTGAGGTTGAAGGGATAGTCCACATTGAGGTGAATCCAGAACAGGGGATCGTCGGCCATGGGGTAGAGCTGCCGGTAGAACTTCAGGTAGTCGTCGTCTTTCAGTTCTGCGGGTTTGCGGGTCCATAGCGGATGCACGTCGTTCACGATGTTGTCTTCGTCGGTGTCTACGTATTTCCCGTCTTTCCATTCCGTTTTCTTGCCGAAGGCCACGGGCACGGGCAGGAAGCGGCAGTATTTCCCGAGCAGTTCCTGGATGCGGTTTTTCTCGAGATATTCTTTCGAGTCGTCGTCGATGTGGAGTATGATGTCGGTGCCGCGGCTGTCGCGCTCGGCATCGCTTATTTCGAAGGAAGGCGAACCATCGCACGTCCATCTCACTGCCTGTGCGCCTTCGCGGTAGCTCAGAGTTACGATTTCCACTTGCTTGCTCACCATGAATGCCGAATAGAAGCCCAGGCCGAAGTGCCCGATGATGGCATTGGCGTCGTTCTTGTACTTGTCGAGGAAATCGTTGGCCCCCGAGAAGGCTATCTGGTTGATGTACTTGTCTATTTCTTCGGCAGTCATGCCGATGCCGCGGTCGCTGATGGTGAGCGTGCCCTTGTCGGCATCCAGACTCACCCTTACGGTCAAGTCGCCCAGTTCGCCCTTGTAGTCGCCCTTGGCTGCCAGCGTCTTGAGTTTTTGCGTAGCATCTACGGCATTCGAAACTATTTCACGAAGGAATATCTCGTGGTCGCTGTAAAGAAACTGTTTGATGACGGGGAAAATGTTTTCGGTTGTAACCCCGATAGTGCCTTTTGTCATATTGCGTTGTTTTTTTGATTCACTCTTTGAAAAATTGCAAGCGAATATCGTGCCATTCCGGGGTATGCATGCAAAGTTTTGAAAAAAGTATGCCACTAGGCGAAATCTTGGCATAAAATTCATAACTTTGCTCACCACTGTCAAAAAAACTTTCAAGATAATGTATTATGTAAAGAAGCGCATGGAAGTGGCCATGGCCCACCAGCTTTCGCTGCCCTACGAAAGCCGCTGCACCCGTTTGCACGGCCACAATGCCGTGGTAACCGTTTACTGCTGTGCCCAGCAGCTCAACGAAAGCGGCATGGTGGTGGATTTCAAGAAAATAAAGAGTGTAGTGGACGGGATGCTCGACCATCGTGTGGCCAACGACGTAGTTGACTTCAACCCCACGGCCGAAAACCTTGCCAAATATATATGCGACAGCATTGAAGGGTGCTACAAGGTGACTTTCCAGGAAACCGAAGGCAATGTGGCTTGCTACATCAAAGACGGCGTGGCAGACGTAGAATTCTGAAATATCTACAACAATGGAATCAAAACTTTATAAGGTAAACGACATATTCTATACACTGCAGGGCGAGGGATATTTTACCGGTGTTCCGGCAGTGTTCATACGCTTTGCCGAATGCAACCTGCGCTGCAGCTTCTGCGACACCGATTTCCGCGAAAGCCTGGACATGACTCTCGGCGACATTGCCACCACGCTCTCGCAGTATCCTGCCAAGCACATTGTGCTTACGGGAGGCGAACCGTCTCTGCAGACCGACGATGCCCTGCTAGCCATGCTTCACGGCGAAGGGTGCTTCGTGCAGATTGAAACCAACGGCACCAACCTGCTCCCTGCGGCTATCGACTGGGTTACCATGTCGCCCAAGAACTACGAGCCGAAACTCATGGAATGTGACGAACTGAAGGTAATCTATGAGGGGCAGCCGCTCGAGCGGTATTTTGCCATCAAGGCGCGCCACCGCTTTCTGCAGCCGTGCTCGTGCGGCGACGTGAGGAACGACGGCGAAATAACCCATGCCACGGTGAATGTGTGTCTCAAGGATACACGCTGGCGCCTTTCGCTGCAGACACAAAACTATATAGGAATAAAATGAAACGCGAACCCGTTGCCGGCATTCCAGGCATTTTCCTGCAGCGCGCCGCCGTTGTAGTGGCCGTGCTGCTCGCAGTGTGCTCTGTATATGCCACTCCGGCATTTGTTGCCGGCAAGAGTTACAGAATAGTGTGCCCGGGGTATGGAAGCGGCAGTCTGCTCACCGGCAGCGCCCACAGCCTTGCCACTCCGATATTCTATGCCGTGGGCGATGAAAGCAGCGACGACGCCTGGTGGACATTCAGCATGGCAGGCAGCGGTGTCTATACGATTCGCAATGCAGCCACAGGGCAATACCTCACCTACGACGGCGAGCGTACCGACACGAAACGCTATGTGGCGCTCACCGAGAGCCCCGACAGTGCCAATTCCTTGTGGCGCATAAGCTCTTCGGGCGAAGGGTTCCAGATTTCACTTGCCCAAAACGACAACAACCGCCTCAATGTGCGTTCGGGTGACAACCACATGACTGGCACCTACGAATCTTCGGGCACTGCTGCCGTGAACGAAGTGTTCTGCTTTTATGACAGCAACGGAGGGCAGGTGGCCGACTACAACGAAAACCTCAAGTTCGCCCTGTGTGTGGATAGCCTGCTGATAGGCGGCAAAGCGCCCGTGCCCGACAGCAAAACCGGTGAATACCTCTACACGGTGAAGAACAGGTATCTCAGCGAGCTTTTCATAACGATAGTGAAAGTGTCGCTCAACGATGCTGCCCTCAGCCTGCAAATCGACGGAAAGACTGTAACTTCGGGCCGTGCATTCTCTTTCGGAAACGTTGCGGGAGGCAAAAGCGTCACGCTTGCCGTGGTGAGCGACACAGGCACCGTGGCAACGACAAAGTTGAATTTCACCTTTATGCCAATCGTGGAAATAACCGGAAGCGGCTTCAATACGGAAACGTATGCTGGCGGCACATTGCGGGTTGTTAATGCTGAAGAGTCGGGCAACGACACTGTAATTAAAGCGGGTTTGCGCTATCGTGGGGCCACGGCTGCAGGCAAACAGAAAAAGTCGTATGCAATAAAGCTCTACGATGCTGCCGGCGAGAGTCTCGACTGCCAATTCTTCGGTCTGCGTTCCGACAACAACTGGATACTCGATGCCATGGCCATCGACAATGCCCGCATGCGAAACCGAGTGTCGACCGACCTTTGGCTTGATTTCTCGGCAAAGCCCTATCAGACGCAATACAAGCCCAAAGCTGTAAACGGCACCAGGGGGCGCTTCGTCGAAGTGTTCCTCAACGGGCGCTATGCCGGCATTTACTGTATGACCGAGAAAGTAGACCGCAAGCAACTGCAGTTGCGCAAACTTATAGAAAGCGAAAACTCCTCGGAAGCCGACACCGTACGCGGCGTGCTCTATAAATCCGTGAACTGGAGCTATTCGGTGCTCATGGGGCACGAACCCGATGTGAAGAGCTATCCCAAGACTGAGGTATCTTCGGCAAGCACCCTGAGCGAGAGTTGGGACAACTGGGAAGCCAAATACCCCGATCTGAGCGATGCGCAGTCGATAGACTGGGAACCGCTGCGCAAGCTTGTAAACCTTGTGGCGGCAAGCAACCGTGCCGACTTTTTCAAATATCTTGAAGATTATTTCGACCTTCCCGTGTGGCGCGACTACTACCTGTTTGTTGAACTGTTGCTCGCTACCGACAATCACGGTAAGAACGAATACCTCTATAATTACGACATCACGAAGTACAACAAGTTCAGCGTTTGCCCCTGGGACCTCGACGGCACTTGGGGAATGCGCTGGGACGGAAGCGAAACCCTTACCGCCGACGCTACGCAGAACTACATTACCTTTTTGTGGAACTACGAGCATGGCGAAAACAATTTCTACCGGCTGCTGTCGCTCTACGACTACAACGACTGGAACGACAGCCTTGCTTCGCGCTATGCCCAGTTGCGCCCCAACTGGTTCCATCCCGATTCGCTCTACCAGCGCTTCGCTTCCTACCGCCAGCTGTTCAAGCAAAGCGGAGCCGATGTGCGCGAAGTTTCTGCCTGGAACAATGCCGATGGCATAAGCTTGAAATTCGACACCGAACTCAATTACCTCAACAACTGGATACACCAGCGCGTGGCAACTCTCGACAAGCAATACGGCTTCGATGCCTCAACGCTCGGCGTGCAGAGCGCAGTGCGCCGCAATTTCTCTGTCAGCGGAGGGCATGGCTGCATTACCGTCGTTTCCGAGGGAGGAATACGGCTGCACATACGCAATACCGAAGGAGTGCTCCTGCGCACGGTGGATGCGCCGTCGGGAGTGAGCGAGGTTACAGGGCTTCCGCCTGGAATCTACATTGCAGGCAACCGGAAAGTGCTGGTAAAATAACAAACCTATTTAAGAACTGAAACAATGGGATTCTTCAAGTCACTGTTTTCGTCAGAGCCTGTAACCGGGGATGAAAATTCCGGGCAGACCGAAACTGAAAAGAAACGCATAGCCTTTGAAACGCTTCGCGACAGCGGAGTAAGGGCCTTGAATATGAAGGAATACAAAATGGCTTCGGCTTATTTTGAAAAGGCACTCGAACTGAATGCTGCCGACGACGATGCCTGTGCCCTCCTGGCCGAGGCATATCTGCGCGGCGGCGACATGGAAAACGCATTGAAGCTGTTGCGCCCTATGGCCGTCAGCTCCCCCGACAATATCAACGTTTGGATATCCATTGCCCAGGCAGCACTGCAGCTGAAGCAATTCGACGAGGCCCTGGACGCTGCAGGCCATGCCGTGGATATTGACAAAGGCAATCCGTCGGCACACTATTTCGCCGCAATGGCCTGCGAAGGCATGGAAAAGCATGCCGAAGCCGTAGCAAAATTCACCGATGCCATCAGCCTTGCCGGCGATTACGATGCCGCCTACACTATGCGGGCCCAGGCAAACCTTGCGCAAAGCCGTTACGAAGAAGCCGAAGGCGATGCCGACCGTCTCATAGCCGGCGGTACGGACGACGACTTTGTGTACGTCATGAAAGGCGATTTGCGCAGGCATGCAGGCGACTGCCCGGCAGCAGTCCGGGCTTATGCCCGGGCCATAGCGCTCAATCCCTTCAATTCCGACGCCTATGCGGGCCAGGCAGCTGCCTGTGCCGAAATGGGGGACTTCGGCAAAGCCATGGAAGTGTTTGAGGGAGCCTTTGAGTATATGCCCCAGTCGGCATCGCTTTTCAGGGCACGGGCAGCAGTGCGCGAAAAAAATGGCGACAGCGAAGGGGCTGCTGCCGACTTGGCCAAAGCCGATTCCATAGCCCCTCCCGAAGACGGCAATACGGCTGACAGCCAGTTTGTGCAGCTGCAGAACCGGGTGGAGGATGCGGCACGGAAAGCCAATCCCTTTGGACTATGAAT
>CAZDOH010000040.1:0-12846 GCA_964507005.1 uncultured Prevotella sp. | reverse complement strand
TAAAAACATAACAAAAGCATAATAGTATGGGTAAACTGAAAAATTTGATTTTGTGCGCAGCACTGACGCTGACTGCGTTCGTAACGGCCGCCGCACAGGGAACGCTGAGCGACGGAAGCAAGTGGCATTGGAACAAAGGCACTATTGTGGTGGAAACACCCGCACGCCCTGCCGGGCAGCAATGCGCCCTGAACCTTACCGCGCCGAAGCTCAAGGTAGTAAGAGTGGCATTTGTGGGACTGGGCGCGCGCGGCAGCTGGGCCGTTGAGCGCTGGACACACATCCCCGGCGTGCAGATAACGGCTCTCTGCGACTACCACAAGGAACGTGCCGACTATTGCCAGCAGTTCCTCAAGAAAGCCGGAATGCCCGAGGCGGCAGTCTACAGCGGCGCTGCCGGATACGAAGAACTTTGCCGGCGCACGGATGTCGACCTGGTGTATATCGCTACCGACTGGGTGCACCACGTGCCCGTAGCGAAGTGCGCCATGCAGAACGGCAAGCATGCTGCCATAGAAGTGCCGTCGGCAATGAACATGAAAGACATCTGGGACCTTATAAACCTTGCCGAAACCACGCGCAGGCACTGCATGATTCTCGAAAACTGCGTCTACGACTGGTTTGAAATGAACACCCTCAACATGGCACAGAAAGGCGTGTTCGGCGAACTCATGCACGCATCGGGAGCTTACCGCCACACACTTACCCCATATTGGGATACATACTGGAAAAAATCTGCCGACGACAAGCTCGGATGGCGCCTGGAATACAATATGCTGCACCGCGGCGACCTCTACGCCACACACGGATACGGCCCCGTGGCACAGCTCTTCAACATCCACCGCGGCGACCGCATGAAGACGCTCGTGGCCATGGACACCAAATCGGTTACCGGAAAAGCCCTGGTGAAGGAACGCTCCGGCGAAGACGCCGGTTTCCGCAACGGCGATTTCACCACCACGCTCATCCGCACCGAAAACGGCAAGATGATTGACGTGCACCACGACGTCATGAACCCCCAGCCCTACAACCGCATGTACCAGGTGGTAGGCACCAGGGGCTTTGCAAACAAATACCCCAACGAAGGCTATGCCCTCTCTTCGGCAGAAATGAAGCGAGTGGGCGTTACGCCTTCCAGCGAAAACTTCTCGGGCCACGAATATCTTCCCGACGCCGACAAGAATGCGCTGATAGAGAAATACTGGCATCCCATCCTGAAGAAATACGGCGAAATGGCCAAGGAAGTAGGCGGTCACGGCGGCATGGACTTCGTTATGGATTCAAGGCTCGTCTACTGTCTGCAGAACGGACTGCCGCTCGATATGGACGTATACGATTTGGCTGAGTGGTGCTGCTTTGCCGAGCTCGGGGCACTCTCCATGGACAACAACAGCGCCCCCGTTGAAGTGCCCGACTTCACGCGCGGACACTGGAACGACATCAAGGGCTATTCCCATGCCTTTGCTTCGCCCCAGGACGAACAGGCAGCCGAAAAGGCTGCCAGGGAATTTACTGCCGGCATGAAGGAAGGCGGCGTAAAGTTCCTTGGGAAGTATTGGAAAAACGAAGCCAAAAACGCCAGGAAAGCCGCAAAGGCACGCTAATGGAAAATGACGTTTTGACATGCACAACACAAGGGCCGCAATCACTTGCGGCCTTTGTTGCCGATGGCGGAGTTGTCTGAAGCATTGCCCTCAAGTATGCGCAGGCATCCGTCTGCCCTGCGCAGCCCATGCCCATGCATGCGCCCGCATGTCCGCCCCGCCGGCGAAGGCTTCCGATGCACGCAGTTTCCGCTCATTCTCCGCTCCGGAAAAGCGGCTTTGCAGCCGTCCGCGCGCCGATGCGGGTAAAACACATGCGCTGCGCGCATGCACCCGTGCCCGGGGGCGCTGCCCGCGGGCAGGCAGGCTTGTTCCCCAGCCGTGTTTTTACAATTTTGCCGTTCCCTGTATCCGCAGTTCGCCATAAAATGGTTAAGTTTGCGCCATGGAACAGGATTCCCGTACAGTGTTGCCCGATGGCTGCATGCTTCTGCAGGGCATATCGGTTGCCGACGAGCGCGGTGTGCTGACTTTCGTGGAAGGCGGCACGCTGCCGTTCGCCATAGCGCGCATCTTCTGGATAACTTCGGTTCCCGGGGGGAAGTCGCGCGGAGGCCATGCGCATGCTTCGTGCAGCGAAGCGGTGTTTGCCGTGCGCGGCTCGTTCACCATGCATCTCAGCGACGGCCGTGTGCAGTCGGCTACCCGAATTTCTTCGCCCGGAGGGGGAATACTTGTGCCTGCGGGTATATGGTGCGACCTCAGGGATTTTACGCCCGACTGCGTGTGCGTGGTTGCGGCTTCGCATCCCTACGACGCTGAGGGCTACATTAACGGCTACGGCGATTATCTTGCCTGGCGCAACGGCAGTTCCCTATGAAGGCAGTGGCCTATACGCCCTGCATGGCCGGCGACTGGAACGGTTTTGTGAAGCACAGCAAAAACGGCACATTCCTTTTCGACCGCGGGTTCATGGACTATCATTCCGACCGGTTTGAGGATGCCTCGCTTGTTTTCCTCGACGACAAAGGGAATATATGCGGGCTGTTGCCTGCCAATTTCTGCCGCAGCGGGCAAGTGGTCCAGACTCATGGCGGACTTACCTACGGCGGTTTCGTGCTTGGCGAAAAGGCTGTGCAGCTTTCGGTGAACCGTATGCTGGCGCTTGCTGCAAGTTACTATGCCGGCAAGCTCGGGGCCGTGAGCATGCTCTACAAGCCTGTGCCCCATATATACCACGCGCTGCCTGCCGGCGAGGACCTCTACGCGCTTTTCGCTGCCGGGGCGCAGCTTTCGGGGCGCGGCGTGTCGTCGGCTCTGTGCCCGGCAAGCCATCCCCATCAGAGGCAGAGCCGCCGGGGGGGAGTGGTGAAGGCCCGGAAGAGCGGCATCACAATAGAGCAGGCCGGTGCCCAAAGCAGCGAACTGAAAGCGTTCCACGGCATTCTGTCGCAGGTGCTTGCCGAGCGCCACAATGCGAAGCCCGTGCATTCGCTGCAGGAAATGCAGCTGCTGATGCAGCGCTTTGCCGGAATAAAGCTTTTCGTTGCCAAACTCGGCGACGAGGTGTTGTCGGGGGTGTGGATGTTCGAAACGCCACGGGTTGCGCATACACAGTATATCGCCACATGCGACAGGGGGAAGTGCCTCGGTGCAGGCGATTTGCTTATAGACAGCCTCGTGTCGGAACAATATGCCGGCAAGCCGTGGTTCGACTTCGGCATTTCCACCGAACGGGGAGGGCAATGGCTCAACCGGGGGCTTGTCTTCGAAAAGGAAGGCTTCGGGGGGCGCACCGTATGTTACGATACCTACACGCTCGACCTCGGGCGCGCAATTGACAGATTGAAAGATTTCGTATGATAGAATATTTGAGTTTGCAGAAAGTTACGCAGAAGTACGAGCCCGAACTGTTGCAGGCTGCTGCCGATGTGATAAAGAGCGGCATTTACCTGTATGGCGGGCAGGTGAAAGGCTTTGAGCGCGAATTCGCAGCGTATTGCGGAACCACGCAATGTGTAGGCGTTGCCAACGGGCTCGACGCCCTGACGCTGGCCCTTATGGCCTACAAGGCTCTCGGCCGCTGGAACGACGGCGATGAGGTTATTGTGTCGGCAAATACTTTCGTGGCCAGTTTTCTGGCCGTGGTGCGTGCCGGGCTGAAGCCCGTGGCGTGCGATGTCGATGCCGGCGATTTCCTGCTAAGCCCTGCGGCGCTTGAGTCGCTTGTCACGCCCCGCACACGGGCTGTTGTAGCCGTGCATATCTATGGCGCGGTGTGCGATATGGAGGCGATTGTGCAGGTGGCGCGGCGTCACGGACTGAAGGTCATAGAGGATGCCGCCCAAGCCCACGGTGCCGTGTGGCAGGGACGCAAGGCCGGAGCCTGGGGCGATGCGGCTGCTTTCAGTTTCTATCCTGCCAAGAACCTCGGCGCTCTGAGCGATGCCGGTGCCGTTACGAGTTGCGACGCCGAGTTCGCGGCTCTTGTCAGAGTCATTGCCAACTATGGCTCCGACGTGAAGTACCACCACACGCATCTGGGCGTCAACAGCCGGATTGATGAACTGCAGTCGGCTTTCCTCCGCGTGAAACTCAAGCATCTGGACGAAGTGAATGCCCGTCGCCGCGAGATTGCCGCTGCCTACAACCGCGGTATCGTCAATCCGCTCGTTGTCAAGCCTTATGGCGGCGATGCCGGGCGGAGCGTTTTCCATGTATATCCCTTGCGCTGCAGTTGCCGCGACCGTCTGCAGCAGTTTATGCTCGAGGCGGGTGTAAGGACTTTGGTGCACTATCCCGTGGCGCCTCACATGCAGCCTTCGCTCAAGGCGCTGCTTTCGGGCACCGTGGCTCCCGTAGCCGAAAGCATATCTGCCACCGAGCTCAGTATTCCTATAAACTCCACAATGACCGACGGCGAAGTTGCCGAGGTTATCGACGTAATAAACAGATTCGAATGACAACGGTTGAAGTTCTGATATGCACAATAAACAAAGGTGTTGTGCGCATTCTTGACAACATGGTCCCGCCGCGTGACGACGTGAGATATGTGGTGTCGTATCAATATACCGACGAGCGCTATCTTGAGCTTGTGCCCGAGGCGCTTGTCCAGCGCAAGGATGTGTTGTTTGTAAAGACAAAGGGCAAGGGACTGAGCCGCAACCGCAATTTTGCCCTTGGGCTCGCCAAGGGAGATGTCGTGGTGTTTGCCGACGACGATGCGCGCTTTTCGGAAGATTCTTTCGACATTATAAAACAGACTTTCGAGGCTCATCCTTCGTTGGACGTGGCTTTCTTTCAGGCGTCAACCTATACCGGGCGCCCGCTGAGGCCCTATCCTGCCGTGGAATACGATTGCACCACGCTGGGCGACTTGCATGGGGTGTCGGCCCTTGAGATGGCCTGCCGCCGCACAAGCATACAGGGCCGTCTGCTCTACGACGAGCGCTTCGGCCTGGGCATGGACTGCCTCACCTGCGGCGAGCAGGACGTGTGGCTCACCGATGCCCTGCGCCTGGGGCTTGCAATGCGCTATTTCCCGCGGAAAATAGTGGAGACCTCAACTATGCTCAAGCAGCGTATGATTTACGTTGACCATGGCGTGCAGCGCTCGTGGGGGGCTTTGGCCTACTACCGCAGCGGGGTCCGCGCCTATTGGTCGTGTTTATGCTTTGCGTTCCGTGCCGCACGTACCGGTATGGCGCATTTCTTTCCCATGCTTGGGCAGATGCTGGGCGGCATTGCCTATCTGCGCCACAAATCGTCGGGGAAATAGCCGAAGAGATATCCGTATAAACAGTTGGAAGCCATGCTTGTCAGCGTTGTAGTGCCTGCCTTCAACCGCGCCGCATTTGTGGAGCGCACGCTAGGCTCGGTGCTGGCGCAGACCCACAGGCCCATCGAACTGCTTGTGGTTGACAACGGTTCTACCGACGGCACTCCGGCATTGTGCCGGCGCTTTGCTTCCGAGCACAGTTCCCCCGAATTTCAGATAAAGGTGCTTTCCGAGGCCCGTCGCGGAGCTTCGGCTGCGCGCAACTGCGGGCTTCGCGCTGCCAGCGGGCGTTACATCAGCTTTTTCGATAGCGACGACATCATGTCGCCTACTTTCCTTGCCGATGCTGCAGCGGCATTTGCACTTCATCCCGAAGCCGGTGTGGTTGCCGGTGCTACGGAAATCGTTGCCGGCAATGTGCGCCGCCGCCGTGTTTTCCCATATTCTGCCGATGCCATGGTGCAGATTCTTGCGGGGCATATTTCCACGCAGTCGTTTGTTGCCGATACGGAGTTTGTCCGTAGCATTGGCGGATGGAACGAGGACGTGATGCGCTGGAACGACTGGGAACTGGGAATACGCCTGCTGCTTGCGCGCCCTGCGGTGGTGTGGCTCAGGGGAAAGGCTTATCACAGTGTCTTTGCCCATGCCGAAAGCATTACGGGTACAGGTTTTGCCGCATCGTTGCCTCTTTTGCTGCAGGCTCTCGATGCAGCCCGCAATGATGTTGGCGCTGGGGCTGCAAAGCTGCTGCGGGCCATTGATTTCCGCGAAAGCATTTTGTTGGGGTGGATTGACAGAGAACTGCGGCTTGCAAGTGAAGGCGAAGACTGCAGCGCAGCGCTGGCCGTAAAAACTCTGGCTGCAAGCCGCGAAGGGCGCCTTCAGTCGTTTGCCTGCCGTTTTCTGCGCCGCTACACCTCTGCCGGGGGGCGCGGTGCATGGCGACTTGCCTTGCTGCTTGCAAGGCTTTTCTGAAAAATCTCAGACTTCTTCTTTCTTTTCGGTTCTCCGGTGCGAGAGCATCAGAAGTCCTGCAAACGTCAGTGCTCCGTTCAGCAGCAGCAGTTCGTATCCGAAGCGGTATGTGGTGAAGGCTGTGGCTGCGGCGTTCAGGGCATAGCATATCAGCGGTGCGCATGCAGCTACAAAGGGCACGTAGCGGTCGCGCGGCATGCGGTGTGTGAACATTCCGAAGGCGAAGAGCCCCAGCAGCGGGCCGTAGGTGTAGGATGCCATGATGTATACGGCGTCGATTACGCTAGTGGAGTTGAGTGCGCGGAAGGCGAGTATGAAAAGCGTGAATGCCACGGTTACGGCTATGTGTGCTCGGCGGCGTGTGCGCACGGCTTTCTGCGGGTCGGCTTCCTTGCGTTCCACTCCGAGAATGTCGATGCAGAGGCTTGTGGTGAGGGCGGTGAGTGCCGAGTCGGCGCTCGAGAATGCCGCGGCTATGATGCCTATGATGAACATCACGGGCACTAAGGTGCCGAGATAGCCTCCCGAAGCGAGCATGGGCAGCAGGTTGTCGGTTTGCTGCGGCACGGCAATGCCGTTTTGCGCGCAGAAGCCGTAGAGCAGCACTCCCAGCGACAGGAACAGCAGGTTCATGGGCAGGAATGCCAGTCCGTAGGCGGTCATGTCTTTCTGCGCGTCTTTCAGGTTCTTGCACGAGAGGTTTTTCTGCATCATGTCCTGGTCGAGCCCCGTCATCACTATCACTATGAATATTCCCGAAATGAATTCCTTCCAGAAGAACTGCCCGCTACGCCAGTCGTCGAACACGAAGATTCTGCCGTGGGGGCTGTTGCTTACGAAGTTCACTATTCCCTTGAAGTCGAGGTTCATGGCCGAGGAAACTGTGACGAGTATGGTTACGACTGCTATTATGAGTGCCAGCGTTTGCAGCGCGTCGGTCCACACCAGGGTTTTCACTCCGCTTTTGCGCGTGTAGGCCCAGGTGAGAAGTATTGTCGACACGGCGGTAACCTCGAAGGGGATGCCGAAGGGGTCGAAAACGAATTTCTGCAGCACGAGGCATGCCATGAACAGCCTTGCCGCGGCGCCGCAGAGCTTGCTTATGAGGAAGAACCACGCTCCCGTCTTGTGGCTTGCGGTGCCGAAGCGGCGGTCGAGGTAGTCGTAGATGCTCGTGAGCTTCATGCGGTAGTAAAGCGGCAGCAGCACGTAGGCCACCAGCAGGTATCCCGGCACGAAGCCCAGGCACATTTGCAGATACGACATGTTCATGGTGCCCACCATCCCCGGCACGCTCACTACCGACACCCCGGATATCGACGTGCCTATCATGCCGAAGGCCACGAGCCACCAGGGGCTTTGCCTGTTGCCGCGGAAGAAGGCGTTGTTGTCGACGTTGCGCGAGGTGAGGCGCGAAATCAGCAGCAGCATGCCGAAGTAGCATGCCATTATGATTATTGCGGTGTATGCATTCATTTCAGTGCAGGGGTGTTTTGGGGTAACGGATGCAAAAATAATAAAAAAGCCGCAATGCCGTGCGGCCGTGGCTGCCCTGCGGTGAGGCGGCGCCACTCTGCGGCATTATTGCTATCTTTGCATACACACTATAAATTGCATTGAGTTATGGACAGACCTTTGGCCGAGCGCATGCGCCCGCGCACTCTCGACGACTATGTGGGGCAGCGCCACCTTGTGGGCGACGGCGGCGTCGTGAGGCGCATGGTGGAGAGCCGCCGCATAAGTTCGTTTATACTGTGGGGGCCTCCCGGAGTGGGGAAGACCACCCTTGCCCGCATTGTAGCCGGCATGCTCGAAGTGCCGTTCTACACGCTCAGCGCCGTGACGAGCGGCGTGAAGGATGTGCGCGAAGTCATTGAGAAGGCCCGCAGCCGCAACTTGTTTTCGGCTCCCGGCAACGCCATACTGTTTATCGACGAGATACACCGCTTCTCGAAGTCGCAGCAGGACTCGCTGCTGGGGGCTGTGGAAGACGGCACGGTGACGCTCATAGGCGCCACCACCGAGAACCCTTCGTTCGAGGTGATACGCCCCCTGCTGTCGCGCTGCCAGGTGTATACGCTCAATCCGCTTGGCGACGACGACCTCATGCTTCTTGCGCGGCGTGCCATAGAGAATGACGAAGTGCTGCGCTCGAGGCATATCGAGATAAGGGAAAACACTGCCATGCTGCGCTACAGCGGCGGCGACGCACGCAAGCTGCTCAACATCATCGAGCTCCTTGTTGAGGCGTGCCCCGAAGGCGACGTGGTGGTTACCGATTCCCGGGTGGAGCACTGCCTGCAGCAGAATCCCCTTGCCTACGACAAGGGCGGCGAGATGCACTACGACATTGTTTCGGCTTTCATAAAGAGCATACGCGGCAGCGATCCCGATGCGGCGCTCTACTGGCTTGCACGCATGGTGGAGGGCGGCGAGGAGCCTTCGTTCATAGCGCGGCGCCTGGTGATTTCGGCAAGCGAGGACATAGGGCTTGCCAATCCCAATGCCCTGCTGCTGGCTAACGCTGCCTTCGATGCCGTGATGAAGATAGGGTGGCCCGAAGCGCGCATAGCCCTTGCCGAGGCCACGGTTTACCTTGCGGCGTCGCCCAAGAGCAATTCCAGCTACAAGGCTCTCGACGAGGCCCTTGCCGAAGTGCGGCGCAGCGGAAACCAGCCCGTGCCCCTGCATCTGCGCAACGCCCCCACCGAACTGATGCAGAACCTGGGCTACAAGAAGGGCTATAAGTATCCCCACGACTTCAGCGGCAACTTCACCGAGCAGCAGTATCTGCCCGACGCCCTGCGGGGCACCGTGTTCTGGACTCCGCAGGACAATGCCCAGGAAGAGCGCATGCGCCAGCGCATGGAGCAGTTGTGGAACCGCAAATATCCGGAATGATGAAGCGCTTCGAGGAAACTGTGGGCCTTGCCATGCAGCGCCTGCTGCCCGGCGGCGGCAGGGTTGTGGTGGCGCTCAGCGGAGGGCGCGACAGCGTGGCTCTGCTGCGGGTGCTCTGCTGCCTGGGCTACGAATGCCGTGCGGCGCATTTCAACTTCCACCTGCGGGGCGATGAGTCGGTGCGCGACGAGCTTTTCGTGCGGAGGCTGTGCGGGGGGCTTGGCGTGAAGCTGCATTTTGCAGAAGCCGACACGCGGGAATATGCCGCGCGGCACGGCGTGAGCCTTGAGATGGCGGCACGCAGCCTGCGCTACGCATTCTTTGCGCGGGTGTGCGGCGAAGAGCAGGCTCCCGTGGCCGTGGCCCATCACCGCGACGACAACAACGAGACTATGCTGCTCAACCTTGTGAGGGGCACGGGCATACGCGGCCTTTGCGGCATGGAGGAGAGCAGCGTGATGCATATCGGAGGGTGCCCGGCGCTGAGGGTGCTGCGCCCGATGCTGGGCGTGGAGCGCGCCGACGTGGAGGCGTGGCTCAAGGCTCAGGGGCAGGACTACGTTGACGACAGCACGAACTTCGTTGCCGACGTGAAGCGCAATCGTCTGCGCCTTGAGGTGATGCCGCTGATGAGGGAGATGAACCCCTCGCTGGGCGCGGCGCTGCAGGGCACGGCCCGGAAGCTGCGCGGCGTGTATGCCGTGTATCGCAATGCCGTAGGCGAAGCGCTGCGGGGCGTGGAGGTGAATGCCTTCGGCGACGAGACGCTGCCGCGCTGCCGTGCTGCGGCTTTCGCTTCGCTGCCGTGCCTGCTGCACGAGTGGCTGGCGCCCAAGGGCTTCAACGAGGCGCAGGTTAATATGCTGGCTTCGTGCCGCGCCGGGGGCAGGGCCGAGAGCGAAGGGTGGATTGCCGTGGCCGAAGAGGATTGCTTCGTGCTTGTGAACCGCGCTACGCTGCCTGACGGCGGCGAGCGGGTGCTGCCGCTGGGCGGGGCGCTTGAGGTGGCGGGGCAGAGGCTCGGGGCGTCGCTGGCGGAGGAGCTGCCTTCGGCTGCAGAACTGCGCGATGCCGGCTGTGCGTATCTCGATGCCGCGGCCCTGGAGCTGCCGCTGAGGGTGCGCCGCGTTGAGCCGGGCGACAGGTTTGTGCCTTTCGGCATGAGGGGCAGCAAACTGGTGAACGACTTCCTGGCATCGCAGAAGCTGCCTGCCGGGCGCCGCATGCGCCAGCTGCTGGTGTGCGACGCCGCAAAGGTGGTGTGGGTGGCAGGACTGCGCACCGACAACCGCGTGCGCATTTCGCCCGACACGCAGCAAACGGTTTGCGTAAGATTGAGTAATTTTGCCGCCGGAGATTAGGTATGGTTTGAAGATATGACTGCTACACTGTTGATACTTGTCGCCACGATGGCGATGTTTGTTTGGGGCAAGGTGCGCAGCGATGTCGTGGCGCTGGGTGCGCTGTCGGCGCTGCTGCTTGCCGGTGTGCTTACTCCCGACGAGGCCTTTTCGGGCTTTTCGTCGTCGGTGGTGATAATGATGGTGGGCCTGTTTGTTGTGGGCGGCGCCATATTCCAGACGGGGCTTGCCAAGGCTGCCAGCCAGCGCATCATGCGGCTTGCGGGCAACAGCGAGCTGCGGCTCTTTCTGCTGGTGGTTACGGTGACGGCTGCCATAGGGGCTTTCGTGAGCAACACGGGCACCGTGGCGCTGATGATGCCCATCGTGGTGAGCATGGCGGCGCAGGCACGCATACATCCCGCCAAGCTGCTCATGCCCCTGGCTTTTGCCAGCAGCATGGGAGGCATGCTCACGCTCATCGGTACCCCGCCCAACCTTGTGATTCAGGATGCGCTCACCACGGCGGGCTACGAGCCGCTGGGCTTCTTCTCGTTTCTGCCCGTGGGCCTCGTGTGCGTGGCTGTGGGCATTGTGGTGATGCTGCCGCTCTGCCGCCTGTTTCTCAACAAGAAGAAGAAGGACGACGGCAGCCACGGCCGCGGCAAGTCGCTCGAAGAGCTTGTGGGCGAATACCGCATTGCGGGCAACGTGGCGTGCTTCAGCGTGGTGCGCGGCTCGCGCATGGCGGGCAGGAGCGTGGCCGAGCTCGACCTTACGGGGCGCTACGGCATTTCCATCCTTGAGATACGCAGCGAGGCATCGGGCGCGAGGCGGCTGCTGCGCGGAGTGACGCAGAGCATAGCCAGCGCCAAAAGGGTGCTTTCCGTGGGCGACATACTTTACCTTACTGGCGACGCCGCGGCCATGGAAGAGTTTGCGCGCGGCGAAGGCGCGGTGCCCCACGAGGGCAGCGCCATGGAGTTCTACAACCTGGGCATTGCCGAGATAGTGCTTATGCCCGAATCGCGCCTGGTGGGTGTCAGCATACGCGACTCGGGGTTCCGCGAGCGCCACGGCATCAACGTGCTGGGCATACGCCGCGGCGACGACTATCTCACCGCCAACCTTCCGCAGCAGCGCCTGCGCAGCGGCGACGTGCTGCTGGTGCAGGGCGAGTGGACCAACATCGAGGTGCTGGGGGGCGAGGAAACCGACTGGGTGGTGCTTGGCAGCCCCGAGAAGCAGGCGCAGCAGGTGACGCTCAACTACAAGGCCCCCGTGGCTGCGGCTGTGATGGTTGCCATGGTGGCTGCCATGGTGTTCGACTTCATTCCCGTGGCTCCGGTTACTGCCGTGGTGGTGGCTGCGCTGCTCATGGTGGTGTGCGGGTGCTTCCGCAGCGTGGAGGCTGCCTACAAGACCATCAACTGGGAGAGCATAATGCTTATAGCTGCCATGATGCCCATGTCGGTGGCGCTCGAGAAGACCGGCGTTTCGGCCATGGTGTCGCAGGGGCTGGTGCAGGTTCTCGGCTCGATAGGCCCCACGGCGCTGCTCTGCGGGCTCTACTTCACCACGTCGCTGCTCACCATGTTCATCAGCAACACCGCCACCGCAGTGCTTATGGCCCCCATAGCCGTGAGCGCCGCAACGGGAGTGGGGGTGAGCGCCGTGCCCTTCCTGTTTGCCGTAACGCTGGGCGCCAGCATGTGCTTCGCGTCGCCTTTCTCCACGCCGCCAAACGCCCTGGTGATGCACGCGGGCAACTACACGTTCTCCGACTACCTCAAGGTGGGCCTCCCGCTGCAGATCATCATGGGCATAGTGATGACGTTTGTGCTGCCGCTGCTGTTCCCGTTCTGAAACAAATTGAATATATAGTAAAGAAATGAAGAAAAGAAGAATATCGGCAGTGCTTGCCGCCGTGCCGCTCGCAGCGGTGCTAGCCGCAGTGCCTTCGGCGCGGAAAGACAAGGACATCACCGTGGCCAAGGACGGCACCCGCATAGTCAACACCACGCGCCTTGCGCGCGACGTGAAGGGCTACGCCGGGCAGACGCCGCTGAAGGTCTATGCCCGCGACGGGCGCATAGTGAAGGTGGAAGCCCTGCCCAACAACGAGACAGCCGGCATCTTCGCCCGGGTGCGCAGCCAGCTGCTGGGGCGATGGACGGGCATGGAAGTGAGTGCCGCGGCAAGCGCCGACATCGACGGCGTGAGCGGAGCCACCTACTCGAGCCGTGCGGTGAAGGAAAACGTGAAGCGCGCAGCCCGCGCCCTGACCAAGGCGCAGAAGTAGCGC
>CAZDOH010000039.1:0-20253 GCA_964507005.1 uncultured Prevotella sp. | reverse complement strand
TCGCAGTTGCACAGAATGGTTTTGCCGCGGAAATGTTGCCAATAATGTTGCAGCTCGCGCTCAATGTCGGCGAGTTGCGTGTAAAACTCGTCTTTTTTCGCCGCTTTTGCGGCACCTAGAATTTTGTTTGCCATGGCAGACTGATAGTTTTGTGTCGCTATCAATCACGCCAAGACGCAAAAGGGCGTGATGCTCCTTATTGCGTTCAGCTATGAGGCAGCCTCGGAACGGAAACCTCAGTACATCGAATAAGAACACACCACGCCAGTGCGTAGTGCATTGCTAAGATTGATGTACAGAGGCATTTCATACCGAATGCCTTGTCACGATTATTTCTGTAACGTTATTTCCAATAAGTTTCCGAGGCTTTTGGCTGAACGCGAAATAATAGCGAATGCTTAGATTTTACCAATAAGATTTGCGGAGTGCCGTGGGTTTGGGCCAAAGCCTTTCCGCTGGTTGCAAATATAGATATTTTCCTTTACTCTGCAGCGTTTCGAATTGAAAAAGGTCCGTTGCTTTTTTATTGCAACAGACCTTTTCCTAACGCTATGCGCAGAGAGTTTTTCTTCTGTGCGCAAAGAGTTTTTCTTTTATGCGCAAAGAATTTTTCTTTTGTGCGTAGAGAATTTTTCCGCTATGCGCAGAGAAGAATTGCCGAAACGCTTCTTGGGCTTATAGATTGATGTCGAGTTTTGCTCCGGCCATTATCCACAGCCGCGGCTGTGGCACATTGCCGAGGTCGTAATACCTGTGCGCGGTGAGATTGTCGGCTGTGGCGTAGAGTTCGTAGTGTGGCGCTTTCCAGCTGAGCTTCAGGCTGAGCACGGCATACGCGGGGTATTCTTTCAGTTGGCCGGTGCTTTTTCCTCCGCGGTATTCTATATATGTGCCTTCGCGCTGCTGCCATCGTAGCGACCATGCGGCCGAAAGCCGGCTCCATACGCGGTGGTCGAGTGTTGCCACGAATTTGTGGCGGAGATATTCCATGGCGTAGTTTGAGCGGTAGACGTCGCGGCCGTTCTTCTTGTCCTGCCAGATGTATGCGTAGGCGAGCGTTATGCGCTGCAGCGGAAATTTTTCGCTTGCAAGCCTTTGCATGTCGGCTGCGGCATTCACCGAGAAACCGTAGCTTTCGAGTTTGAAGTTTGCCGAATGGTAGATGTCGTCTGCCGAATACATCACCCAGTCTATCATGTCGGTGCCGTGGTTGTAATAGCCCTGCAGCGTGGCCTGCAGCCAGGAGTTGCTCCACTGTGCCCCTATTTTTGCAGCGCTTACCTTTTCGGGCTGCAGCCCTACGTTGCCTTCCTGCGTGGGACTCTTGTAGTAAAGGTCGGTAAACGAAGGAAGGCGCATGGCCTTGTTCCACGAAGCGTAGAACTTCAGTCTGTCGGTGGCGCGCCAGCATGCGTCGATGCCGGGGTAGAGTCGCAGCTTGTTGTCAACGGCCGTGTTGCGGTTGGCAAGCAGTCCGGCCGAGAATGTGAACTGCCCGGTCACCACGTTGTGCTCTACGAAATAGTTGATGTCGGTGCGGTGGTCGCTCTTGGTGTAGTATTTGCCGTTGTGGCGGCTGATGCCGACGTAGCGGGCCGAGTCGAGCGGGCGGCCGAGGTTTGTGGAAAGTATGTTGTCGCTTCGCAGTTCCGCACCGACGGCTGTGCGCCCCAGAGCCCAGTTTGTCCATGCGTTTACTTCGAATGCAAACACGTCGCCGCGGTGGAAGTTTTCGCCGGTGGCGGAGTGGCGTATGAGCTGGAAGTGGTCGGTGGAGCGTACCCACGATATCTGCGGCGCGATATGCACTTTGCCCTGCGTTTCGGCCTTTGCCGAAGCGAATATGCGCGAGTTCGATTCCCATTGCCGGGGATAGGCGGCGCTGTAGAACGTATTGGCGCCGTATTGCTTTGCCGAAAGTCCGGCCTGCCACGATGCGGAGAGGAAGTTGTCGCGGTAGGTGCCGTTGTAGAAGGCGTTGCCGAGGTTGAATGCGCTGTTTGTGGTGCCGCCATCGCTTCGCGAGAAGTTGCCGCTGGCGAAGTGGGTGAAGGCTCCCGTGCGTATTCCGGCGTTTGCCCCGGCCTGCAGCGTGCCGAACGAGCCTGCCGCCAGCGAAGCGTGCAGCGTGTTGGCCGAAACCTTGCGCGTCACGATGTTTATGGCGCCGCTGAATGCCTGGCTTCCCATAAGGCGTGCCGCCGCTCCCTCAAGAATTTCTATGCGTTCGATTTCGTCGGGCGAGACGGGGAAATCGGCCGTAAGGTGTGCGGTTTGCGGATTGTTCACCGATACGCCGTTGAGCAGAATGGTGACCTGGTCGAAAGTGCCTCCGTTGATGCTGATGTCCGACTGTACTCCAAAACCGCCGCGCTGCCGGACGTCTGCGCCGACGGTTAGTTTCAGAAGGTCGCTGACCGATGTCGCTCCCGCCCGTTCTATTTCGCTGCGGGAAACGATGCCAACGACACGCGCCGCCTTGTCGGCGGCAATGCGGGCACGGCTTGCCGTTACGGTAGCTTCGCCCAGGCGCTGCTCGGTTATCGTGTCGCCTGCCGCGGAAGTCTGCGGATTCATGGCCAGCGACGATTGCGAGGCGCTGAGGGTGGCTGCGCTCAGCACGCCTATGCGCACTTCCTTGTGGAAGCATGCGAGCAGGGCGTAGCTTTTGCGCGAGAAACGCTTGAACGTTCCCGGCCGTGCCTTGATGATGTTGTGTTTGAACATGTTTTTGTTTATTGAGTGATACGTTGTATGCCCAATGTTGCATTCCTGCACCCTGAGAAAGTAACTTGTGCCGTAATGCGGGCGCAAAATTAGCGAAATATGTGAAAACGTGCTAATTTTGCCGCTGACTTTAAGGCATTAGTATTTGTAATGAAGGTTTCAAACTGTATTTTAGATTTCGTGAAAAACTGGCTGCTTGCCGTGGCCATGTCAACCGGCACCGTTATTTACCTGCTTTTTGCAAACGTGGAACTGCTTTCACCGCTCAAGCCCACGTTCATAGCGCTGGCCGAGACGCTTATGCCGATGGTAATCTTCGCCATGCTGTTTTTCACTTTCTGCAAGATAAACATGCACGACCTGAAGCCGCGCCGCTGGCATGCCGAAACGCTGGTGCTGCAGATAGTGATGTCGATGGCCTTCGCGCTGCTGGTCATTACGTTTGCCGAGCCCGACTCGTTTGCCGACCTTGTGGGCGAAGGGATAATTGCGTGCCTCATAAGTCCCACGGCATCGGCTGCCGCCGTGGTTACGGGCAAGCTGGGGGGAAGCGCCGCGTCGCTCACGAGCTACACGCTCGAGAGCAACATCGTTTCGGCCGTGCTGATTACATTTATCTGCCCGCTGGTGCATCCCATGGAGGGCATGCACATTATCAACGCCTTTTCGATAGTGCTGGTGAAGGTTTCGGAACTGCTGCTGCTGCCTTTCGTTATGGCGGTGTTCGTGAAGCACACCTGGCCTAGCTTTCACCACAAATGCGCTTCGCTGAAGGACATCGCCTTCTACCTTTGGGGCTTTTCGCTGACTATGGTTACGGGCATGACGCTGCGTGTGGTGTTTGCCAATCTCAACCGTCCGCTGGTGGTGCTGGCCCTTGTGCTCGGGGCACTTGTGGTGTGCGTGGCGAAGTTCGCTTTCGGCCGGCTCATAGGCGGCGTCACCGGAAAGGTCGACAGCATAAGCGCCGGGCAGGCGCTCGGGCAGAAAAACACGATGTTCACTATCTGGATGGCGCTGACTTATCTCAATCCTATCGCGGCGGTTGCTCCGGGAAGCTATGTGCTTTGGCAGAATATCATCAATTCGTGGGAACTCTGGCACAAGGCCCGCGAAGACAAGCGCAAGGCCGCCGGGCAAAACCAGGCCTAGGCCCGGAAAAGAGATGGGCTTAGGCTTTTGAATTACATCAGGAACTTTTTGCCCGCTTACGTATAAAAAAGCCCGCAGACTTTGGATGTAGTCTGCGGGCGCTGTATTTAGTTGAAAGAAGTTGCTTAGCAGTCGCCTTTCACGAGTTTCTCGGTGTCGGAAGCTATGAGCAGTTCTTCGTCGGTGCCTATCACGGCTACGGTTACCTTGCTGTCGGCTGACGAGATTACCTGGTTTTCGCCGAAATTGACGTCGTTTTTCTCCATGTCGAGCTTTATGCCGAGCGGCTCAAGGCCCTTGAGAATGTCGCGGCGCACGGTGTGCTGGTGTTCGCCCACTCCGGCAGTGAAGATAATGGCATCGAGCCCGCCCATTGCGAAGGTATATGCACCGAGATACTTGCTGACGCTGTAGCAATAGGTGTTGTGGGCGAGAAGTGCCTGCTTGTTGCCGGCGTTTATGGCGTCGTCGAGCTCGCGCATGTCGCTCGAAACGCCCGACATGCCCAGCACTCCCGATTTCTTGTTTATGAGTTCGGAAACCTGCTTCGTGCTCAGGTTCATGTGCTCCATGATGAAGAGAATAGCCATCGGGTCGACATCGCCGCAGCGTGTTCCCATTACGAGTCCGGGCAGCGGGGTAAGGCCCATGGAAGTGTCGATGACTTTGCCGTTCTTTACGGCGGTGAGCGACGCTCCGTTGCCGATGTGGCATACTATGATTTTCTTGTCGTTGATATCCCAGCCCAAGAATTCGCAGGCTTTAGCCGACACATATCTCACGGAAGTGCCGTGGAATCCGTAGCGGCGTATCTTGTAGGTTTCGCAAATTTCGTGGGGAAGGGCGTAGGTGTAAGCGTAGTCGGGCATCGTCTGATGGAATGCCGTGTCGAACACGAACACTTGCTTCACGGTGGGAAGCTCTTTCTTTACAGCTTCGTAGCCTTTGAGGTGAGCCGGATTGTGAAGGGGCGCAAGTTCGAGGCTTTCCTTCCATTTTTCGAGAATCTCGGGAGTTACAATCACGCTGTGCGTGAATTCTCCGCCATGCACTATGCGGTGTCCTACAGCATCTATCTCTTCGAGCGACTTGATTACCCCGCGGTCGGGGCTGGTGAGCTGCTTGAGAATGAAATTGATGCCTTGTTCGTGGTTCGTGATGCTCACGCTTACGGTTTCGCTGCTGCCGTCGGGGTTTTTCATCTTGAGGAACGAGTCATCAAGCCCGATTTTTTCCATTCCGCCTGCGGCGAGAACGGCGCGGTTGTCCATGTTGTAGAGTTTGTACTTGATGGAAGAACTTCCGCAGTTGATAACGAGTATTTTCATTAGCTGTAAGATATAATTGTATGCGTTGTATTATTGGTTTACAATGCTGCCGTTTCGCTGGCGTCCTGTTTTTTCAGGGCGATAGCCTGGTTGGATGTTATGGCAATCATCTTGTATACGTCGTCTACCGAGCATCCGCGGCTGAGGTCGTTTACCGGCCGTGCAATTCCCTGCAGAATCGGGCCTATGGCCTCGGCATTGCCAAGGCGCTGCACCAGTTTGTAGGCAATGTTGCCGACTTCGAGGTTTGGCACAACGAGAACGTCGGCGTGCCCTGCTACTTTCGAGTTGGGGGCTTTCTTTTCGCCTACCGAAGGTACCAGCGCTGCGTCGGCCTGCAGTTCTCCGTCGATTTCTATGTGCGGGTCGTAGCGGCGCGCAAGCTTCGTGGCTTCCACAACCTTGTCCACCACTTCGTGCTGTGCCGAACCTTTGGTGGAGAAACTGAGCATGGCTACCTTGGGGTGCGGTATGCCTGCCACGTGTTGCGCGGTGTGGGCAGTGCATACTGCTATCTGTGCAAGCTGTTCGGCATCGGGCATGGGCATTACGGCCACGTCGCCCATTACGAGCAGTCCGTCGTTGCCGTACTCGGTAGCTTTCGTTACAAGCAGCATGGCTCCCGAAACGCATGTTATTCCCGGAGTTGTCTTTATAATCTGAAGCGCTGGGCGAAGCACGTTGCCGGTGGTGTTGCGGGCTCCTGCCAGCAGGCCGTCGGCACCGCCTGTCTTGATTATCATGCAGCCGAGGTAGAGAGGGTCTTTCACAAGTTCGCGGGCGCGCTCTATGGTGAGGCCTTTCTTCTTGCGTATTTCGGCAAGCTTTTGGGCGAATTCTTCGCTGCGGGGATTGTTAAGCGGGTCGATTATAGTAGCTTTCTGCAAGTTGTGCAAGCCGTTTTTCTCGGCAAGGGCGGCAATTTCGTCGGCGTTGCCAATAAGTATCAGTTCTGCAAGTCCGTCGGCAAGCGCGCGGTCGGCGGCAATCATTGTACGTTCTTCTGTGCCTTCGGGCAAGACGATGCGCTGCGGGTTCTGCTTCGCGCATTCAATCAGTTTACTGATGATATCCATTTATATGTATAGATTTGCAATTTTGTTTTCTCTGCAAAGATAACGAAATGTATTAAATTGTATTGTATTCGTTTTGTATGATTTTATGCGTTTGCAAAAAATTGCTGTGCGGCTCTGCAAGTGTGTAAGCCATCGTTTGCAGAAACTGCGGGCAGCTTTGGGGCTACAGCAACAGTTCGCGGTATTGCCTGTACCATTGCGCAAATTTCTGCGTGCCCTCTTCGATGTTCACCGTGGGGTTGTAGCCGAGCTCGGTGGATATCTTTGTGGTGTCGGCCGATGTGATGTATACGTCGCCCGGCTGCATGGGCAGCATTTCGAACTGGGCTTTGCAGCCGAGTGCGTTTTCGAGCGCGCCGATGAACTGCATCAGTTTCACGGGCCGTGAGCAGCCGATATTGTATACGCGGTGCAGGGTGTCGCCTTCGGGCGGATTGAGCAGCGCGAGAGCCGTGCCGCGCACGATGTCGTCGATGTAGGTGAAGTCGCGCACCATATCGCCGTGGTTGAAAAGCTTTATGGGCCGGCCTTGTGTTATGGCGTTGGCAAAGAGAATAGGCGACATGTCGGGCCGTCCCCACGGCCCGTAGACTGTGAAGAAGCGCAGCCCGGTGGCATGGATTCCGTACAGCGACGAGTATACGTTTGCCATCAGCTCGTTGCTTTTCTTTGTTGCGGCATAAAGGCTCTTGGGGTTGTCAACGCGGTCGTCTTCGCTGAAAGGAGTTTTTTCGTTCCCGCCGTAAACGCTGCTGGAACTGGCATATACAAGTGTTTTCACACCGAAGTGCCGGCAGCATTCCAGGATATTGAAGAAACCTACAATGTTGC
This sequence comes from uncultured Prevotella sp., assembly GCA_964507005.1. Classification (GTDB taxonomy): domain Bacteria; phylum Bacteroidota; class Bacteroidia; order Bacteroidales; family Bacteroidaceae; genus UBA6398. Next base: position 13,139 of record CAZDOH010000039.1, on the reverse strand, counting down.
TATTGATGTAGCTTCGCGGATGGTCGATGGAATAGCGCACTCCGGCTTGGGCGGCGAGGTTGCATACGGCATCGAACTGCGTGGCCGAGAACACTTCGCGAAGTGCCGCATCGTCGGTAATGTCGAGGCGCGAGAAGCGCAGGTTAGGGTAAATGCTGCTCGTACCTCCTGCGGTGGGGTCGTCGATACCGAGGTTGCGAAGGCGCTGGGCCTTGAGAAGGGGCGTATAATAGTCGTTGAGATTGTCTACGCCTATAACTTCATCGCCGCGCTGTGCCAGCAAGAGCGACAGGTGGTATCCTATGAATCCGGCTGCGCCGGTAACAAGTATTTTCATCGTCTATATGTCGTTTTATTTGTCTTTTTGTTTTTCTTCGCGGGGCTTTCTGCTGCGCATGCTTATCACTATGTTGCGCGAGTAGGTGATGAACCCCACCGACTGCCCCAGTACGAGCACGGGGTCTTGGCGGAACAGGGCATAGCTCACTATCATGCCCGAGCCGACGAGGCTGATTATCCAGAATCCTATGGGAAGTATGGAGCGGTGGCGGCGGTAGGAATAATACCACTGGTAGATGAACCGGAGAGTGAATATTATCTGGCCTGCCGAGCCGTAGAGCAACAGCAGCAAAGGTATTTTGCTATTCATAAAAAACGAGCGCATGAATTCTTCGGCATCGCCTAGCAGATAGGCTATGGCGGCTACCGGGAGGGCAAACAGCACCACGCGCACCGCCAGCGGTATCCTGGTCCAAACTCCCTTGATGTCAAGATTCCATACATATATATAATAGGCAATCAACTGCCCCAGAACTATGGCAAAGTCGTCGCGAAGGCAACCGTACACGAAAAGCAGTACACTGCCGGCGAGGCTACAGGCCCAGAATGCCGACGGCGACACCACGCGCTTCTGCTTCTCGGAAAGAATCCATTGCACCAGCATGCGCGCCGAGAAGAATCCCTGCGCTACAAGCCCCACGGCAAAAACTAGAATGCTTCCCATGCTGTCAGTCGTCGGTAAGGGTGTTGCATTCGTCTATGCGGTAGCGTATGTACCGGCTTCGCATCCAGCGGAAAGCGAAACAGTCTTCGAAAGGCTTTATCAGACGGTTGCTGAGATGGTATTTCGATACTCCTTTTGTGCGGGGGTAATGTCTCACGGGCATTTCCTTCATCTTTCCGCCTTCGAGCGCCACGAGTGCAGCCAGGAAGCGGTGCATGCCGTTGAAGAACGGGATGCGTCGGGCTATGTCGGAATGCAGCACCTTGAGCGGGCATCCCGTGTCGGTGGCTGTGTCGCCCGTCATGCTGCGGCGGAAACGGTTGGCAATGCGCGACTGCATCCGCTTGCCCCAGGAATCCTTGCGGTTGGCACGTATTCCCGCTACGAGTTCAAAGTCTTCGGCGTATGGCAGCAGCAGGTTGAAATCTTCGGGGTTTGTCTGCAGATCGCCGTCGATGTATCCCACAAGCGGGCTTTGCACCGTGTCGAAGCCTGCTTTCATTGCCGTGCTGAGGCCGTGGTTTTGTGCCGAGGAGATATAGAAGAACGGTTCGTGGCGCGAGCATATTTCCCGCATTTTCTGAAGGCTTGAGTCGCTTGAGCCGTCGTTTACGAACAGTACGCAAGTTTTCACGGAAGCCTTGCCGAGGTATGCGCCCAACGCCTGCTCGAGTTGCGGCATGTTGTCTTCTTCGTTGTAGATGGGCACTATTATGGTAAAGGTGTAATTACCTGTCTTGTTTTCCTGCATTTGCTTTTGGCTTTAGGAGTGTTACGTTGTAGATGAAGTTTTCGTCGTTGCCGTGTGCCGAGAAACGGGTGCGGTTGCTGTTGTTGTATTTCCCCACGAATACGGTGTCGATTCCCTGCAGGGCGCCGTCGGGAAGTTCTTCGCCCAGCGGCTTGTGGGAAAGAAGCACGCACGGTGCGCGTTCCAGCAGACGGGAGTTGATGTCGGGCGAAGAGTAGTCGAGCGGATGTATGATGCGTGCCGCGGCATATACGATTTCTATGCGCAGCTGTTCGCGCGAGTTGCTGTAGAAGTCGAGGCCCTTGAGCTGCGGGTTGCGGCGTGTGGCCGAAATGCTGTTGTATGCCGGATTGGAGAAAGCGTACGCCACCAGTGGCATTGCGAAAATCTCGGCAGCGGCAAACGCGAAGGCTATGCCTATTACAATATTGCGGGCGAGGTTTCGCCCTGTCTTGTCGCACCAGTAAACTATGAGGAAAGCCATCGTGTAGCAGCAAGGCATCATCATGGGCAGCAGGTAGCGCATTTTCTTTTCGGGCATAAGCGACAGCAATACCAGTTGCAGCACTGTCCACAGCAGGGCGGCCGTATATGGCCGGCGCATTGCGCCGAGCCTTTTGCGCCACCAGGGGAAGCAGAGTGCCGCAAGCATCAGCGGCGCCCACACTCCCGTTTCGGTGAAGAACCGCCAGTAGTACCACCACGGGCGCACATTGTGGTTTTGCCACGAACCGGTTTCCTTGTGGATTACATATTGTGCGGCTTCGGGCTGTGTAACTATTATGAGCAGATACCACCACGAACTTACGGCTATGCACAGCAGTATCATAGCCGCGAGCGGCAGGCGACGCCCTTTCATGCACGGCCGCTTCATGGCTACTGCCGCAGCTATCCACGGCAGAAGCAGCGCGTAGAGCGACACCGGCCCTTTGCTCATGAACGAAAGCCCGGTCATCAGCCCTGCCGCAATCATGTTGCGCCATACGTGCCTTTCACCGTAAAGCCCGAGCCACAGGAAATATATTCCGCCCATCATGAATGCGTGGCAGTATATGTCCCATGTCGCCGTGCGTGCCTGCAGCACTATCTGGTAGCATGTGATGAGCATGAGCGAGGCAATGAAGGCGTAGTCGCGCCTTCGCGTCGTGGCTAAGGCGAACAAATAGAAAAACACCACGAGCATGCAGCCTGCCAGTCCGCTCATTGTGCGCTGCACCGCCAGATTGTCGGGGGCTGCTATTTGCGCCACGGCAGCCAGCCATGTAGGCAAAGGCGGCTTTTCCAGACGGTATTCGCCGTTCATGGTGGGCACCAGCCAGTTGCCGTTTTCCACCATTTCGCGTGCCGTCTGCAGGTTGCGCGTTTCCATTATGTCGGGGCGCAGCGATGCGTTGTTTACAAAGAATGCCACAAGGCACAACATGCAAAGCAGCAAAACCGCATTCCGCGGTTTTGCTGCCTGCTTGCGCATTGAGTCTGCCCCCATGGTGCGTTGCCGTTAGAGTTTTATGCCGAGTTTCTTGGCAATCTCTTTCGGGAGGGCGTTTTTGTTTACCACGAAATTCATGGTCTTGTATGCAACGTAAGGCTTCGAAACATAGAATATGCCCTTGTATTTGCCGTATTCGCCCCACGAGTTCTTCACCATGTAGTATTCTGCGCCGGTGCTGTCTTTGGCAAGTCCGTAGATAACCATGCCGTGGTCGTCGGTAGTCTCCCAGTTGTCGTAAGCCTTTTGGCGCATTTCCTGTGTGATGGTAAGTTCGCCTTCTGCCGACACCGTATTCTTGTCGGCTTTGCCGTCGGTGCCGGTCCAGCGTGCGGCATCGCTGTGGCTGAGGTCTTTGGTCTTGGCGGAAGCCGGTACGCGTGTCACGGCCCCGAAACCGGCTTCGCTCACGTCGGCTCCCCAGGCTATGGTGTAGCCGTTGTTGATGGCGTTGTCGATAACCTGCATCATTTCGTTGAGCGGCAGATTGTAGCTCTGTGCCCAGCGCCAGTTGTCCTGCACTTCCACCACGAAGGGCTCGTAGAAAGGATGGTGGGTGTAGGAAGAGATTGAAACGTAGTCGTCGGCGTTAAGTCCGAGGTATTCGGCAAACGATTTCGGAGTGTAGGTCTTTCCTTCGTACTTGAACGATTCGGGCAGTTTGCCGAGATAGTTGTCGTAGATGGCTTCCACGTTCTTCTTCCAGATGGGCGAGAGAACGAGCGAGCGCTTCCGTGAACCGGCTTCGGGTTTCCACTTTGCTATGGAGTTTACCACGGCTCCGGCTACCATTGAAAGTTCGCTGAAGTTGAAAAGGCTGTCACCCTGCAGGGAGCCCGGTGCGGGCATTGCGTCCTGCGGCACGAGGCCGTAGTGCTTCATGCAGTAGAGCACGTCGTAGAAGCTGCCGCCTTCGGAGAACGACACGTCGCCGTGGGTGCGCACTGCAGCTTCGGCGCGGTCGGTCATGGTGTGGTGCACTACAAACGACTCGCAGAGGTCGAACGTGCCCTTGCCCTTGCGCAGCAGTTCTGCCTCGAGGAATCCGAGGGTGGAGTAGCACCAGCATGTGCCCGACTGGTTCTGGTCCTTGATGGAGGTGATGGGAATTTCCTTCACTACGGTGAACTTCACCGTGTCGTTCTTCTTTTCGTCGGCAGATGCCGGTGTTGCGGTCACGGCCAGCGCCATGAAAGCCCAGAATAATTTGTTGAATGGTTTGTTCATTATGTTTTTGTTTTTGCCTTTGTGTTTATATGCCTTTATCTGTTGCGCATGAACTCTTCCACGTCATCTATGTGGTAGGGGATGCGCTTTGCGCCTATGAAGCGGCATCCGCCGGCGGTTATCAGCACGTCGTCTTCGATGCGTATTCCGCCGAAGTCGCGGTATTCGTCTATCTTGTCGAAATTCAGGAATTCCGCGTTTGTGCCTTTGCACCGCCAGTCGTCGATGAGGTCGGGAATGAAATAGATGCCGGGCTCGTCGGTTACCACGAAGCCGGGCTCAAGCCTGCGGCCGAAGCGCAGGGCGTTGGTGCCGAACTGTGTGGACGGGCGCACTTCGTCATCGTAACCCACATAAGTCTGCCCGAGGCCTTCCATGTCGTGCACGTCCATGCCCATCGAGTGCCCCAGGCCGTGGGGCAGGAACAGCGCATGCGCTCCGGCGCGCAGCGATTCCTCCACGTCGCCCCGCATTAGTCCCAGCTCCTGCAGGCGGCGTGTGATGATGCGGCACACGTCGAAATGCACATCCATCCATTTCACTCCGGGGCGCGCCACGCCGAGTACATGGTCGTGGCATTCCACTACAATGTTGTATATTTCCTTTTGCTTGGGTGTGAAGGTACCGCTTACCGGTGTGGTGCGGGTGTTGTCGCTGCAGTAGTTGTCGTAGGTCTCGGCGCCGGCATCCACAAGCAGCATTTTCCCCTCTTCGAGCATTGCGGCCGTGGGGGCGCCGTGCAGTATTTCGCCGTGCTGCGTGGCGATGGTCTGGAACGACACCATGCTGCCGCGGGAGTTTGCCACACCGTCAACCACTCCTGCCACATACTTCTCGGTAACTCCCGGGCGGCACAGGCGCATGGCTGTGGTGTGCATCTCGTAGCCTATTTCGGCGGCGCGCTCCAGTTCGGCGATTTCTTCGTCGCTCTTCTTGTTGCGCATTTCCACTACGGCCTTGATGAGGGGAACCGACGCTGCCTCTTTCTGCTGCGAAGGGTGAATGCCCAGAAGGTCCATGACGGCAATCTGGGTGTCGTGGCGGTATGGCGGCAGGAAGTGCACCGTTTCTCCCTGCGAAACAGCCGAACTTATTATGGCCGGCAGTTCGCGCATTGCTGCCGTGCGGGCCACGCCGCATTGCTCTGCCATCTCGGCTATGCCGGTAACCGAGCCGTACCATACGATGTCTTCGATGTCGATGTCATCGCCCACAAGGTATTCGCGGTCGTTGCTGGCGTCGATGATTCCTACAAGGCCGAAGCGCTGCAGGCCGAAAAAGTAGAGGAATGTACTGTCCTGACGGAATTTATAGGTGTTGGCAGGATAGTTGGCAGGACTGTCGTTGTTGCCGAACAGAACAATCAGCCCGCCCCCTACGAGTTTCTTGAGGCGGTTGCGGCGTTCTACGTAAGTGTCTTTGCTGAACAACATGATGTGAATGGTTTTATGCGCCGCAAAGTTACTGATTTTTTTGCATTCACGCAGAAAGAAGCACTCCGTAGCCAGGAAGCCGTGGCGCGTTTCCGTATGCGCATGCCGGAAAACGCTTTCTCCCGAAGTGGGAAAACAAAAAAAGCGGTATATTTGCACACATTTATTATATTAAGACATGAATATAGCTTTGATAGGTTACGGCAAGATGGGGCGCATGATAGAGCAGATAGCCCTTGAGCGTGGCCACAGGATAGTGTGTGTGGTAGACATCGACAATCATGGTGACATCGACAGCGATGCCTTCCGCAGTGCCGATGTGGCAATAGAATTCACGGCCCCCTCGGCGGCTTACGCCAATGTTAAGGACGCTTTCGCGCAGGGCGTGAAAGTGGTGTCGGGCAGCACTGGGTGGATGGATGCCCACGGCGACGAGATGCGCCGTCTCTGTGCCGACGGCGGCAATACCCTTTTCTGGAGCAGCAATTTCAGCGTGGGCGTTGCGCTTTTCAATGCCTTGAACGTATATCTCGCGAAGCTGATGAACGGCTACCCGCAATACGACGTGAAGCTGGTGGAAACCCATCACATACACAAGCTCGACGCTCCCAGCGGCACGGCAATAACGCTTGCCGAAGGCGTTGTGGCCAATCTCGACCGCAAAACCCGCTGGCAGAAAGGACTGCTCACAGCCCCCGACGGCACAGTGAGCGGGTCTGACTCCGTGCCTGCCGACTGCCTGGCAGTAGACAGCATACGCCGCGACGAAGTGCCCGGCATCCATTCCATTATCTACGACAGCGAAGCCGACAGCATCACCATTACCCACGACGCCCACAGCCGCAAGGGCTTTGCCCTCGGCGCCGTGCTTGCCGCAGAATATACGGCTACGCACAAGGGATTCCTCACGATGCACGACCTTTTCCCGTTTTAATCTGCCCGAGCCATGACTAGCGAGAACAGCAATTCCCGGGCCCCGCAGCGGAAACCGGCACCGCTGAAGATGCGTGCCTTATGGTGCACGGTGTGGATTGTGTGCTACGCCGCATTTCTTGTGTGGATAAAATGCTGGTGGGGAATAATCGTGATACCGTTCATCTTCGATGCCTACATCACGAAAAAGGTAAAGTGGGGATGGTGGAAGAATATCAAGAACCGCCGCCAGCGCACAATCATGAGCTGGGTGGACGCCATAGTGTTTGCACTCATCGCCGCATATTTCGTGAACATCTACTTCTTCCAGAACTACGTGATACCGTCGTCTTCGCTCGAAAAAAGTCTGCTTACGGGCGACTACCTTCTGGTGAGCAAGATGAGCTACGGTCCGCGAAAGCCCATCACTCCGCTTTCGATGCCGCTGGTGGCCAACGAAATGCCCCTTACCGGAACCAAAAGCTACATTGAATGGCCCAAGTGGGACTACGAACGCGTCAGCGGTCTGGGAACGGTGAAGCTCAACGACATCGTGGTGTTCAACTATCCCGGCGGCGACACCGTGGCACTGCGGCAGAGCCAGCAGGACTTCTATTCCATCTGCTACCAGATAGGGCAGGAACTTTACGACACCGCAAACCTGGATTCCATGCCGTGGCAGCAGCAGATGCAGGAGTTCGAAAAGGTATATTCCTACGGCCGCGCATACGTTGAGGCGCATCCCGAAGAGTTCGGGAAGATTGCCGCGCGCCCCGTAGACCACCGCGAAAACTATGTGAAGCGCTGCGTGGGCCTTCCCGGGCAGACTCTTCAGATTAAAAACCGCATAGTGTATCTCGACGGCAAGCCCAACAAAGAACCCGACAATGTACAGTACGGCTATGCCGTGACTTTCAAGGCGGCACTCCCCGACGAGCTTGCAAAGGAACTGGGAATCACGCAGGAAGACCTCGGTGAAGTGTCGCCCGTAAATCCGGCTACACGCTATATGCCGCTTACGGCCCGTGCGCTGAAGGTGCTGCGCTCGCGCCGCGACATTGTGGAGTCGATAGCCGAAGAGCCGCCCTACGCCAGCAACCTCTATCCGCTCGACATGGCAAAGCACTGGACGGTGCACAACTACGGCCCCGTGTGGATACCCAAGCGCGGCGCCACCGTGAAGCTCGACAGCACCAATTATGCCATTTACGAGCGCCCGATACGGGTTTACGAAAACAACAGCCTGGAACTGCGCGGCGGCAAGATATACATCAACGGCAGGCAAACCGACAGGTACACGTTCAAGATGGACTACTACTGGATGATGGGCGACAACCGCGACCGCTCTGCCGATTCGCGCTTCTGGGGATTCGTGCCCGAAGACCATATCGTGGGCAAACCCATCTTCGTGTGGTTCTCGCTCGACAAGGACCGCAGCCTCTTTGACGGAAAGATTCGCTGGAACAGGCTCTTCCGGTTGGTGGACAATATAAAATAGGAACTACAGTTTTGTGAGATTTGCAGAAATTTAGAGTACAGGGGGATGTGTTGCGCGCATTGGCTGTGTTTGTAGCAGCCTCCCTTGTGCTGTGGCTTCTGCGTGCCTTCGTGTGCCAGGTTTACAACGTGGAGTCGGCGCATCCTGCCGTGCCGTTTTTGTATGGCGACCGCGTGGTGGTTACCAAAACCGACTATGGCATGCGCCTGCCGTCGTGCGTACCGGGGCAGTGCTGCCGGCTGGGAAGCGGCTCACCGCAACGCGGCGACATGATTGCCTTCAATATCCCCAGCAGCCCCGGATTCCTGGGCGGCAACGTGACGCTGGCCCGGTGCATGGCCCTGCCGGGCGACACGGTTTACATTGACGCGAAATACGGGGTGTCGCTGCGCAAGACTGCCGGAGCCTGCCCGTTTGCCGTTCCTGCCAAAGACACTCCCGTTGAAGTTACACGGTGGAATGCGCGGCTGCTGTGCAATGCCATGAACCTGCACGAGCCGTGCCACTATGCCGAAACGGCAGGCGACACCCTGATGCTCGACGGGCATCCGGTAAGATACGTGGTGTTTTCGCAAGACTACTATTGGGCATATTCGGGAAAGCAAAGCAACCGCGGCGATTCGCGCTGCTACGGTTTCGTGCCCATGAACCATATTATAGGAAAGGCACGCTTTGTGGCCTGGTCCGTGGAGCCCGGGGCGCCGATAAGGCACTGCCTGCGCCGTGGGCGGTTTTTCATGAACCTTAAAACCGCAGGCAAATGAAATCTGCTGCCCTGCTTTCGTCGGCTTATCTTCCCCCCGTGCAGTGGTTTGCCAAACTTGTGGCTTATGGGCAGGCCTACGTCGAGCAGTACGACAACTACCACAAGCAGACTTACCGCAACCGCTGCATCATAGCCACCCAGGCAGGGACGCAGGCGCTTACTATACCCGTGACGCTGCCCCAGACGAAAACGCAGATGCGCGACGTGTTGATAAGCGACCACGGCAACTGGCAGCATCTTCACTGGCAGTCGCTGGTGAGCGCCTACGAAAACAGTCCGTTCTTTGAATATTATGCCGACGATTTCCTGCCTTTCTATGAGAAGAAATACCGCTTCCTGCTCGACTTCAACCAGGAAATCACCCGCACGCTTTGCAGCCTCCTGGACATTGACTGCGAGATAAGGCTTACCGAAAGCTATGGCGATGCCGCGGCGCTTGGGGCAGACGATTTCCGCGAAGCGATAACCCCCAAGCACGCGCCGGGCGACGACAGTTTCCGCGCCGTGGAATACTGGCAGGTGTTTGCGCAGCGCAACGGCTTCAAGGCGAATGTAAGCGTGGCCGACCTGCTTTTCAACGAAGGTCCTGCGGGAGTCGTGACGCTTGCACGGTGCAATGTGTGAGGGGGAAACTAGCGCTCGCCGTTTTCAGTCAAGTCTTCGATATTGAAATCAAAGCCGTCATCGAGCTCTTCGGAACCGGCATTCTCCGGGAAGTCGCCGCTGAATTCCGAGGTAAGCATGTAGTCGTCTATCTCGCGCCGTTCCTTCTTTGTGGGGCGCCCCGTGCCGCGGTCGCGCACTGCGTTGCGGCCTATGCGCGTCATCTCAAGGTATTCGAGCTCCTGCCTGGGGGTGACGTTCCTCAGCACGTCGGGCACTTTGGCTGCGCCCACACGCTGCGTTATCGGCATCAGCACTTCGAACACGTAGGTTATCGGCGGTTTGCGCACGCCTACCCTGTCGCCCTGCGCTACGGTGTGGGAAGGCTTTGCCGGTGCGCCGTTGACGGTTACCCTTCCGCCGCGGCATGCCTGTGTGGCAATGCTCCGCGTCTTGAAGATGCGGGCTGCCCAAAGCCATTTGTCTATTCGCGCACTGCCCATGGCCCCCTTATTTGTTGTTGTAGTTTGTCATTGCCATGTTGATGCCGGTGAGGCAGAAAGCCTTTATGGCGTCGCAGGCAACTTCCAGGCGTGCGTCCATGTCGGCGATCTGTTCGGGCGGGAATTTCCCCAGCACCCAGTCTATCTGCCCCCCGCGCGGGAAATCGTTGCCGATGCCGAAGCGCAGACGGGCATAGTTTTGCGTGCCCAGCACCGAGGCAATGTGCTTGAGCCCGTTGTGCCCCGCTTCGCTTCCCGAGGGTTTCAGCCTTATCTTTCCGAAGGGCAGCGAGAGGTCGTCTACTGCCACCAGCAGGTCGGCGATGTCGATCTTCTTCTGCTGCATCCAGTATCTCACGGCGTTGCCGCTGAGGTTCATGTAGGTGGAAGGCTTGAGCAGGTACAGCCTGTTGCCCCGCAGCGGCATGGTTGCCACGAAGCCGTAGCGCTTGTCTTCGAAACCGACTCCGGCGCTTTTTGCCAGGGCGTCGACAATGCGGAAGCCGATGTTGTGGCGTGTGCCTTCGTATTCGCTGCCGATGTTTCCGAGCCCGGCAATCAGAAAATTCTTGTTGGCCATAAACTAATCGCTAAACTAATTGCTATGTGTGTGGGAATGCCCGAAATAAATCGGGCGCAGAACCGAAAGCTCCGCGCCCGTTATTTGTGCAGGACGTTGTTGTTAGTTGGCAGCGGCTGCAGCAGCGGCGTTGCTCTGGGCTGCACGTGTAGTCTTCACGGTGCAGACAACAACCTCTTTCGGAGTCACGAGTTCCAGTCCTTCGAAGCTCAGTTCGCCGGCCTTGATGCTCTTGCCGAGGTTGAGGTTGGTAACGTCGATGGTGAGCTTCTCGGGGATCTTGTCGTAAGTAGCCTTCACTTTCAGTTTGCGCACGGCCACGCTCAGGCGTCCGCCGGCCTTTACGCCGATTGCGAGACCTGTGGTCTGGATGGGCACTGCCATTACGATGGGCTTCTCGGTGTGAACCTCATAGAAGTCGATGTGAAGGATGGTGTCCTTTACGGGGTGGAACTGTGCGTCCTGGATGATTACGGTGTGCACATTGCCGTCGATGCTGGCATTTACGAGGTAGATGTCGGGGGTGAAGAGAAGTTTGCGGGCTTCTTCGTAAGTGATTGTGAAAGAAGTTGCCACCGGCTTGTTGTCGGCATCCTTCTGCTCTCCGTACATTACGCAAGGCACGAGGCCTTCCTTGCGGATTGCGCGTGCAGCTTTCTTGCCAAGCTCGTTGCGCACTGTTCCGTTGATTTCAATCTGTTTCATTGTGTTACTCTAATTGTGTTACTCTAAATTAAGTTGTGAATTGCCTTAATTCGCCATCACACTGCTTTAGCCAAGCTATTGTTCCGGCAAAATCGGGTGCAAATTTACTGATTTTGCCCGAAACTGCAATGTAATCAGGCATTTTTTGTGTGCGTGCCGCTGTTCTGGCTGCGGAATGGATAACGGGAATGGATAACAATGGATAACTTTGGATAACTTTGCCCCCATGAATACCGACAGCGCCGGAGCCTGCGCCGGCAGCAGAAAGAGCAGAAAGACTTACGCCGTCTTCAACGCAGGCCACGACGAAGCCATGGCATCGGGGCTTGCCGCCTTCACTCCGTCGCTTGCCGCGCGCACCATTTCGCGCGACCTTGCGCTTTTGCCCTACTGGAGCTTCGACTGCGACGGGGTAGTGGTGCCCGATGCCGCCCTGTGCCGCGACTTCCTTTCGCGCAGCGTGCTGCCCCTGCCCCGCAGGGAACTTGTGGCGTCGCTGGCTGATGCCGCCGGGCACTGCCTCGAGCCGTGGGGATGGGACAGGGCCATAAGCCACCGTGCCGCCAGGGCCGGCATTGAAGGCTGCCCCGCGGCCGGGGACATCGCACTGCTGATGCGGCTCCAGCACCGCCGCTTCAGCTCGCAGTTCCTCGCCCGGCTGCTGTGCCGCCTGCGCTCCTGCAGCGAACTCTCTGCGCTGCGCTTCGCGGGGGAGTCGCATTTTGCCGAAAGCGTGGAGGAGGTGGAGGAAACCGTGGCCCGCATGCCGAAATGCGTGCTGAAGCGCCCGTTTTCGGGTAGCGGCAGGGGGATTATGGTTGTGGAGAAAACGCTGCAGCGCCGGGAGCGTGAATGGTGCGACGCCTCGTGCCGCAGGTGGGGAGGCGTGGAAGTGCAGCGCTACTGCCACTGCCGGGCCGACTTCGCCATGGAATTCACGATGACGCGCGGCGGCTGCCGCTTCGACGGATACTCGCAGTTCGCGACGTCTGCCGGCGGTGCCTATGCCGGCAATCTGCTTTCGGCAGGCTCCCTGCGCGGCGGCAGGGTGTGGAGCATGCTGTGCGCCGACGCCCGGTGCCCGCAGGAAAGCGCCCACGCCATGCACGGGGCTTTCTGCCGCTGCGTCAGCGAAGAACTCGCGGCTGCCGCGCCGGAGTATTCGGGGGTGCTGGGCGTGGACATGATGGTGTGCAGCGAGGGCGGAAGGCTTGCGGTGTTTCCGTGCGTGGAAATCAATTTCCGCCATACCATGGGCATGGTGGCCAACTCGCTGGGACTGGTCCCGGAAGGCGGCACCACGGCATGGTTCCGTATTCTCTACGAACAGCAGCGCGGCGCGATGCTGGCGCTCACCTCGCAGCTTGAGCGCGAACATCCGCCGGTGAAACGCCCCGGCAGCGCATCGGGCTTTGCCGGAGGATATCTGCCGCTGACTCCCGTCACGGCCGACACCCGGTTCCATGCCTGCGTGATGTTCTGCTGAATGGCGAAAACGCGGAAAAAGTTTTTTGATTTATTTGATTTTTTGATGCTGCACAAAAAAGCCCCCCTCGCGTCATCACGACGGGAGGGGGAAACTGCCAAATTTAAATGCTATTAACTAGCTGCAAAGGTACGAAATGCGAAGCAAAAACCGTGGAAAAGTTTTTTGATTTATTTGATTTTT
>CAZDOH010000038.1:4974-20318 GCA_964507005.1 uncultured Prevotella sp. | reverse complement strand
GTCAGTCCTTCGGAAAGTTCTTTGCCAGACTTCTTGAAGCTTTCTCCTGAATCCTTGTTCATGACAGTGTAGACGGCGTCGGACTGCAATCCGGAAAGCTGTACCGTATAAGTGTTGGCTGTACATGCCTCGCGTCTGAACGCCACGACATACCCGGTCTGGTCGGATGGCTTGTGTAGCTGGTACGCCAACCAGATGTCGTCCGTCGTAATGTCGTCGACGCCACTTAGAGGATAGAAGTCTTCGTAGAAATAAGGTCTCAGTTCCTTGAACTCGTCCATGCACTTCTGCATGTCCGTATAAGACTGTCCTTGCTGCGTGATTTTCCAGTTGAATACCACGGCGCTGCCCAGTGAAGAGCGGAAGTCGAACGGATTGACGGAGTACGCTCCTGTTCCGTGCTGTGGAAGGTAGAACTCAAGGCCGTAGGTGTGACACTGGTATCCTATGCATTCGCCGTATTGGTAGTCCGTACGCCACAGCGGTGCGCTGCGCAATGCGGTTTCGTAGTCCAGTCGGCGACCTCCGCTGGCGCAGTTGTCTATGAGCAAGGTGGGGAAACGCTTCAGCAGATAGTCCCAGTAGGTGTAGAGCCCGGTGATGTATTTTATCTCAGTGATACCTTCGCGTCCAGGCTGGTCATTTTCTTTCCAGAAACCTTCCGGATTGATGTTGAAATCCTGCCTATAGTAGTCTATGCCGTTTTCTTCAAGGAAGTCGCCGATGTACTTGCAAAGCCAGTCGACAGCTTCGGGGTTTGCAAGGTTGAAGAGAGAAGACTCTCCATCTCCCTCTTTTATCATCCATTCCGGGTGAAGACGTTCCCACAGCGTGCCACGGAAGACGCGCTCCGGCTCAAACCATACCATGAACTTGGCGTCCATCTTGTGCGCATAGTCAGAGACGGGACGGAATCCGTGCTCAAATCGAGTGGAGTCTATAACCCAGTTTCCTACGGTGTTGCTCCAGTTTTTGCCCTCGAAATAATCCGCCGCATGCGTGTACCAACCTGCGTCGAGCCAGAACACTTCCGGCTGTATGCCGAACAGCTTTGTACGTTGCATCAGTGCGATGGCATACTCTGTGGTGAGGCACGAATACTCGTTGCACGGCTCTGGGTCGCCCCAATTGAAACCTGACGAGATGGGGTAGTAGACAGGCTGTCCGTCCACCTTGCGCGAATGGTGAGCCAGCAGGAAGCGGCGGAACTTGTTGTGCCCTACCATGCAGTCTTTTCCCTGCCAGAAGAGTAGGCAGACACTGGCAGTGCGTATGCTTTCGTTGGGTGTCAGAAAAGCGTTGAGCCGTTCTATTCCAGCTTGGAGACAGAAGGTGTTGGGGCGTATGTTCTTGAGGTTGGCGAACCACGTGCCGGACCATCCTATGGCTGTCAGCACACCCTCTTCAGCAGGCGATTCTATATTGAAGAACGGAAAGGCTCCGGCAGAAGAACGTCCTCCTTCGGGTCGCATATAGAGGCTGTCGTCCGACTGGAAGTCTTTCATGTGCGGCGCGAAGTCTCTACGTGAGTTGTCTGTGCCGTTGGAGTAGTGGAGACGGAACGTTCCCTGTCGCGAACTTGTGAAGTCCGCGTCTACCGTGCGAACATTGGAAATCTGTGACGAGTTCTCCTGGGAGTTGTTGACGAACCGCAGAACCCAGTCGACGGCTTGGTAGTCGGGATATCCGGTAATGTCACATTCCACACGGAATCCGGTTTTGGGGTGTATATAAACGGCTTGATATTTCAGTTCGCCGTCCTCGCTCGCCGTTTGTTGCGTCAAGGTGTGTTTCCAGTTCTTTATGAACGATGCCGACGGTGCGGAATTGTAATTGAACGAGAAAGGCGGAACCTTGTTGTGTCCGAAATTCTCCTTTATCCATTTTTCCACGTTTACGGCCTTGCCGTCCAGTTTGACACTGCGCTGAGCATAGCTACAGGCCGCATAGAGCAGTATGAGTGAGAGTGCGATTGTTAGTCTTTTCATTTTCATTGAATGAGAATGGTTAGTATTTGTGATTGTACCTTTGCCGTAAATTGACACTGCGCTGTAAAGTTATGAATAAAAACTGAAAAAGAGGCAAGGGTTATCCCCACCTTTTTTCTACTGAGCCTAACAAAGCACCTCGTTCCGCCAATATGCGCATAACGCAATTCTTCTATGCGTATATAATTTTTCTTTTATGCGCACAAAATTTTTGCGCTGTGCGCAGAGAATTTTTCTGATGTACGCATACAATTTTTTGCTATGGCTTCGAGACAAACTTTGCTGCCGGTATGCCGGAAAAACGATGGATTCTGAGTTGCCGCCCACGATTGGCGAAGGCACAAAAAAATGGGCTGGAAAACTTATTTATCTTCTCAGACTAACAAGGCACCAGTCCACTAAGTACTAAATAAAACAAAAAAATTTATCTCTGTCGTCCTCCCGAAAGAGAACTTGTGACTTCTAATTTTCAGTCGCCATCCACAACTGCATTTCCGCCGAAACCGGCCTCCGAATGCAAAACTGTTGTTTTTGGATTCCTTTTCTGTCACAAAGTTAAGAATAATAGAACTAGTCACCAAACTTTTTGTCAAAAAATTTGCCCTTTCGCGAAACTTTTTTAGAAGTTTTTCTTTGCCGCCAAGCCTTAAAGTTCCGTTTTGCAACATTACTATTCTATTTTTCAGTGATTTACCCCCCCCCCACGATTTCTTTTTCACACATTCAACACTGCGGATTTTTCGCAATTAAAAGCGCATTTGGGGTATCACCACTTTTTTGGCAACTCCGGCAAGCAAAAAGCTATGCATGCAAATTCTGCCGTCCGGTTTTTGCGGTTCGCATTTTTTGCGTAAGTTTGCAAAGTTGCGTCAGCGCCCGGCACAATAGCTGACGCATACCGCAAGAATCTAAATTTTACCGAAATGAAAAAAATAATAATCGGCACTCTGCTCGCAGGATCTTTCATGGCCTCGGGAGCACAGGTGCAACTTCCCTCTTGGCTCGGGAACATGAAGCTGAGCGGCTATGCCCTCACGCAATATCAGGCCAGTTTCCAAAAAGGCAGCGAGTCCAACTCGTTCAACATCCGTATGCTGCGTCTCGCACTCGATGGGCGCATTGCCAACGACTTCTACTGGAAAGCCCAGCTGCAGTTCAACGGCAACACCAGCACGCTCGGCAACAGCCCGAGAATGGTGGACCTCTTCGCCGAATGGCAAAAATACGATTACCTGCGCATCAAGGCCGGACAGTTTAAGCGGGCATTCACTTTCGAAAACCCCATGAACCCCATCGACCAGGGATTCATGAGCTATTCGCAGAACGTAACGAAACTCGCGGGCTTCAGCGACCGCAGCGGTTCGCATGCCAGCAACGGGCGCGACATAGGCGTGCAACTGCAAGGCGATTTTCTGAAAAACGCATCGGGAAGAAACCTGCTGCACTACCAAGTGGGAGTGTACAACGGGCAAGGCATAAACGTTAAGGACGTTGACCAGCAGAAAGACGTGATAGGCGGAATCTGGGTAATGCCCGTGAAAGGCTTGAGAATAGGTGCGTTCGGCTGGACAGGCTCGTATGCACGCAAAGGCAGCATCGATGCCAACGACCCGGAAAACACCCAGACAAAAGTGCGCCGCCTGCAGCAGAGAAGGTACGCGCTCTCGGCCGAATACAAGGCTGACGGCTGGACATTGCGCACCGAATACATCCACTCCACCGGCTACGGTTTTACCAAGACTTACCAAAGCGAAAGCGACGCCAAAGACATTACCGTGAACCTGGCCAACGGCAACAAGGCCGACGGCTACTACGCCCTGGTCATAGCGCCTGTGGTGAAGGACAAACTGCACGCAAAGGCACGCTACGACCTTTACCGCCCCACTGCAGGCTGGGACAAAGCCAAGACACTGTACGAAGCCGGACTCAACTACAACTTCTCGAAAAACATACAGCTCAACGCCGAATATGCCTTCGTCAACGACCGCTCGCTAAGCAAGCACAACTACTCTATGGCCGACGTGCAGCTGGACTTCCGGTTCTAACCCCGCGCGCAATACAACCAAAAAGTCCGCCTCTCTTGCCGAGATGCGGACTTTTTGATTCTAGTGGTATTTAGCCAGCAATTACTTTTCTTTCTGTTGGTGATAAGCTGCTCCGTTGTAAGTGAAATCGAATTGCTGCTTGAGGTCGAAATCAGTGTAATACTTCATATGTTTTGAAGTATATACCAAGAAGTGGATTTCGATTTCAGCATTGTATTTCTTGGGGTCAATGGTCTGCAGCGAATCGAAATATGCCTTGGTCTCGTTAAGAAGAACCTCATATTTCTCCTGGGCAGTGCGCTTGTCAAGCAATACGGAATCATTCGACTGGGAAATAAAATAGCGTATTTTATCATCGATTGCTTCGCAGAACACATCGGCAGGATATTCATCACTGTCATCAGTTGAATAATACATTTTGTAATCGTCCAAAGTATAATAGGCACCATAGGTATAGCCTATAATCTGGTCTTTGTCGGTTTCCACTTCTTCGTCGCTGGAACATGCGCTAAAACCCATGCTGCATACAACGAGAGAAAGCATTGTCAGACAGCTAAAAAACAACTTTTTCATCGCTCAAACTTATTCAATGCCGTTATAAGTAAAACTGAACGTCTGGCTCTTGACATAACCCGATTTGGTAGCATCTTTCAGATAAACTACGTAGTCGATGTTAATGTCAACGGTATACTTGCCCTTTTCGATAGCGTTGAGCGAATCGAAGTATTCGGTCATTTCGCTAACAAGCTCGTTATATACATTTTGAGCCTCTTTCTGAGAAACATACGAAGTGGACTTGCTGCTGATATTGTTGATTTTATTCTTTACGCTCGCAATGAAAGCAAACCCTTCGTCTCCGAATGCCGCATAGCTGGTATTTTCGCCGAACGTAACGCCAGCACTGAAATGAGGAACACTGCTCGAGTCATTGTCGTCACTTGAACACGAACTGAAAGCCATGCCGCAAACAACAAGGCAAATCATAGTCAGAAGACCTACGAAACTTTTTTTCATAATTTGTAATGTGTTAAATTGTTTTGTTTTTGACGAGCAAAAGTACGCATTACATTTCACACCGACCGCATGAAACTGCAAAGAAATTCAAAGGAAGCACAAAATAAATTCTTCCGCCTTTTGCCAAGTTTCAAAAAAGGCAGAAAATGAGCACAGAATATTTCAAAAACGGCTGTTATCGCTTGTTGAAACTCTCGTCGGCCACAACGTCACCGGCATGAATCAAGATGCGGTGACGCCCGGCGGGAATGCTGGTAACGCAGAATTTCACGCATCCGCCAATCACATAGTCGGAAGCCATGAAATTAGCGCCATTGCCATATATCTTGATTTGGCAAAACTCGTCTTCGGAATTGGGAAGCAATACCGTAAGGGTATCGGTCACCGGCGACAAAACGTATTTGTTGTTTTGTGCGCCCCCTTGCGACACACACGAAGCAAGCAGTGCACCCGACACCGCCAGCAGCAACGACTTCAAGCAATTCATCTTACACATCATACGGCAAAGATAGCAAGAAAATCAAATCAAGGCCGTCCGGCGAAACCAATTTGAATTTAAAGCAGAAATGCCGCGCTTTGGGCGCGGCATTTCCTATGATGTTTGTCGTTAGATTCCTATTACTGGAGCTTAACAACTGCACGGCGGTTGTAAGAGAACGGACTTACGTCGTTCACACCACCCTTGTATTCAACGATAACGTTGTCGCGGCTTACACCCATCTTAACGATTTCGTCAGCAACGCGGTTAGCACGAGCCTTCGAGAGTTTCTCGTTGATTGCGGGAGTACCGGTCTTGCTGTCAGCATAACCTGTAACAACGATCTTCTTGTTGTTGTCCTTAGCATACTGTGCGAGTTCCTTAACGTTAACAAGATCCTTGCGCGAAGCGATGGTCGACTTGTTGATGTTGAAGAATACAGATACCGGAGTTGTAGCAAATTCCTTAACAGTCTTGGTTTCGGTCTTGGGCTTCTGGTTAGCGAGGAGGTTACGCAGACGTGCGTTTTCGTCCTGCTGCTCCTTGAGGGAAGCGTTGAGAGCGTCGAGCTGTTCCTTGTTCATTGCCATGAGAGCGTCAACATCGGGAACCTTGTTCCAGCCGATAGTCTTGCCGAGGTTTACATTCAAACCTACAGAAACGCCTACCATCTTGTCCCAATAGCGGCTGTAAGTCTTTTCAGCTGCACGCCAGTCGTTGGAACCGTCGGGCTGAGCATTGAATGCGTCGAAAGAACCTTCAACTGCAAGTGCCCATACATCGAGGTAAGCAGCCAAACGGCGGTTGATGCGGAATGAGTTGTAGATACCTACATTGTAGGAAGGCTCACGATAAGAGCTTCTGTCGGAAGCACCATCGGTAGCTTCGATACGCTGCATATAGCCGATACCTACATAAGGAGCGATGTTCCAAACGCGCTTCTCATTGTAGCCACAGAACATATTGGAGAGGTTGAACATAACGTCTTCCTGAATTCCCCAATACTTGTAAGCGTGGTGGTTGTCAGTGTTGACAACAGCCTTTGACCAAAGACCCTGGAACTTGGTACGGAGACCGATAACCGGGGTGAACCACTTGCCGACAGCTACTTCGAAACCGAAAGTGCCGCGATCTGAACTGAACGGATTCTTGTTGCCCAGTTTTTCCTCGTTGGTGTAAGCTGCGTTGAACTGACCGCCAACCTGAACAAACCAGTTTGCCCAGAATGAGTTAGTAGCAACACTGTACTTCTGGGTAGGAATCTCGTTTTCCTGCGCCATAACACTTGTAGAAAGACCTACGAGTGCAAGTGCAAACATTAACTTTTTCATAATTACGAATTTTAAGTGTATCAATTAATCATTCAATATCCGTTATCTTGTAAAAAGACACTATTAGTCCTTCAATTCACAATGCAAAAGTAATAAATGTTTTTTTATGTCGCTAGCTTTCATGTAAAAAAATATCAACAAACCTGATTTTTTTATGAGAACGGCTTTTTTGCGAGCAAATACACGGTTTTGCAATGTGTTCTTAGCAAAACAAACCACGTTTCAAGTATGTCAGTTTGTTTCAAGAAGCAAGTTGCAGTCAGGAAAACCGCTTTTCAATATCGCTTTGCGTTATTACTGATATAATAGTCTTGCCGTCGGGAGTGTATTTCGGCATTGACGAGGCAAAAAGTTCGGCCACCATATTGTTCATCTCCTTTACGGTAAGCGGTGCCCCATAGGCTATGGCTGCATTTTTTGCCAGCACAAGCGCGATATGGCTGTCGATTTCCGACTTGATGCCGTTCGGGCCCGACGTTTCGGCCAGCACATCGCGCAGCAGTTGCGAGGCATTAAGGTTTTCGGTTCCTGCCGGCAAGCCGTTAATTGCAAAGGAACCGTCGCCGAGGTCGGATATATCGAAACCGGCTGCCACAATTTCATCGGCTGCGGCTGCAAGAGCATTGCATTCGGCTGCCGTAAGCTGTACAAGCTCAGGGAACATCACCCGCTCGCTTGTTGCCTTGCGTTCGGAAAGCGACTTGAGGAAACGGTCATATAATATACGCGTGTGCGCGCGATGCTGATCGATAAGCATAAGTCCCGACTGCACGGCAGTCACTATATAGCGTTGCTTGTATTGGCAATACTCCTGTGAGCGCTCGGCAAAGTTATCGGTTTTGCCTTCGTCAAACGGCAATGGGACTTCGGACTCCTGCTGCACGGGCTGCGGGGCATGGTGAGAAGAACTTTCAAACAGTTTCTGCCAGTTGCGCGGAGCCGGCGCCGCCGTTTTCTGCGGAGTGTTGAACGGATTGTATCCGCCGTTGTATTCCACCTTCGGCGGAGCGGAAGGCTTTACGCGGGGGTCGTATACGGGGATGTCAACCGCGGCGCTACCCGACTCGAAATCTATTTGCGGCACTGCGCTGAATTTCCCGACGGCTTCCTTTACCGCGGCCATGAGAATCTGGAACACAGCCTGCTCGTCTTCAAACTTTATCTCGGCTTTCGTAGGGTGTATGTTGACATCGATGCGCGACGGATCGACATCGAAATACACGAAATACGCCACCTGCTCGTCGGGCGGAATGAGCCTTTCGTACGACACGTTCACTGCCTTGCCGAAATAGGGATGGCGCATGTAGCGCCCGTTGACAAAGAAAAACTGCTTCGCGCCTTTTTTGCGTGCGCTTTCGGGAGTGCCCACAAAACCTTTTATCCTTACTATCGACGTATCAACTTCTATATGGAGCAACTGCTGGTTCATGCGTTTGCCGAACACATCGGCTATGCGTTGCAGCGAAGAGCCCGCGGGAAGGTCGTAAACCATGCTGCCGTTGTTGTGGAGCGTGAACCGCACTTCGGGATGCGCAAGCACTATTTTTTCGAACTCAGTGACTATATTGTTGAATTCCGTCTGGTTGGATTTCAAGAACCTTCTCCGCGCCGGGATGTTGAAGAACAGGTTTTTCACCATAAAGTTCGACCCTACGTCGCAAGCCACGGGCTGCTGGTCGGTAAGTTTCGAGCCTTCGATGGAAATGGCCACTCCGAGTTTGCTGTCGGCAGTGCGGGTGCGCAGTTCCACTTGCGCCACGGCGGCTATCGACGGCAGCGCTTCGCCCCGGAATCCCATGGTGTGTAGGCTGAACAAATCGGCAGCCTTGCTTATTTTCGAGGTTGCATGCCTTTCGAAAGCCAGGCGCGCATCGGTTTCGCTCATTCCGCATCCGTTGTCAACGACCTGCACACACGCTTTTCCGGCATCGGTCACAAGCACGTCTATTTTTGTGGCATGGGCATCGAGAGCATTCTCCACGAGTTCCTTTATCACCGAAGCGGGGCGCTGAATGACTTCACCGGCAGCAATCTGGTTTGCCACCGAATCGGGAAGTAGATGTATTATATCGGGCATTGGCTTTGATTGGTCACAAATAGGCAGTCATCGCGAAGGCAGTCACTGCTGCGCATCTTTCTGCGTTTTTTCGAGTTTGCGGCGCGCTATTTCCGAAAGCGTCTGCAGCGGGGCCTGCCGCCGCACGGTTTCGCGCAATTGCGTTCCTTCGGCTTTTTCTTTCCACACGAAGATATCGTCTTTGTCCTTGGGCCGTATATAGTCGAACCACGCGAAATTGCCAAGATAGAACTGGTCCTGCGGAGCCAGCTGCAGCGGATACATGGTGCCGTTGGCCGGCGCGCTCCAGATGCGGCTCATTTTGCGGTCTTTCATATACATGTGCAGTTCGGAAGTCTGCATGCGGTTGAGGCCTATCATTATGCTGTCGCTGTCGTAGGGGAAATAGGCCACGTCGACATTGCCCACAACTTTGCTCCACGAAAGTTGCCCGTCCTTGAAGTATGCCATCATCTCGCGCCCGGCCACCTGGTTGTAGCTTACGCTGTCGAGCTGCTGGGCCAGCAGTGCCTGGCGCTTCACGTGCACGCTGTCGATTGTAGTGTCGCACATGAACACCTGTATTTCCTCGCCGAGCAGCTGCTGGTTGCTGTTCCACACGATAGGATTGCCGTACATGGTCATTTTCCTGTCTTTGGAATCGTATTTCAGCGAGTCGCACACGCTCTGCACATCGGTGCGGAAAGCGCGTGCCTTGTGGTAGCCGTGCACAATGCGGAATACGCTGTCGGTGCGGATGTTGTAGGTAAATATCTTGAATGTGTCGGCATGCATGTACAGCGTGTCGGGCGATGAATAGTCGCGCACCACGGCGTTCTGCGTTGCCATTGCATAGCCGGTGGTATCGTCGTATTCGCAATAGTCGCCGGTAAGCAGGTTCTTGTTACCCTTGTCGTTGTATATTATATTGCCGTAGGCATGCATGCGCCCGTTTTTCTTGTCGTAGAACATGCTGTCGCCGGTCATGGTGCTTTTGCCGTTCTGCACCACAGAGCGGTCGAAGAGTTCGGCATAATCCTTGGCAGTGTCGTAGTATCCGCGCTCGGTGTAGATGCGGTTGCCGTTGCTTTCGATGTTCGACGGCCCAACGATATGCGTGAGCTTCGTCTGGGTGTTGTAGTGAAGCGTGTCGGATGTAAGCGTAAAGCGGTCGTTGGTCAGCTTCACGTGATAGTTGAACACGGCTTCGCGCGTCTGCGGGGAATATTCGCCCCAGTCGGAAACCAGGGTGTTGCCGCCGTCTTTGAGCCGCCCGCCGTCGAAGAAATATCCGAGGTTGTAAAGCTTGTCGTAGTTCAGGCTGTCGGTGACAAGAAGCGTGGCGCGGTGTTTGAGATGCACGTTACGGCGGGCCTGGGCTATCTGCGCATCGCCGTCGTATTTCACGTATTCGCCGGTTAGCGACAGCGTGTCGCCCTGCACCATCTTCACGTTGCTGAAAGCCTCGAACGAATTGGAGTTTTTGTAGTAGTAGGCGCTGTCGCAGAAGAGCTGCATGTTGCCGTGGGTGAAATGCACATTGCCGTTGAGGATGTTTGCTCCGGGGTTTTTCATCAAGTCGTAGTGCAGGCGGTCGGCATGCACGAGCACTATCCTTTCGCCTTTGGGGCGGCTGGCAGTTTTCTTTACCGGCGTCAGAGCCTGCACGGCCTGCAGTGCGAGCATTGCGGCAAACAGAGAAACGAGGCACAAACTGCGGAAATGCGATCTGTGCCTTGTAGAGGATAAGCGTATATGGCGATTTGCTGCTTTCATTTCTTTACCCACCCGGGATAGCGGAAGTCGCAGTCGCGCCATTCGGGTTTGATGCTTATGTAGGTGGTTTTCTGCTTTTCCTTAATCCACTCGTCCACCACTTTGTTCTGCTCCTTGTTCACAAGTATGTTCTGCAGTGTCTGGAAATCTTCGGTCATCGAGGCATAGTGTTCCTCGTTGCGGTTTGCCAGTTTCACTATTGCGCACACCTGCTGGCCCTTGCTGTTGGTAAGCGAGAAAGGTTTCGAAATCTCGCCCGGCTGCATGGTGCTCACCACTTTTGCCACATCCTGCGGCAGGTCGCGCAGTTCGAACCACTGCGTCATTCCGGCGCGGGGGTTGTTGGGCGAAACGCTCTTGCCCATTATTCCGCGGTTGTTGCGGGTGTCTTTGTCGTCGGAATATATCACGGCGTCGTCGAAACTTATTTTACCGCTCTTTATGTCGGCAGATATCGAGTCGAGCCGCGTCAGGCAGTTTTGTATTGCCTCGGCGCTGACGGTAGGTTTCTTCAGTATGTGGCGCACGCGTATCTTGTCGCCGCGGCGGTCGATGAACTGTATGATGTGGTATCCGAATTCGGTCTTCACTATTCGCGAGATTTTCTTCGGGTCGGTAAGCGCGAATGCCACGTTTGCGAATTCGGGCACCAGTTCGCCTTTTCCCATATAGGGCAACTCGCCGCCGTTGCGCCGTGTTCCCTCGTCGTCGCTGTACATCATGGCAAGGGTTGCGAAATCGCTTTCGCCCGAAGTGATGCGCTTGGTATAGTCACGCAGTTCGGCTTCGATATGCTCCACTTCCTCGCGGCTCACTGCGGGGGTGTTGGTGATTATCTGCACCTCATAGCGCGTGGGGATTAGCGGAAGGCTGTCCTGCGGCACGTTCTTGAAATAGTTTCTCACCTCGGCGGGCGTCACCTTCACGTCGGCGGCAATCTTGCGCTTCACCTCTTCCACCACCATCATCTTCTTGAGCTGGTCCATGGTCTGCTGGCGAATCTGCGTCATTGGCTTGCGCATGTATTCCTCGAGCTTTTCCTTCGAGCCTGCCATCTGTATCATGTAGTTCAGACGGTATTCGAGTTCCTGCAGCACGTCGCCGTCTTTCACTTCGATGCTGTCGACGAGCGCCTGATGCATGAAGAGTTTCTGTATGGCCATCTGCTCGGGAATCACGCAGCGCGGGTTTCCTTCCACGCTTTCGCCGTTCACTTCCGACACAAGGCGCTGCTCCTCCACTTCCGACTTGAATATAGGCTCGTCGCCCACAATCCAGATCACCTCATCGATAACGTTGTTGCTCTGCGCAAAGGCAGCTGCGGGCAGCACCAGTGCGGCGCCGAGCAGTATTTTTCCGATTCTGTTCATAATTGCTTTGTAGTTGCGATGGCGGTATCAATGGTTGTTCACCGTTTTCACCACATCTTCATTTACCTTAACCTGGCTTTTTGCGCGCAGCTGCTTCAGCCATTCCTTTTCAACGTATTCCTGATAGTCGTTGGTAACCTGCGCCTTCACGTCGCTGAGCACTTCGGGCCCTTTCTTCAGGAGTTTTCCTTCGGTTCCGGTATGCGCGAACTTTTTGCTTTCGGGAATCTTCACGTCTTTCTTGAATACGTATTTGTCCACGAAGCGGTTTTCGCCTTCCTTCCATAGCCCGTGGCTCACGGTAACGCTGGTTTTGCCGTCGCTGTTGAACTGTTTCTGTATTTCGCCGTTCCAGTCGCCGCCGGCATATTTCTTGAGCACGGCCTTCACGGGCTTCAGCAGACTCTCTTCGGTGGTGTGGAACACGAAGCCCTTGTAGCGCGGGGTGTCCCAGCGGTAGTTTTTGCGGTTCTTGGCGAAGAAAGCCTCAAGCCCTTTCGTGTCGGCTTCGGCCTTGTCCCACGCTTCCTTCTTGGTGATGTTGTAGGCAAGCAGCCCTTCGCGGTAGTCGCGCGAAGTGTTCACCGTTTCGGCATCGTCGCCGGCATGGTCGCTTTCGATTTTGTCGAGCACCTGCTCGCGTGTCAAGCCGTCGGAAGCCTTCACCATTTTGTTGAGCGCGTGGTTGAACACCATCTGCTGCAGTCCCTGTTTGTTGAGTGCCTCAACGATATCTGCCTTTTTCTGTTCGTAGGGCTCGAGCTTGTGGCGCTCCCTCATCAGCACGATATGGTATCCGGCAGTCGACTTGAAGGGTTTTGACATCTGCCCTGCCTTGAGCGCATAGCACTGCTCCTCGAATTCCTTGAGCGTATTGCCTGGGCCTATATCGGGAAGCTCGCCGCCGCGCCGCGCCGACACGTAGTCTTGCGAGCACTTCTTGGCCAGTTCGGCGAAATCGCCGCCGTCGTTCAGCACCTTGTAGATGGAGTCGATGCGCAGTTTGGCGATAGCCTGCTGTGCGTCGGAAGCTTTCTGCGGCACTGCCATGAAGATGTGCGAAACGCTGAGCACGTCGGAATCCTTGAGCTGCACCTTGATGCGGTCGTAGACGGAGCGCACCACGGAGTCTTCGAACTGGTCGTCGCGCACGTACTTCGAGAGCAGATCGCTGCGGTAGCCGGCAAATTCCTTGCGGAAGTCGGCAGCCGTGTCGAGGTGCTGGCGCAGCGCTTCGGCTATCTTGAGGCGGTAGTTTACGTAGAGATCGACATACTCTTCCACGCTTGTGCCCGAAGCCTTGTTGCGGTTGTAGGCGCGCTCAAACTCCGAGCGGGTAATGTTTTCGCCGTTGATGGAAATTATTACGGGGTCGGAAGTCTGCGCCTTGCCCGCCATGCCTGCCAGCACAATGAGCAGTAAACCTATGGTGCGTTTCATTTGGGACGTTGTTTCTGAGCCGCTGCGCCTTACTTTGCCGCGGGGCTGTAGTTGGGCGCTTCGCTGGTGATGGTGATGTCGTGGGGATGGCTTTCGAGCACGCCGGCATTGGTGATGCGGGTGAACTTGGCATTGTGCAGCTCGTCGATGGTGTGGGCGCCGCAGTATCCCATGCCCGAGCGCAAGCCGCCCATGAGCTGGTAGATAACTTCCTGCACCGTTCCCTTGTAGGGCACGCGGCCGCTGATGCCTTCGGGCACGAGCTTCTTGGTGTCGGTAACGCCGCTCTGGAAATACCTGTCTTTCGAACCGTTCTCCATAGCCTCGAGCGAACCCATGCCGCGGTACGACTTGAACTTACGGCCGTTGAAGATTATAGTCTCGCCCGGCGACTCTTCGGTGCCTGCCACGAGCGAACCGATCATCACGGAGTTTCCGCCGGCAGCGAGTGCCTTTACGATGTCGCCCGAGTAGCGCAGACCGCCGTCGGCAATCATGGGCACGCCCGTTCCTGCCAGCGCGCACGACACGTCGTACACGGCCGAAAGCTGCGGCACACCCACACCGGCTATGACGCGCGTAGTGCAGATGGAGCCCGGACCGATGCCCACCTTGATGCCGTCGGCACCGGCGTCGGCCAGAGCCTTGGCTGCCTCGCCCGTTGCCACGTTGCCCACGATGATATCCTGCTGCGGGAACGAAGCCTTAGCCTCGCGCAGTTTGTCGATAACGCCCTGCGAATGGCCGTGGGCGGTGTCGATTACTATGGCGTCGGCTCCGGCGCGCACGAGGGCTTCTATGCGGTCGAGCGTGTCGACGGTAACACCCACACCGGCTGCAACGCGCAGACGGCCCTTCTCGTCCTTGCAGGCCATGGGCTTGTCCTTAGCCTTGGTGATGTCC
This sequence comes from uncultured Prevotella sp., assembly GCA_964507005.1. Taxonomy (GTDB): domain Bacteria; phylum Bacteroidota; class Bacteroidia; order Bacteroidales; family Bacteroidaceae; genus UBA6398. Next base: position 5,917 of record CAZDOH010000038.1, on the reverse strand, counting down.
TTGTAGGTGATAAGGCCCACGATATGGTTGTCGTGATCAACGACGGGGAGTTTCTCTATCTTGTTTTGCTGCAGTATCTCGGCAGCCTTTTCGAGGTCGGTTTTCTGCGTGGTGGTAACGAGGTTGCGGCTTGTCATCACTTCGTCCACCTTGCGGTTGAGGTCGTGCTCGAAGCGCAGGTCGCGGTTGGTTACGATGCCCACGAGGTGCTTCTCTTCGTCAACCACGGGAATGCCGCCGATATGGTATTCATGCATGAGGCTCAGCGCCGTGCGCACGGTGGAGCCGCTGAGAATGGTGACGGGGTCGTAAATCATGCCGTTTTCGGCGCGCTTCACGATAGCCACTTCGCGTGCCTGGTCCTCAATCGACATATTCTTGTGTATAACGCCGATACCGCCCTCGCGCGCAATGGCGATTGCCATCTTCGACTCGGTGACAGTGTCCATGGCCGCCGTTACGAAGGGGATGTTGAGGTTGATGTTGCGGGTAAAGCGCGTTGAGAGTTTCACCTCGCGCGGAAGCACGTTGGAATAAGCCGGAATAAGGAGGACGTCGTCGAAAGTGAGACCGTCCATTACAATTTTGTCTGCAATAAATGAAGCCATAAAAAGTATGTTTTTTATTGCGCACAAATTTACTCAATTATTTCAACACGCAGGGGGTTGCCGCGAGTTTTTAATCTAATAGTGCGCAACATTTCGGGCAAAGATGCACAAACGCCCCCGAGCGGCGACGATTCCGAAACCCGCACCGTGCAAAAACGCCCCGAAAACACAAGTTCCCCGTGCCGGATGCACGGAGAACTTGCAGTATATTGAACGGAAGCCGAACGGTGCGGCCCCGACTTCTAGTTGTCCCACGAAGAGGGATAGCCTCCCCCCCATTTGCGGGAATCGGCATTCGAGCCGTCGGGATCGGGATCGACGGGAGGGTCGGTGGT
>CAZDOH010000038.1:0-4874 GCA_964507005.1 uncultured Prevotella sp. | reverse complement strand
CCGGAGATGTATACGCCTTTCTGCCGTTTGGCGCTGCCGGGCATCTTCACGCCGTCGGTGGTGTAGGTGTCGGCTTCGTCGTCGCCGTCGAATACCACGCTTTCAATGCCGGTTACGGTGCCGTCGACTTCCAGCTGCACGGGATAGCCGATGCTTCCCGAGTGCAGAGAGAAATAGGCGCGGTAGCCACTCATTTTACTCTTGCCATTGGAGAGGTAAAGGGTATTGTTCTTAAGGAAATACGAATCGGTGGAAAGCGTTATCTTTCCGTCGTAGTTGCCCACGAAGTCGTAAGCGGGGCCCGATACGGTGGGCGTGCCGTCGACAAGCGTCACGTCTTCGAACGTAAACGTCGTATTCGTCGTGGACGTAGTCATCAGAAAGGGCACGTTGGCCTCGATGGTTCTAGAAGTGCGGAAACGCAGGTAGCCGTCGTTGCGGGTGCTGACGTACTTGTAAACCTTGGTGTCGGAGCCGAAGGCTGCCTTGTACTGGGCTTCGGTGAGCGAAAAGGGCAGGCACACGGTGTTGTAGTATCCGCTAACAAAGCTGCGCGTAAGCAGCACGTCGGCAGTGCCGAACTTGTCGGTGGGCATGGCTTCGGTTTCGTTGAGCTGCACATACTGCTTCTGCGCGAAGTTGCCCTGGATGCTTATGTCGCCGTCAACGATGTCGGCGGGGATGGTAAGCGAGCCGTCGGAGCCGAACTCGCTGGCGCTGTAGGTTACGCTGCTCCACTGGCGGTTGTTGTTGACATACTGCTCGCCCTCGAGGTTGTAGCCGTGCTTCACCACGATATTGTCGTTTTCGAATCCGCTGGCGGGGGTTATCACTATGCCGAAGGCGGTGTTGAACGGAGTGGAATAGTTGACGAGCGCCTCGTCGTCGGAAGTTACGATGGTGCCGTTGCGGTGCTGGGCATTGACGGTGACGTTGTCGGCATGCACGTTGAGAAGCACGTCTACTATGCCGCCGCCGTTGTCGATGATGCTCTGCATGTTGGTGGTGTTGCTGCCGTCGCCGCCGGCCGGATCGATGCAGTTCCAGTCAACCTTGTAGCGCATGCGGTAGATGCCGGGCTTGGTGCCGGACGGAATAGTGAACGAAGGCATCACGAGCGTATTGCGGTTGCTGCCGGTATACGAGGTTCCCGAACTGTTGTAAACAGTTTCTTCGCTGCTGGCATTGTAGCCGGAATACGACACAGCTTCGCTTGCCGAGGTTATCTTGTTGTTGGAAATCTCGGGAGTGAACACGCCGTCGTTGTCGTAGTCGATATAAGCGTAGGCATGCATCCAGTTGCCCTGATAGCTTACCGACGGAGTGTAGGTCTGGCCGGCCTGGACGTTGAAGGTAACCGTCGAGGTGGCATCCTTATACACAAGATGGTAAAGGTCGTCGGAAGTGTCGGGGGTATAGCTCTGCGCGGTATTGTCGGAAGCTGTGAGCGTTACGCCCTTGAGATAGCGTATGCCGTTGCCGTTGTCGGTTTCGCGGGTGTTGGTCTGAGTCTTGTCGAACGACACGGCGTAGACTTCCGTTTCGGTATCGGTATCGGGGTCGGGATCTACGGTAGAACCGCTGAAGGGGCCCTTGCGCTGCGACGAGCTGGAGTTTACTTCTATCTGGTCTATGTAGCAAGCATAGTCTTCGGTGAGCGTGTGGGGCGACGCGAGGTCGGGCACCACTACCCAGCTGTAGATTTTCACTCCCGTGACGGTGGCGATGGGGAACACCATGTCGCACCACTGGTTGGCAACGGGGGTATAGTTTGAAGTTACCCAGAACTGCTCTACGGTGGTGGGCTCGTCGGTGAACGATTCGCGCTTGCCGAGGCCCACGAGCATTACGGGCGTGGTGTTGGGCTTGTAAACCAGCACGTGGACGTACTGCGTGGTTTCGGTGGTGGCGAGGGGCGTGGGCAAGCCTACCTTCACGCCGAAGGTGTTGCTGCCGAAGCGCGAGCGCTGCACGCCGAGTATCTTGGATGTGGTGTTGCTGATGCCCGACGTGGTGGCGTTGAAGCAGTTGTCGATTACCTGCGCGTTGCCGGCGAGGGTGCCTGTGCGGAAGGGCGATTCCTCCCAAGTGTCGTAGACGCCAATCTCGCCGTAGTCGGCAGTGTCGAAGGTTATCTGCGCCGGAGCCTGGAGGGCAAGAGCGGCAATGGCAAGGCTGAATATTGATTTCTTCATTTTCTGTTCCTCCTGTTTTAGTAGATTGATACGGTATGGAGCAGCGGGCAAGCCTTGCTCGAGGTGATGTTTACTTTAATGTAGCGCGCGTTGACGGCCGTGGAATAGCTGCTGGATGTGCTGCCGTTGAGCGGAATGATGCGCTTGTAGCCGATGGTAGTCTGCGCGATATTCTGAGCGGCAGTAGTCCACGACGAGCCGTCGGTGCTGTACTGGATGTTGAAGCCCTTCACGCGCTGGCCCTTCTTGATGTATTCCTGCAGCAGCACGTAGTGGAGCGACTTTGTGGAGCCGAGGTCGAAGGTGAGCGAAGCCGTAGTCTGGGCGTCGTCGGTGGCCCAGTAGGTATCCTTGTTGCCGTCGACGAGGTTGGAGGCGTCGTAGGTGCGCGATGTGCCCGCGGTGCGGGTATAGTCGGCAGTAACGGTGGAGTTGGGCGCGAGGTCGGTGCCGAGGCGCGTTTCCATCATCTCGCCCAGGGAGGTTAGCACTTCGACGTCCTCGTCGGGAAGCACGCCGGCCTGGTTGGGCGGGAAGTTGAGGATGAACGTGGAGTTGCGGCCCACGGTTTCGAGATACATCTTGAAGAGTGTCTCGGCCGAGGTTACGGTTTCGCCGCTGTGCCAGAACCAGCCGCCGCTGGTGGCTTTGGCGTCGCTCTCACCGGCATTCCATAGCCAGTAGTCCTCAACGCCGGTGCCGCAGGTGCTTTGGTTCTCTTTCCAGGGATGGGTTGCCCAGTTGGTTTCGCCGGCATAGCCGCTTTCGTTGCCTATCCAGCGGGCTTCGCCGCCCACGCCCCACATCACGCAGTTGTCGGCGAGGCTGTGCACCTTGTAGCGCAGGTTGGGCACGTCGTAGTAGACGTAGCGTTCGACGCTGACTGTGGTGTTTTTGCCGCCGTAGTAGCCCGAGCCTCCGTTGGCGCCGTCGAACCACATCTCAAACTGGTCTTCGCCATAGGCTGCGAGCTCTTCGCACTGGGGGATAAACACCTTGTCGATATAGTCCTGCGTGCCGTAATAAGAGCTGTTGCGGTCCCACGGCGAAACGTAGAAGCCGTATTTCATTTCGAGCTCCTTGGCTGCGGCGGCGAAGGTTTCGGGTATGTTGGTCTGCTTGCCGTAGTTGGAGCTGCTGCTGACGCAGTGGGTAGTGGTGGCCGTTGGCCAGAGGCAGAAGCCGTCGTGATGCTTAACCACGGCGATGCCGCCCTTCATGCCGGCTTTCTTGCATGCGGTGAGCCACTGCTTGGGGTTGGGCACCTGCGAGGGCGCGAACGTGGTTTCGCTTTCGTTGCCGTTGCCCCACTCGAGGCCGGTGAATGTGTTCATGCCGAAATGGAAGAAGCCGTAGAACTCGGTTTCGTTCCACAGCAGTTGCCGCGGGCTGGGCACGGGGTGCACCGGTGCCGGCTCGTTGTCGGGGTTTGCCAGCTCCTGAGTTTCGAGCGTCAGCTGCGCCGAGGCCCGCGGAGCGAGCGCCAGTGCGGCACAGACGCACAGAAAAGGTAGTCTTCGTTTCATATCAAATATTTTTATATATTATAATTTCAAATATCTTTCTGACTATAAGGCCTTTCGGCCCCGAGAACCCCGGCATTTTTATCCAGCCGGTTTCCACGGCTCCCTTTGGAACGGGAAAAATCCTCCACACTACCTTGTAAAGGCTGTGTGGAGGATTGTATCAACGGCCATGAGGCCGCCCCTGTAGCGGGACCCGAGTGTTACCACTCGAAGTTCCAGCCGGAGTTGTTCTTGCGCGCATCGAGTTCGCCATCGGGGTCTTTCTCGATGATTTCACCACCGTCGCCGGTTGAGGGGTTTTTCTCTCCGTCTACCGTCCAGCTTGCGGCTATGACGGGGTTGACAGTGAATTGGCGCGAAACTGTTATCTGGGGCTTGATATATTTTCTTTTCATCGTTCAATCGTTTTTGGAGGTTACTTTACGAGATGTTTCTTGCCGTTGTAGATATAGATACCTGCGGGCAGGCCATCGAGCGAAATTGCGTTGTCGCGAACCTTGACGCCGTCGATGGTGAACACAGCACCGTTGGACTTGTCCTTGCTGTCGCCGGTTGTAACTTCGTCGATGCCGGTAATCTCGCCGCTACCAATATTGAACTTGATAGACTGAACTTTGGGATCGATATTCTCAAACCATCCACGGAAGCCCTTTATTTTCTTTGCATTCTGAAGATGATACATATCACCGCCGCTGAACACATACGATTTAGCTTGAGGCCCTTTATCTGTACCAAGAGCTACATAAGTACCGGTGAACTTCACACCATTTTCAGTTGCTACCGGGTCAACAAGATTATCACCATCAAGTGCACGGCGGCCGAGGGTATACATTTTTTGGTCGTTATAAACAGTAACTTTTTTCTTGTCTGCATCAACAACAACTACTGTAGTCTTGACACCGTCGTTCACGGGCTTGATAAGATACATCTGGCCTTTTTCAAGTGCAGTTCCTTCGTCATCGAGCGAAATGGTTTCGAAGTCAATGCAGTTGATATCGTCACTTGGGCGTATGCCTTTGAGACCTGCAAGCTTGGTGTCTTCGCCGAATGCTTCCTTAATCTGCGCTGCTGTAAGGTCGAGGGGCAACACAAATGTGTTCCACTTGTTGAGCGTGAACGAACGCTTCAAGTAAACAACAGCATCCTTGCCGTC
>CAZDOH010000037.1:0-20438 GCA_964507005.1 uncultured Prevotella sp. | reverse complement strand
GCGCAGTTCCCAGCAGGCTACAGCAGCTGCAGCGGCTACGTTGAGTGAGTCGACACCGCGCTGCATTGGGATTCTCACCACATAGTCGGCACCGGCTATGGTTTCGCGCGGCAGTCCTTCGCCTTCGGTACCCATAATCAGAGCCAGCCGCGGTATCTGCTTCAGTATCGGGCTGGAGAGCTGCAGGGAATCGGGAGTGAGCGCCATGGCGGCTGTGGTAAAACCCAGCGGAGGCAGTTGCCCAAGCGGATTGTCGGTCCACGTCCACGGCACGCGGAAGACGGTGCCCATCGACACGCGCACCGAGCGGCGGGTAAGCGGGTCGCACGAATTGCGTGTAAGCAGCACGGCATCAATGCCCAGGGCAGCTGCCGAACGGAAGATGGCGCCTACATTGGTGGAGTCGACAACATTGTCGATAACCACTACCCTGCTTGCCCCGCGGCACACTTCCTCAACGTCTGGCAGAGCCATGCGCCGCATGGCGCACAGCACGCCGCGCGTCAGCGTGTAACCAGTGAGCTGCGAAAGCAACTCGCGCCGGCCGGTATAGACGGGTATACTGCCCTGCAGCCGCTCCACCAGGTCGCGCGCATCGCCATCGATGTGGCGGCGCTCGCACAACATGGAAACGGGTTCGCAGCCGCTGTCAAGAGCCACGCGGATTACCTTGGGGCTCTCGGCCACAAACAACGGTTCGTGGCCGCAACACGAGCGCAACTGGCGCTCGGTGAGACTGCGGTAGACTTCGAGCGCAGGCTCACCGAGCGAGGATATCTCAATTACGGGCATCGCAGGCCGCCTAAACTTTCAGGAATATCTTCTTGCGGTATAGGATATAGAGGAATATCCAGCACGAGGCTATCCACGACACTTCCTCAGCCACACGCCTGAGCGCTTCGGGGAAGAGGTTTATGAAGCCGTCGAACACCTGGTGCTGCACACCGTCGATAAGTGCAAAACGCTGGGCCATGTAGATGGTAATGGAGTTGAGGCCTATCACCACGAAGAATTTAGCCCACTTGCGCCATCCCCTGACGTCGATGATGTAGTAGAAAACCGAAAGCATCACGAGTGAATATCCTGCCACGGCGCACACGAACGAACTTGTCCACAGCGCCTTGTTGATGGGGAACACGAAATTCCATGCCCACCCCACTACGGCCATGGCCACACCGGCAACAAAGAGACAGAGGGCACGGCGTGCAGGCGACACCTTTTCGTTTTTAATCCATTCGCCCGAGAGCATACCCAGCAGGGCCGTGACTATTGCGGGAATTGTGGAGAGAAGGCCTTCGGGGTCGTACACACCGGGTTGGAAGCAGTGGGCGCCGAGCACGGTGCGGTCTATCCAGCACGCTATGGAGCCCTGCTTGCTGAAGATGTCGGCTCCGGCGGCATCGGGTGCCAGCCTAGTGGCCATCACGGCCCAGTAACCCAGCAGTATGAGCGCCACAATGGCCGCACGCCAGCGCAGAGGCTTTACCTTGGTGAAAATCAGCGCAGCAAACATCCAGCCGAGCCCGATGCGCGAAAGCACGCTGCAGAAGCGTAGGGTGGAAAAGTGGAACTCGAGCAGACCGTTGTAGAACAGGCCGAGCAGCACAAGCATCAGTCCGCGTCTCACCACCTTGAGATAAATCTGCCGCGGGGTGCGTAGCTTCTCAATCTGATTTTGCAGCGAGAAAGGCCATGTGACTCCGGCAATGAAAAGGAAAAGCGGGAAAATAGTGTCGTGGTGGCGCAAGCCTTCCCACTCCACGTGGTCCATGTTCAGTCCGATGATGTTCCACACGTGCGAATCGGGGAACAACGCCGCAATGGCAGCAAGCAGCGAAGCTCCGCCCATGATGAATATCATGTCGAAGCCGCGCAGGGCATCAAGCGATTCAAGTCGTTTCATACTATTTTTATTTTCAAGAGTTTATTATCGGTTTTCAGAAGTTTTCCTTTCGCGCAGTTTATCATACCACAGGTAAATTCCGGCAAGGATGGTGCCCGAAATAGAATGCCACACGCAGCTTATGGCGCATGGCAGCACAGCCAGAGGCTGCTGGGCGAAGAATGTGCCGGCAAGCACAGTGGCCAGTCCGGCATTCTGCATGCCCACTTCGATGCTGATGGTGCGTTTCTTTGCGATGCCGAACCTTGCCAGCATGCCTGCGCACCAGCCCAGCAGATAGCCAAGGCTGTTGTGGCAGAACACCACGGCAAAAGTCCATATAAACAGCACGAATCCGCGCGACACCAGTTCATCGTGCACCGTGGATATCACTCCGCCCACAATCATTGCGAGACACAGCACGCTCACACCCGGCATAATCTGCTGAATTGCAGGGAATGCGGCGCTGTGGCTGAAGAAACGATTGAGCGCACACCCCACGGCAACGGGTATTATGGTAACAATAAGTATGTTGGTAAACATGCCCACTACATCCACTGCCACTATCTGCCCGGCCGTGAGTTTCATCAGGAACGGAGTCATTATGGGGGCCAGCATCGTCGAGGCGCAAGTCATGCCCACCGAGAAGGCCACATCGCCGTGGCAGAGATACGACATGATGTTGCTCGACACGCCGCCGGGGCAACATCCCACAAGCAGAATACCGATTGAGATGGCAGGGTCGAGCCGGAATACATGTACAAGCAAGTAGGCCACGCCGGGCATTATTATGAACTGCGCCGCTGCGCCTATGAATATGTCGCCGGGGCGGCGGGCAAGGATGCGGAAGTCGTCTGTGGTGAGCGTAAGGCCCATGGTGAGCATTATCACGCCCAAAATTACGGTCTGAGTATTGCCCCTCACCCAGTCGAACAGGTGGGGCGCGAAAAACGTAACAACGGCAATACCTATGATGAAAAACGATGTGTAGGTAGAGAGCCAGCGGCTGAGAGCCTTGAGTAAACTAACCATAACAGCCGTGGAGGTTTATTGTCGCGAAGGATCGGGCAACTGCAGTTTGTCGATTCCTCCTGTAACGGGATTGAGCAGCACCTGTGTATCCATCTTCTTGTTGAAAAGTTCGGCACCAAGGTGCTCCACGTTTCCAAACTGCCCCATGGGGAATGTTGCTGAAAGGTATTCCTTGTCAATGTCGGAAATCTTTACATCAACCTGCGAGGGCACATTGTAGCGCACGTCCATGACTTCCTTCTTTTTCTTGTCGGTAACCACGGGTTCGGGCACTGAGTGCTTGTCAGCGATGCTGATATACACGGGGGCACCGGCGAGGTTGTCGGCATCGAGCACCCCGAGGTTGCGCGAGAAGCGGAAGAGCACGTCCTTGGCGTCCTGGGTGGGAAGGTAGACAAAGTCGAAGCTGCGCGTTTCGGTGGTCTGCGTGCCCTTGAACATCTGCAGCAGGGCCGTTTCCTGGGTGTTGAGACTTGAAATCATGAGTTTCAACTGCTCGCCGTCCTTGGGCATATTGTCGGCCTCGCCCTTTGCCAGCGCCGTGCGCGACTCGCGAATGTCATAAATCTCGCCGGCGGTGAGTTCAGCCTGCTTCACAACGCTGCTGGCGGTGAGTATTTCCTGCGACATGAAGTCGCGCGGATTGAGGTTGTTGTCGGTCACTGCTGGTGCGGGGAGTTCGGGCACTGCTGCGGCAGCGGGTGCGTCGGCATTGATTGACAGCAGTATGCCGTCAGACGTGAGTCCTGCCAGAGGTGCTGACGTCTTGGGCGAAAGTTTTATGGTGAACATCTTCGTTTCATCGGGCACGCCTTCTGTGAAAATTTTGATGCCGTCGATGGTCCATGTGGTTGACGCTTCGCGTGCAATGCCGTCGAGCCTAAGGAAGCGCGAGGCATAGGGGCGGAAATCGCCGGGGGTGTATTTCACGCATGTGGCCGTGACGCGCACCCGCAACTGCGTGCGCGGCAGGCAATAGGTTATGCCTTCGGGGGTGATGCCTGGATTGTAGGCAGTCACTTCGGTCTGCGCCGAAGCCCCGGTGAGGGCAGCGGCAAGCATAATGCCGGATAAAAGCGCTTTGTTGGTTTTCATATAGCTTTATCTTTAGCTTTTAGGTTTATCTGTGAGGAATTTTCCATTTTCAGTTCTCTGAAGGCTTCGGGTATACCGTTTACGATGTCCGAGGCCGTGACGCTGTGTTCGCCCTGGCGGCGTGCAGCGCAATCGCCCGCCAGTCCGTGCAGGTACACTCCCAGGCAGCATGCTTCGCGTGGCGCGTATCCCTGCGCCAGCAGTCCCAGCAGCATGCCGGTGAGCACGTCGCCGCTGCCAGCGGTGGCCATGCCCGAGTTTCCGGTGGTATTGATGAGCGTATGCCCTCCGGGGGTGTTGATGAATGTGTGGTGGCCTTTCAGCACTATATAGTGCTGGTACTTGGCTGCCATTTCGCGTGCTTTTGCGAGCATGGCGTAGCAGTCGGAACCCGTTTCGGCCAAGCGTGAGAATTCGCCGGGGTGCGGCGTTAGTATGGTGCCAGGGGGCAATTGTGCCAGCCACGAGCGGTGCTGCGCTAGGATATTGATTCCGTCGGCATCCACCACGAGGGGCACGTCGCAGTTTCGCGTCTGCTCGATGAATGCCTGTGCGGTGTCGTGGTACATGCCAAGTCCGGGGCCTATTGCCACTGCCGCGTAGGGCACGGTGCTTTCGGCATGGGTGAAGCAGCGTGTGGCGCTGTCTACCGAGAGCACTGCTTCGGGCACTGACAGCTGCATCACGGTGTCGTTGCATTGCGGCACGTGCACCGTGAGTTTCCCGGCTCCGCTGCGCAGGCACGCCCTGGCTGCCAGCACTCCGGCTCCGGCCATCCCGTAGCTTCCGGCCACGAGCAGTGCGTGGCCGAAGGTTCCCTTGTGGCCCCATGGATTGCGCGGGCGCAATGCTGCGCTTATATCGGGGAGCTCGAGGGTGGAATACGGCGTGTCGGCCTTCTCGCGGTATTCGCGGCTGAGGTTTATGTTCACCGTCACCACTTCGCCGGTGTAGCATGCCATGTCGGCCAAAAAAAAGGCGAGCTTCGGCAGCTCTACGGTAAGCGTGACATCGGCGCGCACTATGTTGCGGCGCACATTGTAGGAATTGTCTTCGCACATCAGCCCCGAGGGTATGTCTACGGCCACCACGCGTGCGGGCTGCGAATTGATGTAGTTCACCAAAGCCGCGAAACCGCCGCCCAGAGGCTTGTTGAGGCCGGTGCCGAAAAGCCCGTCGACCACGATGTCGGAGTCAGTGAGCTTCAGTGGCTCAAACTGCGAGGTTATTTCGGTGAACTTCACCGTTTTTTTCGCACTCAGTCTGCGGGCGTTTTTTTCGCAGTCGGGACTTACCTTTCCGGTGATGTTGAAGAAGTAGGCTTCCACACCTACTCCCTGTTCGGCCAGCAGGCGGGCTATTGCCAGTGCGTCGCCTCCGTTGTTGCCTGGGCCGGCGAAAACTACTATGCGGTGGGCGGTGCCAAAGCGGGCCACGATTTCCGAGGCCATGGCTGTGGCAGCGCGTTCCATAAGGTCGATCGAGTCGACGGGTTCGTGCCTAATGGTGTAGGCATCGAGCTCCTTAAGCTGCTTTGACGTCAATATCTTCATCTTTGCAAAAATAAGAAAATCGGCACAATCTACTTTACCGTTTCAACCGAAATCTTGCCGTTCTTGTTTGCCACGAGTTTCACACGCTTCAGCCGGTGGTTGGCGTGGTCGTAAATGAGTTGCGGGTTGTAGGCACGGCCGTTGATGCGTATTTCGAAATGGAGGTGCTCGGTGGTGGCCCTGCCGGTGCGCCCCGTGAGCGCAATGTCCTGCCCTGCCTTCACCCATTCGCCTGCCTTGACAAGGTTTTTCGAGTTGTGCGAATATAGGGTTTCGAGGCCCGATGCGTGGCGTATGACGATGACGTTGCCGTAGCCGCCATAGCGCTTCGCGAACCTCACTTTTCCGGCAAAGGCTGCCGTTATGGCATCGTTGGGCTTCGTCTTAAGGTCCACTCCACTGTGACGACGCTTGCCTCCGTAGGGGCTTATCACCTTGGCATCCTTGAGCGGGTAGCACCATTCGCCGTCACCGTATTCGGCAAAATTGATGGTGATGGTGCTGGACTTAGCAAAAAGGTCGGGGGTGGCGGCACTAACTACGCCCTGCTCGCTGGCCGAGAGTTCGCGGTTGAGGTCTACCACGGCGTTTTCGTCTTCGTCAACCTCAGTTTCACCGCCGTTGCTTTCCACTTTCACGAAGCGCCCGTTGTCGGTGAAGGTGAACTGCCGGCGATAGAGTTTGTGCGACTTTATGGCCAGCAGCGTCTGCGGGTTCACATTGCAGCCGTTGACCATTATCTCGAACACGAGCCGGGCTGTTTCGCCCTCGCCTCCCGCTATGGCTATTGTTTGCCCGGCCTTTACCCGGTCGCCAACCTTAGCGATGTTGCCCGAGTTGTTTCCGTAAACGGTTTCAAGCCCATTGGAGTGGCGCACCACAATGACGTTGCCGTAGCCGGGCAACTGGCGCGAAAGCCTTACCGTGCCGGCGAACATCGCCTTCACGGCATCACCCTTGCGGGTGGTGATTTCGAGTCCGCGCGCCGTGGCTACAGCCGTGCCTACCGGCAAGGGAAAAGAATACTCGTTGTCCTTAATCGCCGAAAAATCCACTGCAAACGACTTCGATTTGGCAAAAAGGCCCGGAGTGGCTATGTTTATCTGCTGTTTTTCGGCTGGGGTGAAATCGTATGTTTCTGCTATTGCCGACAGCAGGAGCATTGCCGACAACGCGGTATAAACGAAAACTCTCAAAGTTCCCATGACATTCATTTTATATATATGCCCGTGAAGATTCTTCCCGATGCCGTGCCGAGATGCCGCGCCGAGAAAAACCGTTCGCTGTTGGCGTAAGTGCATATTCCCGATATTTCTATATTTCCGGGCTGCAGCCCTGCCTGCACCAGCTGCAGGGCATTGGCCCGCCAAAGGTCGATATGCCATTTATCGCGGCGCACGGCAATCTGCTCCATATCGAAACTGTTGGCAGCAAAGGCTTCGTACACCTCGTCGCCAACTTCGAAGGCGGTGCAGGAAATCGACGGTCCGATTACGGCCCGCGTGCTGCCTGGGTGCAGACCCGTGGAGCGTGCCAGTTCGCCTACAGCCTTCTGTGCCACCCGTTGCAGCGTGCCGCGCCATCCGGCATGGATGGCAGCCACAGTGCCCGAAGCTTCGCAATAAAGCAGCACAGGCACGCAGTCGGCAGTAGACACCCCCACACACAGGCGCGGAACCGTGGTGGCGATGTAGTCGTACCCCTCAAGGCATTCTTCACTTTCTTTGGAAGCGGAAAGCATAAGTTTTTCATCCACGAAAATGCCCTCGGCACCGTGCACCTGATGTGGAAAAACTATATTGTCTTCGGGCAGGCCCAAGCGGCAGGCAAGGGCCGCGCGGTTTCGGGCTATGGCAGCAAGACTGTCGCCGCAAAAGGGATTGATGTTGAACGCTCCGTATTTTCCGGTGCCGTATCCCCCTTGCCGCGTTGTGCTGAACGCAACTACGTTTTCAGACATTCCGTATTCAAGCAATTCGGGGGAAGCTGTCATCAGTCTTCGAAGCCTGTTTCTTCGTCAGCGTCAGTTTCCAGATCGAGCTCATCTTCGGCTTCTTCAAGACCGGGGAGCGCGGTAGTCTCGCGACGGCGGTGCACAAGATGTTCGGTCTGCACGGCTTCTAGCTTGTTGCTCTCGCTGTTGAGTTCCTCCCACAGCGTATCTTTCAGTTCATCAATGCCCATGCCCGTCACCGAAGAGATATATACCACCGGGGCTTCAATGCCGACCTGAGGCTTTATCAGCTCTATTGTCTCGGCATCTACCGTGTCGCATTTCGTTATGGCCACCACGCGGTGCTTGTCGAGCATCTGCGGATTGAACTGGCGCAGTTCGTTGAGCAGGATTTCGTATTCCCGGTTGATGTCGTCGCAGTCAACGGGAATCATGAACAGCAGCAGCGAGTTGCGCTCAATGTGCCTCAGGAAGCGAAGCCCGAGCCCTTTGCCCTGGCTGGCTCCCTCGATAATCCCCGGGATGTCGGCCATCACGAACGACTTGTAGTCGCGGTAGTTTACAATTCCCAGGCTCGGTTCGAGAGTAGTGAACGGGTAGTTTGCAATTTTGGGGCGCGCTGCCGACACCGTGGATATCAGCGTTGACTTTCCCGCGTTGGGGAAGCCCACCAAGCCCACATCGGCAAGCAACTTAAGCTCCAGCACGATGTTTTTTTCCTCGGCCGGTTCTCCCGGTTGCGCGAAGCGCGGAGTCTGCCGTGTAGCGGTGCGGAACTGCCAGTTGCCCAAGCCCCCGCGGCCTCCCTTCAGAATGCGCACAAGCTGCCCGTCGGCGGTTACGTCGGCAAGGTATTCGCCCGTATCGGCGTCATACACCACCGTTCCGCACGGCACATCGATGTAGCAGTCCTCGCCGTCTTTGCCGTGGGAGCAGTCCTTCATGCCGTTGCTGCCATTGCCGGCAAAGACGTGCCGTTGGTAGCGCAGGTGAATCAGAGTCCAGTAGTTGCGGTTGCCGCGTAGGTAAATGTGCCCGCCACGGCCTCCGTCACCGCCGTCGGGACCGCCCTTGGGCTGGTACTTTGCGCGGTGGAGGTGCACAGAGCCGGCGCCGCCCTTCCCCGAGCGGCAGAATATCTTGGCGTAGTCGATGAAATTGGTTTCAGCCATTACGTCGGTACAGGTTTTATGTCAAAGTTTGTCAATAACCTCGCAAATGCTTGCGAATATATCGTCCACACTGCCCACGCCCTCTACGTGGCAACGCTTGCCGCATGCTTCGTACCAGTCGATGAGGGGTGAAGTCTGGGTGTGGTACACTTCAAGGCGCTTCTTGATGGTAGCTTCGTTGTCGTCGCTTCTTCCCGATATTTTTCCTCTCAGCACAAGGCGCTTGAGAAGTTCGTCGTCGGGAACGGAAAGCTCTATCATGGCTTTCACTTCGGTACCTCGCTTTGCAAGCATCTGGTCAAGGGCCTCCGCCTGTGCCACGGTGCGGGGGAATCCGTCGAAGATAACGCCGTCGCAGGGCAGCAGCGAGTCGAAAACGGAGGCAAGTATGTCGGTCATCAGCGAATCGGGAAGCAGTTTGCCGTCCTTGATATAACTCTCGGCTGTTTTGCCCAGCTGCGTGCCGTTTTTGATTTCACTGCGCAGCACGTCGCCTGTTGAAATATGCGCGAATCCGTACTTTTCCACAATCTTGTCGCTCTGCGTGCCTTTGCCGGAACCCGGAGCACCGAAAATTACTATATTCTTCATTACTTCAAAAATATGTTTATAGTCTATTGTTGTTCATCCAATATATATATGTCAGCCAAATTGCGGCCCTCCTGGTTGTAATCGAGCCCGTAACCTACGATGAAGTCTGTAGATTCCATTTCAAAGCCTACATATTTGACGTCTATCTTTCCCTGGATTTTCTGCGGTTTCGTAACCAGCGCCGCAATGCTCACCGACTGCGTGCCGAGCTTTTCCAAATCGCCTACAAAAGCCCGCATTGTCGCTCCCGTTTCCACTATATCCTCAAGAATCACCACATTGCGCCCTTTCACCTCGGTATCTATTCCCATGAGCCGCGCAACATCGCCCGAAAACGCCGTGCCGCGGTACGACGACATGCGCACGAAACGCACTTCGCAGGAAGCGGCAAAATGCCGCATCACATCGGCAGCAAAGATAAAGGCACCGTTGAGCATGCATACGAACAGGGGATGCTTGCCTTCCATATCGCGCGAAATCTCTGCTGCCACACGCTCAACCCGGGCACGTATTTCGTCGGCCGTATAAAGCAACTTGAAGGTTTTGTCGCTTACCTTTACTCTTTTGACATCCATAATGCGAATACTTTTATTAAGAAACGGAATCGTGCAAAGTTAACAAAAGAGGAGCAACCGGCAATAATGCTTGCGTTAAAATATCAGATGTCCTTTTCCACAGCCTTTGTCCGCAAGTGCAAAGAACTGTGTTCAGCCAAATACACTCCTGCAATTATCAGCACCATGCCAAGAACCATTGCCCAAGTGATAGGCTCGCCAAGGACTACGGCCGAAACCGACGCTGCCACAAGAGGCTGAAGATATATATAGTTAGAAGAAGCTACCGAGCCAATATTGCCTATAACCAAATTCCATACCAGATAGCCGACGCACGATGCAACCACGCCAAGAAACAGCAGATTCCCGATCACCTGGGGGCGGGACAATATTCCGAAGTCGAATTCCGGCGTAACAAAGACAAGCCACAGCAAGATGGAAACCACGCCATAGCCGAAGACCTTGCGCGTGATGAACAATGCCGAGTAACGGTAATAGGCATGCTTCACCATGTGCTGGTAAACAGCCCACAGCAATGCCGCCAGCAATGCCAGCAAATCGCCGGCAAACTTGAGCTGCACATGAGTCCAATCGTTGACAACCACAAGCGCAACGCCCACAAATGCAACCACCGACCCTACCACCAAACGGTGCGTAATGCGCTCGCCCTTGCCTAGCCAGATGGAAAGGAAAGCTATAAGAAGCGGAGTGGACGAAACCAGCAGGCACACATTCCCTGCCGATGTGTATTGCAGTGCAGTGTTTTCGGCCAGGAAATACGCCGAGCCTCCGGTAACGCCAAGCAAAAGCATTAGCAACTCATCGCGCACGCTGGCGCACCACAGACGTTTTGCAGCAAACGGCAAAAGGGAAATATAGGCAAGCACGAAACGCAGAAGAAAAATCACGGAAGGCTCAAGGCCGTTGGCAAGAAGTATCTTGGACGACACGAAAGTCACTGCCCATACCATGACAGTGAACAATGCCAATATATGATAAAAAAGTTTCGAACGCGCCATATTATTTTTACCCCAACATTTGCAGAGCTTCTCTCTTTCAAAACAAGCGCAAAATTACACATTATCGGTCAATAAACAGCCGGACTTTCGAAGCATGAAAAATATTTCTGCACTTTTACACAATAAAATTTGTTCGTTTAAAACACAATAATTACTTTTGTGGCAAATATAGGCAAACGATGAAACTGAACCGCTTTATAATGACAGCTTTTTTGGCAGCAATGCTTGCAGGCGCTCCTCGGGTGGCACAAGCTTTTGAAGCAACAGCTACCGCTGGCATAGAAGAAGCGGTAACAGAAACCAAAATCACAGTCAACAACAATTCCGACAATCAGGAAGTAAGGGTGCAGGATGCCGAGGGGCAGAGGCTGGAAGTGTACAATGTGTTAGGAGTCAGAATATCGTCATACCGCATTGACAGCAACGACAAAACCTTCACGCTTTCACTTCAGCGCGGTTGCTACATTCTCAAGGTCGGAAAGGTTGTGCGCAAGACTTTCATCCGATAATCGGTAAACAAAGCTTCAGTCACATGAAACATGCAGGAAGGACATTATTGCTTTTCCTCGTGCTTGTACTTGTGAGTTGCAAAAAGCAGGAAATACAGCATCCATACGCTGATATCACCTACGAATACTACGATACACTGCGCACCGCGCAATTCGCGATAAACCGACAACAGGTAAAATGGTATATCGACTCCATGCGGATAGCCGCGCACGACACTGCATTCATCGACATTTTCGCCGACCGGTATTATGCCGATGAAAGCCCTTACATTTGGATTGACACAAAAGGAGCCGACAAACGCCTGGAAACTCTCTCTGCCGCACTTGCCACCGTCGACAGCGACGCCATAAGCCGCACAGTGGTTTTCCAACCGCAAATAGAGCGTGCGCTGAAAAGGCTTAGGGACTTCAACTTTACCCGCACATACAGCATCAGCCGATGTCTAGCCGAAATCGAATACTACTCCACAAAAGGGCTGCTACGCATGGCTTCGGGACTCCGCTTCGGCTTTATCAATCCCTACAAAATGATGAACCGCATAGACCTGACAGATGCCGACGACACTCTGTGCACAACTTTCCGCACACTATACGACACGCCAACGGAAACTACGGGAAAGGAATACCTCTCCTCGATAATTCTGTCCGCATCCAAGGGAAATTTTATGCGTGACATTTCTGCGGCAAAGCAACACAACAAGAACTACATACGCCTCCGGGAAGAATTTTCGCGCCACAATCTCTCGCCTGGCAAGCGGCGGGCACTCGCTGCCAACATGGAGCGCTTCCGATGGCGGACAGGCAGCATGGAAAAGAAACATGTGTGGGTAAATCTGCCGGAATTCATGTTGCGTGCCGTGGATTCCACCAGCGGCGAAACTCTGGAAATGAAAGTATGCGAAGGAAGCATCAAGCACAAGACACCACAATTGGCAAGCAAAATACAGTATCTGGAACTTAACCCAGCGTGGAATGTGCCGCACAGCATCGTAAGCCGGGAAATTGCCCCCAAAATAGCAGACGGCGACGAAGAATACTTCGAACGCAACAAAATGAAAATCATAGAAAAAACCACCGGAGAAGAGATTGAGCCAAGCGCGGTGGACGCACAAATGCTGAAAAGCGGCAAATACAGCGTAGTGCAAAACAAAGGCGAAGGCAACTCTTTGGGAAGGATGATTTTCCGTTTCAAAAACAACTTTTCCATATTCCTTCACGACACTCCCAACCGCGCAGCATTCAGCCGCCCAAACCGGGCTGTAAGCCATGGCTGCATCAGGCTGGAAGAGCCTTTGGCGCTGGCTGCTTTCCTGCTTGGGGAAAAAGACGAGTTCAACATCGACAAAATGAGAATTGCCGTAGACATTCCGCCGAAGACCGAAGAGGGAAAACGCCTTCTGGAAAACAAAAACCACAAGCCTGCCGGTTCCAGGGCCATCAAACCGGCAGTGCCGCTCTACATCACCTACTTCACCGCCTATCCCGATTCCCGCGGCAATATCGTATACACCGCCGACCCGTATGGATACGACAACAAAATAATTTCGCTCCTTGGCAGTTATAAATAAAAGTCATAAACAAAAGGGCACACCATGAACGACGGCACTTTCGACGAGAAGGCTCTAGTCAGCCAACTAAGCGACCCAACACGGCAGCGGCAGGCTTTCGGCACGCTGGTAAAACAGCTTACGCCGCAGATATACTGGCAAATACGCCGCCTGGTATTCTCGCACGACGACGCAAACGACGTCATGCAGAATACATTCCTGAAAGCCTGGACCAACCTGAATGCTTTCCGCGGCGACTCCAAGATTTCTACATGGGTGTTCCGTATTGCCATCAACGAAGCGCTGAACTTTCTGCAACGCAAACGCGACACCATCCCGCTCGACGCCCCGGAAGCCGCCTCCATATCACAAATTGCAGCCGACGAATATTTCGACGGAGACGAAGCGCAGGCGCGTTTCCAACAAGCAATCGCCACACTTCCCGACAAGCAACGGCTGGTATTCAACCTAAAATATTTCGACAACATGAAATACGAAGACATGAGCCAGTTGCTGGGAACGTCGGTGGGAGCACTGAAAGCTTCCTACCATTTGGCAGTAGAGAAACTCACCAAAAAATTAAACCAAACGGAATAAACTTTCGCACAATATTATTGTCTAACAAATACTAGCAAACAGCCATCATGAACAAGGAAGACAAAATAAAGGAAATGTTCGGACAGGAAAACCCTTTTCGGGTTCCCGACAAATACTTTGACAACTTTGCCGACAACATGCTGGGAATGCTGCCCGACCACCCGCAAGCCCAGCCTGCGGCCCGGCAGCCTCTGCGCCTGCGCGCGTTATTTGCAAAAGCAAAACCCTATATCTATCTGGCCGCATGTTTCGGCGGGCTTTATTTCGGGATAAACGTACTGAAGCATCAACACGAAATCTCGGATATGGCCAAAAACGACAATAAAGTAGCCACAACCTATGTCAGCGAAGAAGAATACATCAACAAAGTATGCGAGTACGCCGGCATAGAAAAAGAGCAAATTTATTCCTATGCCACAGGGCAGGACTATGAATATTGACAACCAACAACCAACACCGAAAATGAAACACTTTGTAATCATAGCGGTAATGGCAATGCTCGTATCGGCTGCAGGATACGCCCAAGAGCAGAAAGACCGCTGCAAATTCTCGCCGCAGGAATTCATGCACAAGCGCGACGAGTTCATAGCCAACAAAGCCGGGCTCACTGCCAAGGAAGCGACTTCGCTGTTTCCGATATACCACGAAATAGAGCGCAAGAAATTCGACATCGACCGCAAGATAGGCAAACTGATGCACGACGGCAACCGGCCGAACATCAACGAAAAGGAAGCGCAGAAAATACTTGCGGAAATCGACAGGCTGCAACTGGAAAAAGCACGGCTCGACAATACATTCCACCAAAAAGGCCGCAAGGTTGCCGCATCGTCGAAAATACTGCGCGTGATGCATGCCGACTGGGAATTCAGCCGCCACGTGCTAAAAGAAATGTCGAAGCCGAAGCCGGAAAACCCGCGCCCGCCACAAAGGCAATGACAAAACACAAAATCCCGAGGAAATGCCATCGGGATTTTTCTTTTTTAGGGGCCAATATTGGCAGGCGAAACACACAAATCGCAAAAAAAGGCAGATTTTTCCCGAAATCGTTTGGAGCATATTGCAAAATATCCTACATTCGCACCGCTAAGGAGAAGCGCGAGCAAATCCTTTTGCAAAAACAACGGTATAAACTTCATTAAAAACATTTGAAATACCATGGAAGAAGAATCAAATCAATTAAACGGGAATTTCTGCGTCAAGAAATTCGTGGAATTCCTGATTGCGGTTGTATTGACCGTAGTAGTATGGAACCTGCCGTCATCAGCATTCGGCATTGACGGCCTGACAGTAGTACAGCAACGCGTTATCGCCATTTTCGTCTTTGCTACGATTATGTGGCTTACCGAAGCGATACCTTCGTGGGCTACTTCGCTCGCGATTATCACCGTGATGCTGCTCACGGTGTCGAACAACAGTTTCTCGTTTTTCCGCGACGATACCGCCGGCAACCTTGGCACGCTCATCAAGTCGAAAGCGATAATGGCCACATTTGCCGACCCTATAATCATACTTTTCCTCGGAGGATTCGTGATGGCAATAGCCGCCACCAAGGCGGGGCTTGACTTCCGCTTGGCGCGCACGCTGCTTCGTCCTTTCGGCCACAAGAGTGAAATGGTGCTCCTCGGGTTTATTCTGATTACCGGAACCTTCTCGATGTTTGTGAGCAACACCGCCACAGCCGCCATGATGCTCACATTCCTCGCCCCCGTATTCAAGGCGCTGCCTCCCGGCGGTAAGGGAAAAGTTGCCCTTACGCTGTCTATCCCCGTTGCAGCCAACATAGGCGGCATGGCAACTCCTATCGGAACTCCCCCCAACGCCATAGCCCTCAAATACCTCAACGACCCCGAAGGACTTAATCTCGGAATAGGGTTCGGGCAATGGGTGAGCTTCATGCTTCCTTACGTGCTCGTCATGCTGGTCATCTCATGGTTTCTGCTCAAGAAATTCTTCCCCTTCAGCCAGCGCACAATCAATCTCGAGATAAACGGCTCAGTGCAGCGCAACTGGCGTACAGTGGTAGTTGGAGTAACATTTGTTGTCACCATTCTTTTGTGGATGTTTGACAAGCTGACAGGCATTGACGCCAATACAGTTGCGATAATCCCCATTGGCATATTTGCCGCCACGGGAGTCATTACCGCACGCGACCTTGAGAAAATCAACTGGAGCGTCATCTGGATGGTAGCCGGAGGTTTTGCTCTCGGTCTCGGACTGAAAGACACCGGGCTTGCCGATGCTGCCATCGAATCAATTCCCTTCGGAAACTGGTCGCCAATAGTTATCATCATCATATCGTGCCTGATTTGCTATCTGTTGTCGAACTTCATATCCAACACGGCAACTGCGGCCCTGCTCATCCCAATCATCGCCACCGTATGCAGCGGCATGAGCGGCACGCTCGCCGGCGGAGGCTCAACAATCATGATTATCGGCATTGCCATCGCCGCATCGGCAGCAATGTGCCTGCCTATCAGTACCCCTCCAAATGCCATCGCCCACTCCACGGGCCTGGTGCAGCAGAACGAGATGCTGAAGATCGGTATTATCGTAGGAATTATAACATTGCTTCTCGGGTATGTCGTGCTGTTCTCGGCAAGCGCATTGCATCTAATCTAAAAACGGCGCAATTAAACTAAGCAAACGGCGTGGAGAGCAATCTTCATGCCGTTTGTTTTGCATCGGAATTGCTAATTTTGCAGTCACAACAACATAATATTTCCCGACATATGCATACAAGAGAAGAAAAGATTGAAGCCTTCGGGCGTCTGCTCGATGTACTCGACGAGTTGCGCGTAAAATGCCCCTGGGACCGCAAGCAGACCAACGACAGTCTGCGGCCCAACACCATAGAAGAAGTTTACGAACTCTGCGACGCTCTGGAACGCCACGACACACACGAAGAAAAGAAAGAACTCGGCGACGTACTGCTGCATGTATGCTTTTACGCAAAGATTGCCCAGGAAGCGGAACTCTTCGACATTGCCGATGTCTGCCGCTCATTAGTCGACAAACTAATCTACCGCCACCCCCATATCTACGGAAAGACTGAAGCCAATACTGCCGATGCCGTAGCCGACAATTGGGAAAAGCTCAAGGAAAAGGAAAAAGACGGGAACAAAACGATACTTTCGGGGGTTCCCAAAGCTTTGCCTTCGCTCATCAAGGCATTCCGCATTCAAGAGAAAGCTTCACACGTAGGATTCGACTGGGAAGAAAAAGACGCCGTATGGGATAAAGTCAAGGAAGAAATTGCCGAATACGAAGCCGAAGCACGCAACTGCCAGTCTGCTGCCAGCGAAGAGGAATTCGGAGACCTGCTGTTCTCCCTTGTCAATGCCGCACGCCTCTACGGCATAAACCCCGAAAATGCGCTCGAAACGGCAAACCGCAAATTCACAGCCCGCTTCAACTACATAGAAAGCCACGCAAAGCAAAGCGGGCGCAAGGTAAGCGAGCTTAGTCTCGGCGAAATGGACGAATTGTGGAACGAAGCCAAAACTTCCGAAAAGAAAAACACAGACAATGCCTAAATACAACTTTAACAACCCACACAAGACAAATATCATGCAACGATTTGTTATGGCAATGCTACTGACAATGTTCTGCATTGTCTCAAGAGCCAAAGTTCCGCTTGCCGACCCTTACATTATATATATTGACGGAACCTATTATGCCTACGGCACATATTCCGCCGACGGGATAATTGTTTTCACATCACACGACCTCAAGACGTGGCACAAGCAGGGGCTGGCGCTCAACAAGAAAGACACCAGCGTGCCCCACTCTTTTTGGGCGCCGGAAGTCTACCGCATAGGCAATGAGTACCTTATGTATTTCACCGGGAACGAGCACCTCTACGTAGCAAAGAGCAAATCGCCGCTGGGACCTTTCGTCCAAACAGGTTCGGGGCCCATGCTTGAAGAAAAAGCCATTGACCCTTCCGTGTTCTACGACAAAAAGGGGAAACCGTACATCACCTTCGTCCGCCTCAACGACGGCAACAATATTTGGGTGGCACCGCTGAACAAAGACATGTGCTCGTTCGACAAAAGCAAGATGCAGCATTGCTTCAGCGTGTCGCAAGACTGGGAACGCGATCTTGGCCGTGTTGTGGAAGGCCCGTGTGTGTTCCGAAAAGGGAAAACATACTACATGATTTATTCGGCCAATGATTTCCGCTCACAAAACTACGGACTTGGACTAGCCATAAGCCGGAAACCAGAAGGCCCATGGCAAAAGCGCAGTGACAATCCGTTTCTTCAGCGTCCCGACACGCTTGTCGGCACAGGCCACAACTCGTTTTTTACCGACAAAGACGGCAAGCTGCGTATAGTATTCCATGCCCACGACAGCCACACAAAGGTCGGGCCGCGCAATATGTATATCGGCACTCTGGAATTTGCCGACAAAACCGACAAAACGCATCTCACCGTAGGCCGTGATATAATTGAAGCCATAGAAGAGTAAACGTTCGGCAGTTGCCAATTGCATCAAAAAAATAAACTCCCGCAAATTAATGCAGGAGTTTAATAATGTACGCCCTCAGGGGCTCGAACCCTGGACCCATTGATTAAGAGTCAATTGCTCTACCAACTGAGCTAAGGGCGCATCATTTCAATTTTGCATCCTTCCCGAATGCGAGTGCAAAATTAGACTTTTGTTTCGAAACGGCCAAATGTTTTGCCGTGAAATTGCGAACTTTTTTCATCAAACTTCTTTTTCCAAAGCCAGACGTCTAATACAGCAGCGATATAACGCTAATGTACAGGGCTATACTTATCAAGACTTGCTGGACTCTCCGTTGAGATACTGAGACGGAGAACATCCCTTGTACTTTCTGAATGTGCGGTTAAAGTAAGGGATATCGGTGAAACCCACGTGGTAGCACACTTCGGATATTGATAGATGTCCTTGCCTTAATAATTGGCAAGCCTGCCCTACCCTATATTCATTCAGATAGGCGATGAACGTTTTTCCAGTGGCTTGCTTGAAGAACGTACAAAAGGCCGACTTGTTCATTCCGACATGGCGAACAACAGCATCAAGGGATATGTTCCTCTGCACATTACAGGTCACGAATATGCGTATCATGTCCAGCCGTTCCTTTTTCTTGTCCGTTTCTTTATACCGTCCCACAGTATGAGCCTTGTCTGCCGGCGGAATCATGGCGAGCAGCCTTATTGTTGACGAGAGACGTTCCACGTCGCTTTGCCCGCGCATCGATTTCAAGATGGATGCGATGGTTTTTGATTGCGGGCCGTCATATTTCATGGCCTCCCGATTCTTCTTCAAGTTCTCGACACACCGGTGCAGCTCGGGAAAATTCCGCGAACAATTGTCAAGGAAATCCCCTGTGAGCAGCAGTGTGATGTTTTCAATCTTACCGTCCGGTGTCGTATCATCACCGTCAAAATACCAGCAATGAGGTATTTCTGGCGGTATAATCACAACTTCTCCACTCCGAAACGGTTCTGTGGTATCTCCGATGAACCTCATGCCGGAACCGGTAACCACAAGCGACAGCTCCCATGCAGACTGTCTGTGAAGCCCTATCTGTTCTTTAGGATAGAGCCGGACGTAATCATACGAAAAAGAATGTCTCTCTGATGGCATTGCCCTATTATGTTTATATCATCCTGCATCGCGCGGCGGTATCACCGCCTATGCAAATATAAGACAATCATTACACAAAATGAAACAAGCGCACATATTTGTCACGGATTAACTTTGCCAACAAGAAAACTTAAAATCATGGACAGAAAGACTTTTTTACAAGTATCCGGACTGTTGTGTGCAGGTGCTTTCCTGAACACAGGCTTTGCAGCAGGGAAGAAGAACCGGACAGAGACGACAACAGAAGAGGACGTTTACGGTTTTCCTCTGATGGACCTGCACGTTCACCGCTCCAAAGACCTAACGATTGAAGACATCGTAGCCAAATCCATACAATTGAACATGAAAATCGGTGTCATGGAAAACATCGCCCCATGGGGCATACAGAGCGACAGCCAACTGAAGCAATACATCGATGCAATAAAGCCGTATCCGGTCTACATAGGCTTGCAGCCAATGAGTCCGGGATGGTCGAAAAATCTGTCTCCCGAGCTGATAGCGCAAGCCGACTACATAGCCATGGACCCGCAAATAGTTACAAATGGAAACGGTTACGGCGAAACAATCATGTTGTGGGAATACAATGCGTATATCGACGACGCAGAAGAGTTCATGAAGCGCAACATGCAGCACTACATGGACATTCTCACCGGGGACGAACCGTTGGACATATTCGCTTGCCCTCTCTTCCTGCCATGTTGCATAGAGCGGCAGTACAGCACGCTATGGACAACTAAAAGGCTACGGCAGATCGTTGATGCCGCCCTCGCAAGAAACATAGCGATAGAGATTAACGATACCGTGCAAGTGCCACATGAGGAATTCATCATGATGGCAAAGAAAGCCGGACTGAAGTTCACATTCGGTTCTGATGCCCGGAACCACACGGTAGGAAGGCTCGACTACTGCAAGCGCATTGCCAAGAAATGCGGCCTCACAGAGAAGGACTTCTTTGTTCCTAAAAGAGACAGGCTGTAATCTTCATCGATTCCAGGCACGGCATAAAGAGAAAACCAACGGGAATCTTATCAACCGTAAAACGAGTTTTTCGGGAATATTCGCAAAAAAAATGCCGTCTGAAACATATAGAAGCCTCAGAGAGATGAAGAGATAGAGGCTGTATCGTAAACCTATTTACGGCACAGTCTCTGCGCTTCCTTTCTTCGTTTTTCAAAAAAACATTCACGACAACACTGCCATGCGCACACAATTTCAACGCTATGCGTAGATAATTTTTCTTTTGTGCGTAGAGAATTTTTCTTCTGTGCGCACAAAATTTCGCCGCTATACGCATATAATTTTTGCGCTATGCGCAAC
>CAZDOH010000036.1:0-20570 GCA_964507005.1 uncultured Prevotella sp. | reverse complement strand
AAAAATTATATACGCAGAAAAGAAAAATTTTGTACGCAGACAATTTTTCTTTTCTGCGCACAAAATTTTTCGGCTATGCGCATAGCGTGAAAATTATAAGGCTCTCTCTACAATTGCGCTTCTGCATCTTTCAATGCGAGAGCAAAATCATGATTGCTCACGTCTTCAGTTGTAGCAAGTGCAAACTCCACAATCTCGAAGTGATAGTTCTGCAACAAGGTGCGGAACACCCTGGCCACAACATCAATAGGATTCTTGAAGGCTCCACACCCCCACGCTCCGAGGATGAGCACATCGACATCTTGCGATGCAGCCACGTCAAGAATCTTCTTGATGCGGGACGTAATCTGAACTTCATAGTTGCGTGGAGGCGCTGTCATGAGCATCAACTCGGGCGCTGCAGATGTGATGACATCTACCTTATACCAATCCTTCTGACACATCATCTCGGGGCGGATAATATCTGTGCGCTCGTCTGTCTTGAATACAACAACGCCGGGAGTGTATATAAGGTCATCATTACCCAGGTAGCCGATAGCTCTTGACACGTAAAGCTTGATATGGTAGTCATAGAAGTCGTGCTTCATGGCTTGCAGACAAGGCAGAAGGGTGGAGCAGCGGCACAAGGACTCCTCTTGAGCCCCTGCGCTGTAAGGCGCACCGCCGACGCTATGACTATTGGCAAAGTTCAGCACCGCTACTTTTTTGCCGGGATATCCCTTTGCGGCTTCGAAACTGCGCTTGCCCGAAATGACATACTTAGTGGCACGTTGCGGATTACGCTCCTGATAATCAATTGCTTCCTCATGCTTCACCATGAACTGATGGGCTTTGGAATAGCTGATGGAGTCCTTCAGCTCGGGCAGAGTCTTATACATCTGCTCCGTATCGGTCATTACTTCGAAATTAATACGCCTGTAATCGTTCATAATTCTTGTTTTTCACGGTTTGCTCAAAAATAAGTAATTGAAAAATTGGTGATTAGCGAAAACTGTGGTAATTTTAAAGTGTTAAAAGCTAGCAAATTACAAACAATAATCGCTATAATCACCGAGGGTAAAGTTACTGAGATTTTCTATATTGCAGACGATTTCTGCAAAGTTTTTGATGCCCAAATGGAAAAATATAGTCAGCAAAGCACTATAGACAGGCTATTGGCTTTGTTTTAATTCGTCGAACTCACGTTATTTAAGGTTCAATATCTGTTTAGCGTATTCCTTGTGTCTATATCAAGGTTAGTTAGCCCCATTCTTCTCTAAATTGTTTAGGTGTACGCTTCTTTATATCGTTTTTTTTGAAGAACTTGATAAAGTTTGAATCATTTTTAAATCCGAGCGTATATGCTATTCGACTTACAGAATCATTAGAATGTTTCAGCTTTCTTTCTGCTTCTATGAATACTCTATTATTTATTATTTTTAAAGGAGTAAGGGTTGTATCTCTATTATATAACTTTACATATCGAGAAAGCAAAACGACAGAAATTCCCAATCTTCTGGCATACCAATCAACCTTTTTCTCCTCTATGAAATTGGCTTCTATCAAGGAAATAAAATTTAAATATGTTTGATATGACGTACTATTTATATTACGCTTCACATCTTGGCTCCACATACAAAGTCGTTCTGCTTGCATCATAAATTCAACAAATATAGCCGAAATGATATAATGATGCCCATATGAATCTATCTTGTTATTTTCAGAAATCATCTGTTTCAAGATATTACCAAGTATATAATCAGATTCAATATTCGTATCACAAAACAAACATTTTCCTTGTCTAGAAAAAATCTCGTACTTTATGTAGTCAGCGAGTCTTGGACACATCAAATTAAACAGTTCCTCTGAGAATGTAATGACTGTTCCTTCTATTAAGTCGTAGTCTTTAAATGTATGCAATTGATTGGGGTTCAAGAAAAACAAACGCCCCCCTTTTATGGAATACTCTTCAGAATCAACAATATGCACACCTCTGCCGTTTTTAAACCAAATGGCCATATAGAACTCATGAAAATGAAGTTTTTCCCAAGTTTCAGGATAATTCGCTTTGGATTTCGCTATAGGAGTGACTTCGAAATAAAGCTTGTTCATCAAATCATCACGTAGAACATAATTGCTATATTGTTCTGTTCCTTTATTTCTTGTTTTTTTGATAAAAGTATTTTTGTCCATATCATTATTTTTTGCTAAGTTAGTGTTTTTTCTTGTACAATCACTCGTCTTTATAGTAAATTTCTAAACACGTTAATAGATTTACCATAAAAGACGGGCTCTTTAGCATATTTTGATTAGAAAATCTGTTTACTTTTGCAATCAAAAATTTACAAGTAACCATAGAGTGAGAAACTCCCAAAGTAACTTTGGTTCCTTATATTGAAACAATTAGTTATGTATAAAAGATGTATAGCAACAGTTGCATGCCTCTTAGCAATGGTTCAGATTATGGCACAGAACATCACAGGGAAAGTGGTGGATGCCAATGGCACTCCGATAGAATACGCAAATGTGATTCTTCAAACAAAGGATTCAGTGTATGTTACAGGCTGCATCACAGATAGTCTTGGAGATTATACTTTGCAAACTCCTGAGAGTGTGAGTAACTTACTCCTCAAAGTATCTTGCATAGGATATATAGGTAAATCATATAATTATCCTGTCCCATCAGTTGTAACATTGTCCCCAGACACACTTTTGCTAGGGGAAGTTGTTGTCAAAGGCAAACAGAAGTACATTAAAAACATGAATCGTGGGATATCTGTTCGTGTATCAAAAACTCCTATTGCTAATCTTCCTACAGCAGAGAGTGCAATACGCCAATGCCTATGATAGATGGGACTTCTGAAAAAATACAAGTGTTAGGGAAAGGAACGCCAGAAATATATATAAATAACCGACGGATTCAAAGTTATGAAGAATTAAAGCAATTGTCGGCATCGGATGTAGAAAGCGTAGAGATTTTAACTAATCCGGGGGTGAAATACGGAGCGGATGTAAAGTCTGTTATGGTTATTCATACCAAAAAACAGAATTTGGGTATAGCTGGCATATTGTCTTACTCTCAGACTTTTTCTGATGTTACCAAAGAATATGGGAATGCTGATATTTCATATTTAGGCAAGAATGGTTTAGGATTATACGCAAGTTCATATTTGTCACAAGGAGGATACAATCGGGAAAGGACATATCGTGAAATCTTCAACAACAACTTGGCAGAAACTGTCACTCAAGGACGATATAAAAACAGCAATTTGCTTTTTAACGCCAAACTTGGAGGCAGCTATGATTTCTCCTCGAACAATTCCATTGGTGTTAGGTATGAATTTAATAGAACGCCTTATAATACGCTAAAGTTTAAGACTGGAGCAACCTCTGTTTTTGAAAGTGCTATGGAGCAAATCGAGGCTATGGAAAAATTAACCATGCCATCTTATCAGCATTATATAAATTCTTATGGCTTATTTAAGTTTGGTAAGAATGACAACATGGATTTGTCCATTAATGCTGATTACTTGGGCGGAGCAAGTTTTATAGGAATGAATACTTCAGAGCATAAGGATGAGATAGAGGTGAAGAATGTTCAAAACCAGACAAAAAGTGATTATGATGTGTTTGCAGCTAGAGTTGATTATGGCTATATGGTGAAAAAAATACAACTTGAAGTTGGAGCGAATTACTCACTTACAAATAATACAGGTAGATTTACGCTCTTAAAATCAGAAGGTAGTAACATGAGTGAGAATTCTTTGGATAAAGAAAGACAAAACTTATTTGCATGTTATGCTAGAGGAAGCTATGCATTGAGCAACAACTGTAATATAACAGCTGGTCTGAGAGCCGAATTTTTGGATTTCAAGTATTTCTCAAATAAGATTCTCGTAAAAGAACAGTCAAAATCGTATGCCAATTATTTACCGGAATTGAGCATTTCCTACAAAACAAAAAAGTATGGTGTTGATTTAGATTATTCAGAGTCACTACGTCGTCCGAGCTATGGGTTGTTGAACAATAACTACACATACGTGACACATACATCATGGGAGACTGGCAATCCGCTTTTGAAACCCTCTTGGGAAAAAAGTGTTTCTTTGAGGATTTCTTGTGGACAAACCATATTCTCTGCAATTTATGCCAGGGAAGAGCAGTCGATAAATACTACATATTCGTATTTACCAGAGCAAAAAGTAAATTTGCGAAAAAACGTAAATCTACCGGACTATAATGTTTTTCTGTTTGTTCTCAGTCATTCGTTAAATATCAATTTTTGGCATCCAACAATTAAGGGGCTGCTTTTCGTGCAAAATTTGGAATATGGCAATCCTGTCAAACAATATAAAAAGCCTTTTGGAAAGATTGAGATTAATAACAGACTGGATTTGCCTTGTAAAATTTACGCATATATAAATTGGAGCTGGTTAAGCAACGGTAACCAAAATACATCTTTCCTAAAAGACAGAAGTAATTTGAACATCATGCTGAATAAAAATTATAAGGAATGGTCGTTTACGGTTTCTTTAGATAATATACTGGGAACTTGGCGAGATTACAGCATTATTGATACAAATGGGGTTCTGTATTCTGAAAATAGAAAAGGTGTCTTTAGTGGCGTAATATCCGTCTCTTACAAATTTAACAAAAAAAGAAATTACAAAGGAAATGGAGCCGTTGCTGGAGAAAGGGAAAGGTTATAAGATTCAATAAAAACAGTTTGGGTATTTTGTCAACATGATAGTATTGCAATGTTGCATAACATTTTTGAGGATGGTGCGCTGAGCGTTTTGCGGTATGTGAAGAGCGGGAAAATTATGTACCTTGTTTTTTGGCAGCTGATGTTTTTGTCTGAAGACAAAGCTTTTGCAAGCCATAACCTGCCCCACCCTTTCGGATTCCCGATACATTCAGCACAGCGCAAAAGCAAGGGCGGCCCCGCTATGGAGCCGCCCTTGAAATTTTGCGTGCGTCAATTGCGCACGGTGTGCCTTGGTTATTTCACCAACACTTTCTTGCCGTTCACGATATAGATACCGGGCTGGCTTATGCTATAGACACGGCGTCCGGTAAGGTCGTATACCGTGTTTTCGCCCTTCTTGTCGTCAACAAGCACCTTGTTGATTGCCGTTACGTCAATAGTGAATGCCTCGTTCCAAATGTATGTAAACGGACTGATGGATGCCGTTGCCGCTTCCACGGCAGTGCCTTCGGCATTGAGTACATATCCTTCATCGGCAGAGGCAAATGTTCCGGCATTTACTGCGGCATTGCTTTCGGCGAAGGATATTTTGCCGTTTACGATTACCGGCATGCCGGCTTCGGCAGTTTTCACTGAAGTATCCAATGCTTTGTCGGTTACAACGCCTTCAAATCCTTCGGTGACGTTGAACGGCAGATTCAGTGCCTGGTAAGCGTCGCCGCTCTTGGTGAACGTCAACTGAGCGGCAGTAAACGCCGTGGGGATGTAAAGTTGCTTGTCGCCGTCAACGGCAAATGTCTGCGCCGTAGAATCGGCAGCAACAACGTTAGCCTGGGCCAGCAGACTTGCAGTAGGCTGCTTCTTGGCATTCTGCCCCGGCTTCACATAGGCTACGGAATTGGCAGGAAGGTCGCTAATGCGGCTTTCATCTGCGTCGCCGGTTCCGTAATAGTAAAGCGTATGGGGAACGGTATCGCCGGCATAATAAGCGGTCATCTCGCCGCGGTACATTGCCGGTCCGTAGGGTACGAGCACGTCGTAGCCGTTGCCTTCGGCAGCAACAATGCGGAAATTGTCGCCCAATTTCGATGCAACATTGTCGGGAATACTGAAACTCGTCTTGTTGGAAAGGTAAACCAGATTGCCGTCGGAATCGTAGACTTTGAATCCCACTGCGCCTTCGCCGCTAATGCGGTAGGTGGTTACGCCCTTGCTGGTAGTAGTGGTGTAGTAATAGCCTGTAGTGGTGTAGCCCGGCACGAAATCGGTGTACTGCCCTACGTCGGAATAGCCAATCTTGCGTGTGGGTTCGTCCTCATAGTCAACGCGGAATGCACCCGACGGGCGGCCTTCAAGAACACTGTTCTGCAGCACGGAATCGGGCTTAACGCGGTCGTCGATAAAGCAGATGTTCCCGGCTTTGGGATACTTGTGCATATATGCCTTGGCTTCTTCTATGTCTTTCTCGGTAGTAGTTACCCAATAGTCGCCGTAGTCGCCTATGTAGCGGTTGTCGTAGGGAACAAACATGCCGTTTACTTCAAAGAACTCGCTGAGGTCTTCGCCGGCTGCATCACACATCTTCTTGGCCATGTGGAGATAGTCCTGGCGTCCGTACGACTTGTATCCGCCTACTGTTTCACCGTCGCCGTTCACAAGCGATGCGTCGTATTCGCCGCTGCGCTTGCTGATGGGATCTTTGCGCAGAAGTTTGAACAGCGTAGGATAGAAGTTGGGGTTATTTCCCTGCACGTGGTAGTACAGGTAAAGCTGGAAATACATGCGCGTCTGTTCCCAAATGCTCCTGTCGAACCATCCGGTGCCGTTGGCAAACGAGTTGAAGGTGTCGTGCACGGCGGTGCCGCGGGTTGTGGATATGCCGAGCAGATATACGTTTGCATTGGCAAAGAAGTTGTTCGACACTTCGGTTGCCCCCACGATATTGATGCAAGCCTGATGGTTGTGGCCCATTTCGTGGACGGGCCCCCATATTGAGCCGCCGCTGGTGGTTATGGTGTTGTAGTTAAGCACGGTGCTGAGTGTTCCATCACTGTAGTATGTGCCGTAGGTTGTGGCATACATGTAGCCGTGGTCAACCGAGAAGGCATTCCAGATATTGCGGAAGCGTCCCTTCACGTCTTCCTGGAATCCCATAAGGTCTTCCATGTTCTGAATGTAGCGGCTCCATACCCTTACGAGGCCTTCCATTTCGTTTCCGCCGGCAGCCACAGCGCTCTGCACAAGGTCGTTGCGCA
The DNA here is from genome assembly GCA_964507005.1 of uncultured Prevotella sp. Classification (GTDB taxonomy): domain Bacteria; phylum Bacteroidota; class Bacteroidia; order Bacteroidales; family Bacteroidaceae; genus UBA6398. The sequence goes on along the minus strand of CAZDOH010000036.1, from coordinate 13,628 downwards.
TGGCAAACACAATGCGGTCGCCTTTCATGTTGATGATATTGTTCTTGTCGAGCAATTTCTCCTTGAGCAGCCGGTAGTCGTCGTTGGTCATGCCGCGTGTAAGGTCGAAGTATCCCTGCAACTCGCCACCTTCGATGTGTATCTTCATGTCGGGATAGTTGGCGAGATACTTTTCGGGGTCGTCAAGTTGATAGAAAATATACACGGTGCTTGCCTCGTCGAGCACAACGGCGTTGAGGCCGGCATGAAGGTCGGTTGTCTTGCCAGTCTGGTGGTCGCCGGGCGATTCGCTGTCCTTCACGATTTCTACCTGCAGGGTGCAGTCGTCGCTGGGTTCCTCGTCAACATAGAGGTATATTATATCGCCCGATTTGCCGACGATTCCAGTAGGCCCGGAAAGCTTTCCATAGGCATTGCTCATGCCCGTGTATTCATTCCACGACATCTTGCTGTAGTTGCTGTATACCTTGTAGTCGTCGCGCACGCGGAAGAATTTCTCGAAATCGCGGCTATAGCCGTCAGAACGCGAATACACTTCCCACGTATTGTTTTTCACCTTCTTCACCATAGCCTTCATGTCGTCGGTAAGAGCGGCATAGTCGGCATTGGCTTCGAGCTGTTCGTCGCTGAGCGAATTTATGTCGTCTTTCAGTGTGGTGCAGGCATTGTCGGCAAAAAGGTTGCCGAGGGCTGTCTTGTAGGTGTCGATATTGTTTACAAGGTCGTTGTAGCGGTTGAGCGCATCGCGGCCCTGCTGTATAAACTCTTCGGTGAGCTCCACTTCTTCGAAGCCCCACGCGCTGGCACTTATGCCTGCGGTGTTCCATCCCACGACATTCGAATTTGCGTCGCAATGCAGCCCGATGGAATTCTTGTCGATAATGTAGTAGGTATAGGTAGTCTCGTCGTCGGTGCGCTGGAGAGAGAATTCGGCATTCGTAGCGGTTGTCTGCGAAGTGTACTGCCGGCTTGTGGCTCCGCTCTGGCGGGCAATGTAGCGCTCCGAACAGAGATTCTGCAGAGCATAGCCGCTTCCGGTGCTTACCAAAGTCCAGTACTGCGACAGTTTGTCGGCATTGAGGCTTTCGCACCCGATGCCATGGTTGCTGATTCCCTCGTACATATAAGTCTGGTAGTTCTGGTTCTGCAGGCGATAGTACTTTCCGGGAACCGGAGTCTTGTATTTGCTATTGACAAGCAACCCGGCCTCAACTTCTTCAAGCGAATAATTGTCGACCAGAGAAATGCTCCAGTCAGAGCCGTAGTCTCCTTGGCTAGTCCATTTGTAAAGCGTGGAGCCGTCGCCGTTGAGATTAAGGCAAACTTCGCCGCTGAAACTGTCGTCGGTGGAAAGGTTAATGTAGCTTGACGACGCGGTGTTGTTTGGGCTCGACTGTATGTAGACCGTAACGGCAGTGCTGCTCGGTGTGCGGAAATTATCGTCGGAATTCAGATAATCGCCGGTGGAGCCGTTGCGAAGCGTATAGCCTGAGCCGCTTTTGCCGAGAATCCACACCTGTGATAAGATTGTGTCGGAGGCCTGCGCACCTTGTGCAACTCCACCGCTAATGCCAAGATTGCGATCGGCAAGACGGCGGTTGGTGAGCCTCACAAGTCCTCCCTTGTCGAGCACATATTTTATGTAGGTGTCGCCCGAAAGGTCGGAAATGTTGCTGAGCGAAGCCTCGCGCAGTGACCAGTCGCGGTCACCGTTTTCTGAGCCTTTTGAACTGGCTCCCATAAGAGTGCCGCTGTTGTCGCAAAGATAGTAAAGCCCGTTGCTGCGAAGCGACCAGTGCCCCTCGGTTGAGGCAAACTGCGCAATGGTATAGATGCTGGTGGAACGGGTTGTAGATTCGGTACCGTTGTTTTTCGATGTGGTAACGTTGCGGTAGTAATTGCCGTAAGCCGATTTCAGATAATATTTCCCGTCTTCGCCTGCGCTTTCAAGCTGCACAAGGTAGCCCAGATTGGACGCTGCCTCTATTCCGTTGGGGCTTGTTGAGGAGAGCGCGAGTTTGTTGCCGTCGGCTTCGTACACATAACGGCCGGTAGACCTGTTGAAGAGGAAATACCACTTCCCGGTTTCGAGAGCGGTGGCATCGCTTCCCACAGAAAAAATCTTCCCGGTGAAATCCTCGTTGTCGGCCAATACGGTCAGCGCAACAAGGAATGTCAAAAGAAACGAACAGATTCTTTTCATTTTGTTTGAGTTATTCTAGAGTAAAGATAATGTTGGTACGACGGTAGAATGCGAACATCCAACAGCGTCGTCGTTAAAAGTAAAAGGAGCCCGTTTCCTTTTGATAGGGAACGGGCTCCCGTTGTAGGTCGTTCAGGATTTTACCTTATGACATTTCCAGATTACTTAATCATCACCTTGACACCGCCAATGATGTAGATACCGCGGCCCATAGCCTTGACATCGTTCATTGTGCCGTTCTTCTTGAGCAGTGTACCGTCTACGCTGTAGATGTTGGCAGCTGCCTTGAATGTCTGGTTAACCTTTTCGATTGCGTTAACAAAGCCGTCGCCGCTGACTGTGATTACCAAGTCGTATCTTTCGGGGCTGAAGGTTTCGATAATGTTCTCGGAAGGAGTGATGTAACCGGTGTTGGCAAACACGTCGCGTGTGCAGTCGGTTGCGTCTTCGCCGCTAGCCACTTCGAAGTGGTTGCCTTCCTTGCCGAATTCGCCGCCTGCCACTACAACATTGGTTCCGGCGTCAATCCACTGGTAAGCATACGTACCTGTGATGCCAGGTATTTCGGTAGAAGGAACGGGAGCGAAATTGGAAGTACCGATACCGGTAATCTTCTCCTGCTCTTTGTCGGCATCCTTGTCGAACTGTGCAGTATCGCCGTAGATGTAGAGCGCGGGCACACCAGCCTCAACGCCGTCGGATGCATTCTGGAATGCCAAGCTGATTTCATTGTTCTCTTCGTCGATGCTTGCGCCAGCATAGCGATAGAGATTGCCGTCGGTAACGTTGTATTGCGTAGGATAGCACCATATCAGCATGCTGTTGGGCAATACATAGCGATATACGCCTTCTGCCACATCTTCGCCTTCGTCAAAATCGCTTACAGGCTCAATGAGCAGAGCGCTGTTGCTGCTTCTGGAATCGGCATTCCAGGTAACGAGTGCATGGCCTGCATTCTGAGCGTGCAGATAAACGGGCTCGTCGAAGCATTCGCTTCCGTCGAGATTGCGCTCGTGAATTGCCACCTTACCGAGACCTACGGGCTTAACATCGAAGAGGCCCGGAGTGAGGCTCAGTTGCAGAGTATTGCCGCGGCCGTTGGCATTGATGAACAAGCCGCTCTTGTGCTGGATGACGTATGCCGTATCGCCCTGAGCCATGAAGCGGAATGCAGTCTGGTCAACACTTTCCACATCGTCGCCGTTGAGGAAGCGGAGATCCTGTCCTTCCATTACATACTCCAGTGAGTTGAAGCCTTCGAGAGACGACTTGTCGTCATCGGTAATAACGTTGGCAGGAGCAAGAACAGTTTCGTAGAGGTCGCCAAGAGTTTCGTTCACTACATTGCCGGTACCCCAGTTGTATTTGGTGTAGTTCTCTTCGCTGTCGAAGCGCAGTCTGTACCACTTGCCTTCTTCAACCTTATTTGCCGAATTCATGATATTGGCAGCTGCCGACTCGATTGATTCGGTGTATCTGTCGATTGCATCCTTGGTATAAGCACCGGCCTTGAGATAAGCCTTTGCTTGGCTGATGATTGTGGGCAGAGAAGAAGCTTCGGTGCCTTCGGGCCACTGGCCGGGATTGCTGCCTATTACAACGAGGTCGCTAGCGTCTTTGTTGTTTGCGATAGCCGTAGCCAAAGCCGACGGGTCAACCACTGCAGCCACGAAAGCGTCGACAGCAGTCTTGAGGGCGTTGTAGTCGTCCATAGTAAGTTCGTCGGTGTCGATAGAATCGGCAACAGCCAAAGCAGCCTCAAGATTGGTGCGCACTTCGCCCATCTGCGAGTACTGTGTATTGCCGTCGATGGTTACAGGATAAAGCTGGAATTCTGCCATGTGGGCATAGCCGCGGGTAGAGGAAATGTCACTGCCGGCAGTGTTGTCGATATAGAAGCGCAGATAGCTGTAAGTGCCGTTCGACTTGAGCACACTGCTGGTAACTTCTGTCTGACCGCTTGTCCACGGAGTGGTGATGCTGCCGATAAGTGTCCAGCTTTCTTCGGTTTCGTCGTCGAGAGCCGACGAAGCATTGGCGCCATAAACGCTCATTTCAGTTATATGGTCGTTGGCTGCCGAAGTTCTGCGGTAAATGTAAGCCACAAGATTGGCTGCGTCGTCGATAGGCTCGTTGAGCGAAACCTGGAACCAGTGTGAGTGGCCTGCAAGGTTGCCGCCGCTCCATGTGCTGTGCCAATAAGTGTCGGTCTTGCCGTCGAGCACGAAATCAAATTTATAGCCGTTGCTGCCCTCTTCTTCTTCCGAGCAGGTGAAAGGACTCGACATCTGGCTGCTGCTGGTGATAAGACCAGTACCTGTTGTGGTGATGTATTGCTCATCCTTGGCAATTGCAATGGCAGAATCGGCCTTTGCCTGAAGCTGCTGATAGTTGTAAACAAGAAGTTCGTGGTTCTTATAGGGAGCGTAGTCTTCGATAAGCTGGGCAACGGTTGCGTCGTCAACCGGTTCGAGATACCACTGTGTAGCATCGGCAGAAGCATACCAGCCTACGATGTCGCCGGAAACGCCGGCGCCGCTGCCGTGTCCGCCGCAATGCATATAGTCGTCGGTAGTTACAGCGCTGTTGGGGTGGAATGCAATGACATACTTGCCGGCATCGTTGGTCTTGATGTACTGGAAGCTCCATTTTGTGTCGCTTTCCTTCTCAAGCGTGGCTTTGCTGGAAGTGATGCAGGTGTCGAGGATGTCGTCGGTAGCGATATTCTGAATTACATAAGTGCTGTCGCTGGCTGTGGTAATCTTCCAGAGATAGCGGCAGTCGGTTTCGTCGAGGTCAGCCCACTTTGCAAGACGTGTGTCGAGCGTAGCGAACATAGCTTTCGTGGGATGCGTGGTCACCGTTTCGGTGATGTCTTCGCCGGTTGTCTCGTCCTTGCCGGTAACAGTGGTTTTGCTGTTAGTCCACGACATTGCGCTTACAATGCGGTAGTTGCCCGGAGTAACGGTAAACGGCACTTGCTTCGACTTGATGTAGGTCCAGCCGTCTTCAACTGCTGCAATTTCTTCCTTTATCTGCTCGTCGGTAGCTTCCTGCTCGCCTTCGTAGATAAGGTATATAGTCTGGATGTGGCCCTTCCATGCTTCGTATTCCTCCTGGGTAATGTCGTACTGCATGATGCCGGTACCGAGCGACAGGGTATCTTCGCCGTAAACATAGCTTTCGTACTTTTTGAGGCAGTCGTTCATCTGCTGTTCAAGCAAAGCCCGTTCTTCAACCTCGGTAAGCGTAACTGCGAAAAGCGACCAGTCGTTGTTGCCGCCGGTTGTGGTGAGAATGCCCGAATCCCAAGGAGCCAACGAAGCGCCGCCGCCGTTGTTGTCAACGCGGTCGCCGTAAGCGTCATCGGCGCCTACAACGTTGATGCCGTAATGGCCAAGTTCTTCAGTGCTGATGTTGTAAACGTAGAAATTCGCAGCATCGCTTGTGCGGGAACTTGTCCAAAGGTCGCTCTTCATGTAGTTGCCGGTACCGAACTGGATTTTGTACTGCCCTTCCTTCTCGGTAGAGAGGAAACGCACCAGAATGTCGGCCTTTTGCGAGGCAAAGTCGCCTTCGGTGATAATGTCGGTGCCAATACCGTCCGACATGTAGCAAATGCTCTCGCCCTTGGTGTCGCGCCAATAACCGCCGGCAAAGGAGTAAGAGCGTTTGTTGTACACCAGATACCACTGGGTATCGGGCGTAACGCTTTCAGCCGATGTTTCGCTTATAGATACCGTCTTCAAGTTCAGCTCGTCAAGCTGAGCCATAGCCGGCAGACTGATAAACGTTACAAGCAGCAATGAAAGCAAATGTGTAAGTTTTCGTCCCATACTTAATTAATTAAATTGTTAATAATAGATGTATTCCAAGTTAAGTTTATTGCTCTTCAGCGCAAATGTAGATATTTTTCGCAAAACCGACAAAAGCCAAGGCAGATACATTTACTCAAATTAAGTATATTTAACTTGGAGATTTCGATTGTTGGCGCAACATTAAAAAAGCATTTACTGCCGCTTTTTGCATATAGCAAACTAGCCCAATGCCGCATGCTTAATTTCCAACGGTTTACACAATTTCCAAAGTGCAGAACAAACAAAACGCCAAGGCTTACAATTGCAACGCCAAAGCTTAGAATTTTTACGCTAAGGCTTAGCGTAAAAACTTTATGCGCATAGCAGAAAGCTACCGGTACTTTTCAAGTTTTTGCGCCACCTTCCGGTAGGTTTCCATGCCCAGCCCAAGACTATTGCCGCGGGCAATCATGTCAAACAGCAAAGACTCAATTTCGGAATTTCGCCCGGCACGGATGTCTTTCTGCATCGAAGCAGTGGCTGTAGGGTCGAGATTGTCCATTATGGCCAAGTGTTTCCGGGCATGGTCGGCAGGCATGCAGACGCCTGACTTTTTCCCGACCATCTCCCCCTCCTTCAAAAGCGACACGAACATGTCGCGCACTTCGCCCGGGCGCTGCACGCTCTCCATGGGGGTGTCGTAATAAGCTCCGGTGCATGCCATGGCCGAGATAAAAGCCCATTTGCAGAAAGAGTCGCGGTCTATGTCGTCGGACAATATTGCCTCGATGCCGCTTTCTGCCAAATCAGCCGCCACCCTGCCAAGCAAACTGCCGTCGACAGGGCACTGCGGCAACTGCCCGAACACTATTCTGAAAATTTCGCCCTGCTGGGTTATTTCGCCAGCCCCGACTTTGGAGCCAATTATATATATGCATCCCCCGGCAACCATTGCCTGCGGAAGTTCATCGGCAAGGCGCCCGGCAGTGCCGTAGACGTTCAGCACCGGAATCACGAGCGTGCGTGGGGTGCATATACGGCGGAGCAATTGCAGCGCATCGTCAAGCGAATATCCCTTTACGCAGACAAACACCACATCTGGCGAGCCTGCGTAATTGTCTACTGTATAAGCGTTCATGGGAATCTGGCGGTCGCCTTTCAGGTACGACACCAAATGTATGCCCTTGTCGTTTATTTTACTGAGGTGCTCGCCGCGTGCTATACATTCCACATCCTTCCCGGCAAGAGCCATGAACGATGCGATGCAGCCCCCTACGCCGCCTGTACCGAGAACAAGATATTTGAGTTTGCCGCCCGTTTCCATCATTTTGAATTCTGTTTGATTACACTGTATGCCTCGTAAAGCCCGAGCTCGCCGGCGCGGCTCAGGTCGCCCAGAGCCTCGGCCTTGCGGTTGAGCGCCAAGCGGGCAAGTGCGCGGTTGTAATACGCTTCGGCAAAACGCGGGGAAATCTCCAGCGCACGGGTAAACGACTTTTCGGCATTGTCGTAATCTTTTGCCGAAAGGTAGGCACAGCCTTTATTATATATAATGTATTCGTTGTTCGGCGCATCGGCTTCCGCAGCTTCGAGGTCGCCCAACACCGACTGCAGCCCCAGCATATTGGTTCCGTGCGGCTTTTCGCCTTCGCTGCCGTTGTTCTGGAAATCGAAGATATACTGCTTCACTGCAGCGCGCTCAAACCACGCCAATGTATTTGACTTGTCTTTCTCTACAGCCTTGTTGAGGCAATTGAGGGCCGAGTTGTAGTCTTTTGTGTCGCAGTAAAGTATGGCCCGGGCCACGAGCGAATGCACTTCGTTGGTATCGGGAAGGGCCGAAAGCCTGTCGATATCGGCAAACATTGTGTTGATGTCGTCGGTAGCGGCTTGCGACACGTTGTTGGTGAGTATCACCTGGTTTGTTGTAAGTTTTTGCCGGTTCCACTTGTCGAGCCCCTGCCAATAGTGCACCACTGCGCCTACTGCTGCAGCGCGCTTCTGCAGTGTGGAGAATGCGAACGCAGGCTTCGGTTTCACCTCCACCTTGTTGTATTGCACCTTGCCGCGATAGTCGTTGGCGTATTTCTCGATATGTGCGGTGTCGTCGTCAACCACAATTTTCTGGTAATCCTCGATATTGAGTTCGCGACGTTTGCGCGTGCTTTTGTTTGCGTACTTTTTGTTGTTGAAACTGCGGTCGAGCTGCGCCACAAGCACTTTGCGCTCATCGCTTGCGGCCCCGCGGTCGTCGCCTGTCTTGCGCCGGCACCGCGCCCGGAGCTCGTAGCCCGTCCAGAAATGGGGATATTCGGAAATAACCTTGGAGACGTCCTTAATGGCTTTGCGGTAGCCGCCGGTTTTCTCGTGCAGCACGGCGCGGTTGAAAAGCGCGAGGAGATTGTCGGGCTCGTTTGCCAGCACGAAGTCGAAGTCCTCTATCGCCTTGTTGTCTTCCCCCACCTGTGCGCGCAGCAGCCCGCGGTTGTAATGTGCGAGGAAATTGCCGCTGTCAACGTTTATGGCGCTGTCGTAGTCGCTCATTGCATCGCGCAGCCGCTTGTCGTGATAGCGTATCAGCGCACGGTTTATGTAATAGTCGGGAATGTTGGGAGAATACTTTATGGCATGCGACAGAAGGGTGTCGGCGCTGGCGTAGTTGCCCTTGCTGAAGGCAATCATGCCGCGCGCGCCCCAGGCTTCGCCGTTGTTGTGGTCGCGGCTTGTGACGTAAGCGAAAAGACTGTCGGCACGCAGCGTATCGGCAGCCTGCAGGCACACCTGCGCCTCTATTTCGTAACACTTCGTATAGTTCGGCCATTTGCGGTGCATATCGGCAAGTTCGGCAAGAGCCTCGGAATACTGCTTCAGATGTATTCGGCAGAGCACGCGGTTGTACCACGACACCTGGTCGAGCGGTTTGTATTCAATCACTTTGGAGTAGTCGTCAACCGCTTCCTGATATTTGTCCTGCTTGATGCGGCAAAGCCCGCGAAGCTGGTAGCTGTCTTCGATAAAGGGATTGAGGTCAATGGCTTTCGAGCAGTCGGTTTCCGCTCCGTGCCAGTCCTCAAGATAGAATTTGGCTACAGCGCGGAAATAGTAAGGGTCGTAGAGAAAAGGCTTGGCGTTGATGATTTCGTTGAAATACTGGATGGAAAGCACGTAGTCGTCGTAATAGAGCGCATTGCGCCCTATGAGCATCACCCTGTCGGTATTGATTTGGGCCAACACCGCCAGCGGCAAGAAGCACACAAATGCCAGTAACTTCCTCAGCATATTCCGCATTGCGCAAGCCGCGCGCCGCCCCGGCGCACCGCTTTGCCTTATTTCAAATGGCGGTTGAATTTCGTTTTGTAGGGGCAGCGGAACGAGCCGTGGGCAATTGCCTTCAGCTTGCGGGCTATCATCTGCCGGCGAAGGGGCGAAATGATGTCGGTGAACACCTTACCTTCGAGATGCGCAAATTCGTGCTGCATCACCCTTGCCAGAAAACCGTCGGCCCATTCGTCGTGCTCTTCAAAATTCTCGTCAAGATATTTCACGCGCACCTTTTTGGGGCGGGTAACCTTCTCGTGAATGCCCGGAATGCTGAGACAGCCTTCGTCGATTGAGCATGTTTCGTCGCTCGTCTCCTCAATGTGCGCATTGATGTAGGTCTTGAGAAAGTCCTTGTACTCGGGATATTCGTCGGCAAGGTCGCGCAAGTCAATTACCACAAGGCGTATGGGCAAGCCTATCTGAGGCGCGGCGAGCCCCACCCCTTCGGCATTTTCCAGCGTCTCGTACATATCCGCTATGAGTTGCTTGAGTTCGGGGTAATCGGGTTTTATGTCGGCTGCCACTTCGCGCAGCACGGGTTCGCCGTAAACGTATATCGGTAGTTTCATTTATATATGGTTTTGTATTTGTTGGTTTCTATGGCTTTCCATATAGGACTGCAATATTATAGTAGCGCTGATTTTATCGACAAGCGCCTTGTTTTGCCTTGCCTTCCTGTGAAGCCCCCCGTCGAGCATTGCCTGGTGGGCCATTACCGAAGTAAAGCGCTCGTCGTAGAATTCCACCGGAACGGAAACCGCTTTCCTCAAGCGCCCGGCAAATTCAGCCACGCGTGCGGCATTCTCCGATGGAGCCCCGTTGGGCTGCGTGGGCATGCCCATCACTATGCGTTCCACGCTTTCCCGGGCAATGTAGTTTTTCACATATTCAAGCAACTGGGAAGTGTCTACGGTGTCGAGCCCGCTTGCAATAATCTGCAACGGGTCGCTTACGGCTATGCCGGTGCGGCGTTTGCCATAGTCCAATGCCATCAGTCTTGCCATAACTCCAGTGTTCTTCGGTTTTTCAGTCAGTGCCCACAGTGCTTATAAAGATATCGTTCATCGAAGGCAGCATTTCGGAAAACGACAGAAGTTCGCCGCACTGGGCAAGCATGGCGGCAAGCTGAGAATTTCCGATTCCTTCGCTTTTCCTTACCGTGATGCGCGTTATGCCCTTCGAGAACGCCTGCTGCTCGACGCTGAAAGCATCGCTCGTTGGCAGCGTCACTTCGCCGTAGTACTCCAGCGCAAAGACGTGCTTGCGCAGCCGGTGCCTCACCTCGTCGACATTTCCCGAGAGTTTCACCCGGCCATGGTCGATAAGGGCGAAATGGTCGCATATCTCCTCCACCGATTCCATGTTGTGGGTTGAATAGATAATGGTGTGCCCCTTTGCTGCAAGTTCAAGCATTTCCCTTTTCAGGATTTCGGTATTCACGGGGTCGAAACCGCTGAACGGCTCGTCGAAAATAAGCAAAGGCGGCTCGTGCACCACAGTCACAACGAACTGCACTTTCTGCTGCATACCTTTCGACAGCTCCTCGAGCTTACGGTTCCACCAAGATTCTATGCCCAGCTTTTCAAACCACACATGCAGCCTCTTTTCCGCTTCCTTCCGCCCAAGCCCCTTGAGCATCGACAGGTACACGGCCTGCTCGCCTACTTTCATCTTGCGGTAGAGTCCGCGTTCCTCGGGGAGGTAGCCTATGCGGAGCACATCGTCGGGCTTCATGTCGTGACCGTCGAATACCACACGGCCGGAGTCGGGCGCTGTAATGCGGTTTACAATCCTTATGAGCGTTGTCTTTCCCGCGCCGTTGCGCCCGAGCAAGCCGAAAATCGAGCCGCGCGCAACTTCAAGGCTCACGCTGTCGAGAGCTTTATAGCCGGCAAACTGCTTGACTACATCGTGCACTTCAAGAAAAACGTCCATTTTCCGTATTTTTAGGCCACAAAGGTACTGAAATTGCAGCAAAAACCATCTGCGGCACTGCTATTTCGGGGCACATCTACGGGTGATTAACGTATATTTTGCTAAATTCGCGGGAAATTTCAATACATTGAACCGATGAACAAATTTTCAATATACCTGATTGCACTGCAGATGGCGGCGATATGTTCGTGCGGCGGCCCGAAAGACAAGAACCAGGCAGAAACTTCAAACGCCGGCAATACCCCGGCAGCGGCAAAGGCAGGCAGCGTAACCAACGAGCCCGAGCGCGAATGGCGCGACACACTGGAATGGAACGGCAGCCGCACCGTGATAAGCGTAAAGCGCATGCCCAGCCCCGACGGCTCTACCGTGAGCGACGAAAACGGCATGAAATACGGCAACAACACCATGAAGCTGCACATCGTAAGGAACGGCAGCACCGTGGTGCAGCAAACCATAGAAAAAAGCTATTTCCGCAGTTACATCGATGCCGACATCTACGACCGCTACGTGCTCGAGGGCCTCGTGTTCGACAAGGTTGACGACGGAGTGCTTGTATTTGCAGCCAGCGTAGGCAACCCCACACAAGACGACGAGTTCATCCCCTTCAAAATCAAAGTCGACACCTCGGGCAATATGAGCCTGAAGAAAAGCGACGATGCCATTACCGGCTCGGACGAGGAAGAATTTGACGAAAACTGAAACCACTGCAAAAACAAGACCGCAAAATGAGCCATACTGCAAGTGCCAGCCTTTCGGCAGCACTTCCCTCAAAGCCCCGCTACGAAATTCTTGACGGACTGCGCGGAGTGGCAGCCATGATTGTGCTGCTCTACCACCACTTCGACCTTTACGGCATGGGCAGCCCCGTGACGGCAAAAATCAACCACGGCTATCTGGCTGTGGATTTCTTCTTCATCCTTTCGGGATTCGTCATAGGATACGCCTACGACGACAGATGGGGAAAGATGAATCTCAAGAGTTTTTTCAAGCGCCGCCTGGTGAGGCTCCACCCCATGATAATCCTTTCAACATTCATAGGAATCCTGTTTTTCTATTTCGGCAGCGGCGACATGTTCCCACTGATTTCAAGCACACACATCGGCATGCTGCTTGTCTGCGCCCTGCTGTCGATTTTCATGATTCCGGCACCGGTGTCGATTGACATACGCGGATGGAGCGAAATCAACGCCATCAACGGAAACGCATGGACGCTTTACTACGAATATTTCGCCAACCTGCTTTACGCTCTGGTGATACGCAGGTTCTCGAAGACAATGCTGGCGGTATTCGTTGCCCTTACAGCCGTTCTTACGCTCAATCTGACACTGAACCTTGACTTATTCGGCACATTTGCCGACCGCACGGCCCAGGCCTACACGGTGATAGGCGGATGGACCCTCGACGTGCCGCAAACGCTGATAGGCTTTACGCGACTGCTTTTCCCGTTCTTTGCCGGACTGCTGATTTCACGGCTCGGATTCCGGATAAAGACAGGGCGCGGAGGATTCTGGTGGTGCAGCGCCGTGCTGGCCCTGCTGCTGGTTATGCCGCGCATAGGAGGGGAAGAGCATATGCTGTGGAACGGCATCTACGAATCAGTCTGCATCCTGCTGCTGTTTCCGCTTATTGTGGCTGCAGGTGCCGGCGGAACGGTAAGCGGCAAAACCGCCAAGGTATGCACATTTCTCGGTGAAATTTCCTACCCGCTGTATATCGTGCAGTATCCCATAGTCTACACTCTGCTTGGAGGCTGGAAAACTGCACATCCCGAAGCGACGCTCGACCAGACTTTGGTAATCAACGTAATGTGCTACCTGCTGAGCGTGGGCGTGGCATATGCAAGTTTGAAGCTTTACGACATCCCCGTGCGCCGCTGGCTGCAGGCAAATTGGCTGCACCGCAAATAGCCCCCACGGCAAAGACTGCATCACCTGCGGTACTTGGGCAATGTCTCTGCAATGTTGCCATCCTCACTCTTGTTCGCCCTTGAAGAGGGCGTACATGCGCGGGCTTGCCGACACAGCAACATTTTAACCCCGATTTTCCCGCCTTTTTTCCCAGTTTTTTCGCTCTGAAAAGCGTTTTTGCGGCCTTTTTCACGCGGAATGCGAGGGAAAATGCGCGCTGTGTGCTGAAAATCTCCGCGCCGAGAGCATAAAATCCGCGCAAAATTCGGGTGAAATCCGCGCAGAATGCGGAAAAAATTGCTGCGCCGGGGCATAAAATCGTGCAGCGTGCGCTAGGGTGATTTTTACAAAACGCTGAAAAAGAACACATTACATCACAGGGGCGCTAAAGTGCTAAAGTGCTAAAGTGATAAAGTAATGAGGTAGTTCACCAGGGGTGAGGATATAGGTTTTATATACTAT
>CAZDOH010000035.1:7877-20768 GCA_964507005.1 uncultured Prevotella sp. | reverse complement strand
ACTACGCGGAACGTGTCGCTGTCGGTTTTGTAGCTCACGCCTTCGAAGGTCCAGATCACTCCGCTCACGTCGGGGCAGCTGTCGAGCGTCTGCACTTTTTCGCCGTTTTGGTAGAGAGTGAGGCTGTGGGCGTTGCTGTACACCTTTACATTGAAGGGCTTGTCTTTGGGACTGCCCGAGCGTCGGCGTCCGGTGATGTACACGGTTTCGGCGTGCTTGTTCCACAGCGAGCGGTAGAAGAAGTATGGGTCTTTCAGCGTCTTGCGGTCGCGCGTTACGAGGCCCTTGTCGTTCATGTACTTGCGGTTTTCGTTTTCGGTGAAGTTCACTCCGTCGGGGCTGTCGCGGTATCCTTCCTGGCGGTTGGCTACTGGGAAGTCGAACATTATCCACAGCGACGTGAAGTTGAGCCACGGCATGCGCAGTATCTGCTTCATGTCGCTTTCGTGTATGTAGCATGCCCATTCTTCGTAGTGCTTGCTGTCGTCGCTGCGGTCGCGCATCTGTGCCGAGTCGAGGGTATGACAGAAGGGGTTGGCGCCGCCGCCGTATTCGGCTATGCATGTCACTCCGATCCGGCGGTGTACGTCGCTTATTTGGCGGAAGAGGTCATCGGGCTCTGCTTTGAAGTACCAGTCGGGATAGCGGTTCTGCGAGAAGAAGTCGCCGCTGAGGCTGGTGTATCCGTCGCGCTTGAACAGGCTGCAGTCGGTCATTCCTACTAGTCGGTAGGGGTCGATGCTCTTTGCCAGGCGGTAGAGTTGTGATGTCTGCTGGAAAATGCGCCGGGTGTCGATTTTTCCCTGCAGGTCTGCGTTATTGCCCCAGCTGTCGAGCTCGTTCCACATTCCCCAAAACACTATGCTGGGATGGTTGTAGAGGTTGGTTATCATTTCGCTCATCTGCTGGTTCTGGTTGGTGAAGTATTCGGGTTTGGCGTTTACGCCGCATACGTTTACCCACGGAATTTCGGTTTGCACCACGAGTCCCAGCGAGTCGCAGATGCGCAGTTCAAGGTCGGTATGGGGATAGTGTGCCAGTCGTACGAAGTTGGCACCGAGGTCGGTAATGATGCGGTAGTCGGTAAAGGTGTGTTCGGGTGTCACAGCCGATGCCTGTCCATCCCAGTCCTGGTGGAGCGACACGCCGCGCAAGGGATAGCTGCGTCCGTTGAGGTAAAAGCCTTCGCCGGCGGTGGTGTGGAAGTATCGGAAGCCAGTCTTTGTTTCGGCTTCGTCGAGACTTTCGCCGCGAGTGTTGCTCACGCTGATGCGTGCGTCGTAGAGGAAGGGGTCGGCGGTGCCGTTCCATAGGTGGGGCTTGTCAACGGCGAATTCCTGAAGGTAGTTGTAGCTGTCTCCGGCAGCTATTTCCACGGTGCGCTCGCTGGTGTAGGCTGCCCGGGCGGCGCCTGGGGCGCTGAGGGTGAAAGTTACTTTCAACTTCTGCCGCTTGCCGCTGGCGTTGACTATTGTTGTCTCGGCCTTGCCGCTGGCGCGCAGCGAGTCGACGTAGGGCGCGGTGATGTGCATGCGGTACATGCCGTAGGTTTCGGGACTGAGGTACACGGGGTTCATCTGCAGCAGGTAGACGGGGTAGTGCAGTCCGTTGTTTTTGTTGAAGTCGGAGCTTACGGGTATTAGCGATGTGTCGAGGGTGTTGTCGGTGCACACGCTGATTTCGTTGGTCCCTTCGCTGAGGTATTCGCTGACTGGCACCACAAATGGCGTGTAGCCGCCTTTGTGCGTGGCCGCCTGGCGCCCGCCCACGCTCACGGTGGCTGCTTGGGCTGCGCCTTCGAAGAGCAGGAATGTGGGGCGCTGCAGGTCCTTGCGCCCGATGTTGAGGGTGTAGCGGTAGTAGGCTTTGCCGCGGTAGTACGAACTGGAGTGGCCGTCGATGGCGTTGCAGCTGTGGGGCACGCTGACATCGTGCCACGAGGTGCGGTCTTTGCTGAAGCTCCACTGCTTGAGCTGTGTCTGTTGCCAGCCGCGGCGCTGCGCCGGTGCGCAGGCTATGCCGAGCGACAGGGCGATTGTGGCAATTGTTTTCAGTTTGTTGGCTTTCATGTGCTTGGGTTATGAGGGTTGTATAGTTTCTTTAAGTCGTGGGGCGGCGTCCGTTTGCCGGCGATGGTGCCCCGCTTGCAACGCAAAGATAGCAATTATGCCTATACTGCGGTCGTTTGCCCCATGCAAATTTTTCTACAGCGCCCCTATGGCGAGGCATATCATGCCCAGCAGCACCAGGGCAAGGTCTACGGCCTTCGATCGGAGATTGTTTTCGCGCAGCACCAGGGCTCCGAAGGCGAACGACACTATCACGCTGCTGCGCCTCACCATGGAGACTATCGAAATCATGGCGCCGGGCACCGACAGGGCGTAGAAGTAGAGGAAGTCGGCAGCGGAGAGGAACAGCGAGATGCAGGGTATTGCCCAGCTCCAACGGAAGTGGTCGCCTTTTCTGCGGCGCGGATACCATACGGTGAGGGCCACGATGCCCATCATGCCCATCTGGTAGATGTTGTACCATCCCTGCACGGCAAGTTTGTCGAGCCCTGCGCCGCCTGCTGCCGTGGGGGCCATGAGGTATTTGTCGTAGAGGGCGCTGGTGGCTCCCAGCAGCGCGGCTCCCACCACGCAGGCTATCCATTTGTTGTGGGCGAAGTTCACTCCCTCGCGCTTGCCGCTGTGCGAGAGCAGGAAGAACGAAACGGCAGCCAGCGCCACGCCGGCCCATTGCCAGGCGTTGAGTCTTTCGCCGAACACGAGCAGCGCGCCCACGAGCACCATCACGGGGCGCGTGGCATTGACAGGGCCAACGATGGTGAGCGGAAGATGTTTTATGCCGGCATAGCCCAGGGCCCACGACGACAGCACTATCACGCTCTTCAGAAGTATGTAGCGGTGTGTTTCCCAGCCGCATACGGGAATGTAGGCAGCCGAGGCGGATGGTATCAGCCCTATGGCCGAGCCTGCTATGAGCGGTAGGAAAATGAGGCTGCAGAATACGGTGTTGAGGGCCAGCACTGGAACTAGGGCGTTGCCAGTGAGCGATTTTTTCTTGAACACGTCGTAGAAGCCCAGAAGGGCAGCCGAAAGGAAGGCAAGCAATAGCCACATGGTGTAAACGGTTTAGGAATTGACAGGGGAAAGGAAAATGCCGGCGGGGTATTCCACCCGTTCTAGAAACAGCGCCTCGCCCTTTACGCTCTCGCCGGCACGGCAGCGGTTGCGGCTTTCGAGTATTTCGCGCAATGCCGCAATTCCGGTGCGTCCGCGCCCCACGTCGAGCAGCGTGCCTACGGTGGCTCTTACCATGTTGCGTAAGAAGCGGTCGGCCGTGATTTCAAAATGCCAGGCGTCGTCAGAGTCCTGCACCCAACGGGCTTCGGTTACAGTGCATATAGAAGTCTTGACGTCGGGATGGGCCTTGGCGAAGCAGTCGAAGTCATGGGTGCCGAGCAGCAGTTGTGCGGCGGTGTTCATAAGCGCGAAGTCAACGCCGAAGGGCAGCAGCAGATGGTAGCGCGTGAGAAACGGGTTCTTGCGCAGTGCCACGTGGTAGTGGTAGGTGCGGCTCACGGCCGAAAAGCGGGCATGTGCATCGGGCCGCACCGTGGCAATGCCGTTTGCCGATATGTCGCGGGGCAGTATGCGGTTCAGTTTGTAGCATAGTTGGTGGGCTGCCGTTTCGCCGTTGGGGGCTGTGCCGAGCATGGGAAGGCTGCCGTCTAAGTCGAAATGCACCGGCATCACCGTGGCGTTGACTCCTGCATCGGTGCGCCCTGCAGCCGTTATGCCGATATCCTGCCCGAGAAGCGTGGACAGGCTCCGCTCCACAACTTCCTGCACGCTGATGCCGTTGGGCTGCACTTGCCAGCCGTGGTAGCGGCTTCCATCGTAGGAAAGATAAAGGAAATAGCGGCTCATCGTGGCGTATTTTTCG
Source organism: uncultured Prevotella sp. (assembly GCA_964507005.1). GTDB lineage: Bacteria > Bacteroidota > Bacteroidia > Bacteroidales > Bacteroidaceae > UBA6398. The sequence continues at coordinate 16,820 of CAZDOH010000035.1, read as the reverse complement.
CGTTCATCGGGCCGTGATGTGGTAGCAGCCCTGGCGCTTTTCGTATTTAACATAGCACAATCCCTGCCGGCGCGCGTCGTTGAGCACTTCCGAGAGCACGTATTTCAGCGTGTCGTCGCGCACGGGGCGCACTTTAGGTTGTGAGGGGTCCTGCACCATGCGGTATTTGTTGTAGGCGATGTCGAAGGTGGTGCCGTAGCGGTGGGCGCTGTTGGGCGAGGCGTTGCCGTTGTAGCGCCGCAGCCGCGCCACGTCGTCTTCGGTGCGCAGCAGCGATGTGACCATTATGGTGTTGAGCGGAATGCCCTTCACGGAAAGCGAGTCGTGGAACGTGCGCCCTATGTGCTCCAGCAGGAGCGCGGCACGCGGCACGAGATAGGGTATGGAGTTGTAAAGCCGCTTTACGTAGAAGTAGGGGCTCGAAGCCACATAGACAAGTTCTTCTTTGTCGCGCTCGGCCTGTGCGCGGTCCTTTATGGGCTTCACTCCGAGGCGTGTGGCCGTGGCAAGGTGCGTGTCGTTGGCGTCGGGGAAGGTGTTGTCGAAATCGGGCACTGAGTAGATGCGGTGGTGCTTGGGCTTGCCTTTTGCGTCGTAGTCGTATTTCACCCGGCTGCGGGGCATAGCCATGAAACTGTCTACACTGCGGCGCTGCGCCTCGATGCTGTCGGGCTTGGCTTCGGCTACTGTCTCTTCAGCAGGAGCACTGAGTAATAGGTCTTGGGTTATTTGCGGAAATATGAGCTTAACAATGAACAGCCCCGCTGTTGTTGCGCAGAATATGTACAGGAAAGTCTTTTTCGTGATTTTGTGTCTTATGCCCATTGCTTGCCCTTTCAGTTTACGTACGCAAAGTTAGCAAAAAACTTAAGGCGGCATACTTCCCGCAAGCCGGCAATGCCTACTTTTTCAGCACAAGCGTGGTGACCGACATCGGCGGCAGCGTGCATACAACGTGCTTCCGCTTGCGGGCGAAAGCGTTTACCGGCGCTACGTCTTCGCTTTCCGATGTGCGCCAGGCTTTTGCCTGCTTGATCTTACCCAAATGCGAAACGTCGATATCGTGGGTTGCGATGGTGTCGCTGCCGTTGAGCATTACTACAACGTATTCGCTTCCGTCGCCGTTTGCAGCGGCAAGCGTCTGCGGGCACTCGGTGGCAATGAAACGGTAGCCTTTGTGTATGAAACCACTGAATTGTCGGCGCACGTGGAAATTCTTGACGCGGCTGTAGGTCTGCTTGCTGAAATCGGCTCTCACGAGGCACCACTGGTCGTTGTTCTCTTCAATGTATTGCCAGTCGAGCCATGCAGAGGGCTGCATGATTCTTAAATCGCTGATTAGGGTTTGCGCAAGTTTGAGGTTTCCGGCGATGCCTTTCCCGCCGTTTCCTGTCTCGCTCATCCAAAACGGAAGGCGGGTGCTGGCCACGGCGTTGCGGAGGGCTTCACGTGAATTGTCGTTTGCAATATATGTGTGCGTGTTCCACTGGCCTATGAGATTGAGTACCCCCGAATCGCGGTAGCATTGCAGGGCTTCGAGCGACTGGGCCACGCTGGTCTCGTCGGAAGCGGAAATTATTGTGCGCAGTCCCGATTCCTTTAGCGTGCGGCTGAGTGTCTTTACGAACCTTACCTGCGAATGCTTGTCGAAATGGCACCCTTCCTGGCTGCCGTTGGCGTACCAGTAGTTGCTCATGGCTTCGTTGAAAGGCTCAAGCGAGTGGAATTCCAGGCCGTAGGCTTCCTTGTAGTGCTTGCACACATCCACAAGGTAGTGGGCGAATTCGTCGTAGTATTCGGGCTTCAGATTGTCGTCGGATGCCTTTCGGGCTCCGGCCACGCATCCGCTGTGCGTCATGTAGTAGGGGCAACTGTTGCTGAAAGCCTCGAACACGGCGTCGGGCCTTTTCTGCTTTATGCGGAGCATTATCTTGCGCTGTGCTTCATCGCGTTCCCAGTGGTATGCACCGTTGGTGCTGTCTTTGAAGCCTTCCATCTCGGCGCGCAGGCCTTTGCCGTTTTTCATGTGATGAGGGTTGCAGGCACGGTTTGCGGGGTCTTCGCCGCCGCCTATGTTGTAGCGGAATATGCTGAAGTTAAGTTGGTCGGGACTAGTGAGCCAGTCTATTATCTCATCGATTTTTTCGTCGCTCCATTTCCCGCACATGTTTGCCCACCAGCAGAGCGAAACTCCCCAGCCTTGGAATTGCTGCCGGGCATTCAGGGTGTCAAGCCCGTAGCTGAATGTGAAATTTGTTTGCTTCTTTGCGTTGCTTCCGGTGTGGGTATGCGCTGCTACAGATACAGTTACCATTAAGGCAGCTAATACCGATATAAAGTGGCGTATCATGGATTTATGAAAGAAAATGGTTGTCAGTCGAACAGGCAGTCAACGTCTCTCAGAAGCGGGTGGCGCTTGTCTTTTTCCGAAAGGATGATTTTGTCTGCTGGTACGGGCCATTCGATGCTGAGTTGCGGGTCGTTCCACAACACAGCGCCTTCGTTTGCGGGAGAATACAGATTGTCGCATTTGTATTGGAACACGGCGATGTCGCTCATCACCGCAAATCCGTGTGCGAAGCCCCGGGGAATGAAAAACTGACGGTGGTTTTCTTCACTGAGTTCCACGCCTACGTGTTTCCCAAAAGTGGGCGAGGATTTGCGTAGGTCAACGGCAACGTCGTATACCGTGCCGCGCACAACCCTCACGAGTTTTGCCTGCGAGAATTCCCCTTTTTGGAAATGCAGTCCGCGTAGCACTCCGTATTGCGAACGGCTTTCGTTGTCCTGCACGAACTTTATGTCGCCTATAAGGTTCTTGAAATCGCGCTCGTTGTAGCTTTCAAAGAAATAGCCGCGCGCATCGTTGAAAACTTTTGGCTCGAGAATGAAAACTCCTTCTATATCGGTTTTTATCGCTTCCATAATAAAATTCTTTTTGTAAGCTTCAGGCTTCGTCGGCTCTGCGCAACAAATATTTGCCGTATTCGTTCTTGATCATTGGTTGTGCCAGACTGCGCAACTTGTCGGCACTTATCCATTTGTTGGTAAAGGCAATGTCCTCAAGGCAGGCAACTTTCTGCCCTCCACGTTTCTCAATGACTTCGATAAATGTGGAAGCCTCGGAAAGGGAGTCGTGAGTGCCGGTGTCGAGCCAAGCAAAACCGCGTGCAAGGCGCTGGACCTTCAGCCTTTTTGCTTTGAGGTATATGTCGTTGACTGATGTTATCTCAAGTTCGCCGCGTGCCGACGGCTTTATGTTCTTTGCGATGTTGACAACGTCGTTGGGGTAGAAGTAAAGTCCCACAACAGCATAGTTCGACTTGGGCTTTTGCGGCTTCTCCTCAATGCTGAGCGCATTGCCGTCGCAGTCGAAGTCGACTACACCATAGCGCTCGGGGTCGTTCACGTGATAGCCGAATACTGTGGCGCAGTTTTGCTTGTTTACGTATTCAACGCTTTCGCGGAGCATTCCCGTGAAACCGCTGCCGTAGAAAATATTGTCACCAAGCACGAGGCACACGCTGTCGTTGCCGATGAATTTTTCGCCGATGATGAATGCCTGTGCCAGCCCGTCGGGCGAAGGCTGTTCGGCATATTCGAAATGCACACCGAAATCTTCGCCGTTTCCAAGAAGTCGTTTGAACCCGGGAAGGTCGAGCGGCGTTGATATAATGAGAATCTCGCGTATTCCTGCCAGCATAAGCACCGATATCGGATAGTAAATCATCGGTTTGTCGAAAATCGGAAGCATCTGCTTGCTAACACCCTTGGTGATAGGGTAGAGACGTGTGCCGGAACCGCCGGCAAGAACAATGCCTTTCATTGGGGAAAGAGTTTGATTACTGTTTGAAGCGGCTGTAAATCACAGACATTTTTATTTCGCCAGTATTGCCGCCTACAAGCCGTGTGGAGGCAAGCGACAAATCGTTGCGCACGCGGGTAAGCACGTTCTGTGTAGTGTATCCGTTGCTTTGCTGCGAGTAGGTTGTCGTTACCGGTACGAGCGTAACTTTGTTCCACAAAGGATGCTCTGCCTCCCATTTTGCATATTTGGCTTTTATGGTGGCTTCCGAGTCGTTGGCCGTAACGCCCGACTCGGTCTTCCTTGTGTTGTAGATGTTGGAAACAAGCAGCGAGATGTTTTCGAAAGTGTAGGCATTGTCGCTTGATGCAAACGTTGCCACGTATGACGTTTCGCCGTCGGCCACCTTGCTGTTTTCAAAGAAAGAATACAGTTCTTCGGACTTTAGCATGAGAAGTGTCTGCGGCTTGGGAAGGTTGTATTCCGTCAGTTTGCTGTCGTTGACACGCGCAAACGATATTTTTGCGCTGTTGAGCGTGTCGTTGATATGTTCATCGCTGTATATGCTGTCAATTGGCAGTGTTACTTCGGTGTAGATTCCAACAGGAGTCTTGAGATATGTATAGTCTTCGGTTTCAAGCAGAGGCTCAATGTTCTTGTTCTCTATGCGCGTGTTCTGCAGCACTTCTTCTGTTGCAGCCACTTTCTGGTATCCGTTGTAAATGCTGTCGTTCTGTATATAGCGGAAATGTATCGTCATTATCGCGTTGTCGATGTTGAGCATTGTGCCGTTGCCCGAAAGAATTCGGTAATAGAAACCGGGACAAACGTGATGTATGAAGTTGTAGGTATTTTTGAAATTGTTCGGGTTTTCATAGTATTTGCGCATTATGAATGTTCCGTAGTCGGTAGGCAGTTTTATGCGTATCTTTCTTTGTAGCGAACTGCTGTAGAGAGTCTGCATGCTGTCGCTCAGAGCCATGTCTACTACTGCAAACGAAATTTCCTTGCGAATGGCGTTTTCTTTGTTGTTGACGTATTTCCACGGATCCATGTTTGAGTAGTAAATCATGTTCTCGTTCATGGCATTAGCAGTGTCAAGTTCGTAGATGCCCAACTTCATTGAATTGAGCGAATCTCCATAGTAAGAATCAATGTATAGGTTCAACTCAATGGAATCAGCCTCTATCACATTGTTGTCCTGCACCAGTGAATCGGCAGCGGGGAAGGAAAAGTTTTCGAGTGCGTGGAATTGGGCGAGAAAATCGCAGTATGTTGTGGAGTTGGTTTCCGGGTCGGTTATCTTTCCGAGATAGCTGGTTGACGTTGTGCCGAGCACACTGTCTGCTTTTATTGAACGTGAAAATACGCTGAATATTCCCTGGGTGATTTTCAACTCGTCGTATCCTGGCATTACTTTTCCGCCGATGTTCCCTGTATCATCATCACATGATACCGCTATGAAAACTAATGCAATGCATGCGAAGAGGCTTTTCAATATATTGTGCTTTCTCACTTTGAATCGTTAAATTAGAGAGTTGGGTATATACATGATTTTATTCTTGAAAAGGGCAAATTAGTGAATGCCGGATTTTCAAGTTCCAAAAGTACGAATAATATATTTATCGTAACCTCTATATGCCTTTATTTTCAGTTAAAAAGACTTTCGTAGAAATTTCCGTAGTATTCGGCGTAGTCGGGATTCTCGATATTGGCGAGTACCGGCTTGCCGCTGTTTGCAGCATATTCAGCGATTCCTTCGCTAATATCGGGGCTGCCCATAATTATTGCGTCGGAGTGCAGCATTCCGAATTTCAAGAGGTCGTCAGCAGTTTCAAATTTGAAATTCTGCTTTTTGAGAAGTGCTTTTGTTACGTTGCGGGTAACGAGGCATGAATTGAAATTCTCGGGCATGTTGTTGCTCAATTTCGTTCCGTTGAGCTCGAATACTATTTTAGAACCGGCAAATGAAGGTTCGTCTTTGAATGCTGTCTTAATATAGAAAGGAACGATAGAGGAAATCCATCCCTGACAGTGTATTACATCGGGACGCCAGCGCAGTTTTTTTACGGTTTCAAGAACGCCACGTGCATAGAATATCGCTCTTTCCCCGTTGTCGGTATATTCTATACCGTTTTCGTCGGTTTCTGTTCCGCGTTTGTCGAAGAAATCGTCGTTGTCTATGAAGTAAACCTGCATTCTTGCAGCTTGAAGCGATGCAACCTTGATTATCAAGGGGTGGTCGTTGCCGTCTATTATAATATTCATCCCTGACAGGCGTATCACTTCGTGTAGCTGGTTGCGGCGCTCGTTGATGCATCCCCATTGCGGGAGGAATGTCCTTATTTCGTGTCCGCTTTCTTGTATGGCCTGGGGAAGTTCTCTTCCCGATTTTGATACTGCAGTTTCTGGAGTGTATGGTGTAATGCCTTGGTTGATGAATAATACTTTTTTTACGTTCATTTAAGTTTGAATTGCTTGCTGACGCAAAGATATCGATTTTTGGGTTAATGACAAAATAAAACGGTTGATACTCAAAAGCAACAACCGTTTCGTAGTCCGTTTTTTAATCTTGATGTTGCTTTTATTTCATATAGTCTTTTGCGACATCGGTATCGCTGAAGTTGTTGCCGGGAATGATGAAATTCGTGATTTTTCCCATGCCACCTTTTTCTGCCTTTAGAAGCGTTAGTTTGGGACATTCATCGCGGAATCCCACGCGAAGACCAGATACCATTGATTCTAATTTGCCGTCACATTCTATAGCTGTCTGCGATGCAACTTTGCCTGTATACCAAAAGCAGAAACAATCTGTAAGGTTAGCATGAACGCCTTTGTTTAGTTTGAATCCCGTGGCAAACTGATCGCTGTAGCAGTAATTGAGGAAGTTGTTGTCTTGGTAAATTATAAAGCCGCAACTGGTGTCGTAAACTTGGTCTTTTCCGAAAATGTACAGCGGATGAATGTTGCGCAGACTGTTGCCGCCGGTTTTTATTATCACTCCGTCATGCACGTCGGCAATTCGCATGTTTGTGAAAGTGTTGTCGTAGCCTTCTACGAGCAAACCTATGGAATTTGTCTTGCCGTTGCCGGTTATGTTGACGTCACTGATGTCAGCATCAGACGAACCGCTGTTGGCTCCATGTTTTATGTGGATTCCTATTTTTGTGTGTTTGATGGATACGTTTTCAATCTTCGTTTCTCTTCCACCGTCAATGGATATGCCATTGGCTATACCCGAACCATCGATTATACCTCCGATAAAACTATAGTTGCTGCCGTTTATATTTATGTTGTTGGCTTTGTTGATAGCTCCAAGGCGTACTATGGCTTCATCGGTGTTCCAGTTGTCAGTGGCCTTGAATGTAGCATAATTGCCCAAAACGAGCGAAACGCTTTTTGTTGGTTCGGCGGGCGTGTCGATTGGACGTGATATTAAATAAATGCCGTCGGGGAATACTATAGTCTTGTTTGGGTTGTCGGTAATTAGCTTTTGAATGGCATCGGTTGCATCGGTTTTCCCGTCGCTTGGAACTCCATGCTCCGTGGCGATTATAAATGCGCTTTGTGCCTGCATTATGTTATGTGCATGCTTTTTCTGGGCGGAAATGTGCTGGCTAGCATTTACGGTAAAGGCAAATGCGAAGGCAACTGCCAGAGTTGTTACTTTCATTGTTAATGTTTTTATTATTTATTATAGTCGCTCTTGCTGATAGTTATTTTTGCAAGTTGTTTGTGGGTTGAAGCGGAAGTGTAGAGGTATCTGAAATAAATTCCTTCTTCTTTAGCCTGTTTTAACTCTACAGAGTTGGAAATTCCTTTCAGTAGTCCGTTGCGTATGGTGTTTATGTTGTTTTGTATTAAAGTTGCGTCATCAAGTTTTCCGCTTACGGTGTAGTGGTACGAAAGACTACGGGTGCTTTTTGAATAGGTCATGGAATCAAGCACAACGCCTTCCGAAACTTTTATCGGGCATTGCTTTTCGGTGTATTTTTCGGCTTCTTTTGCACATTGCTCGTCAAATGTCGCCTGCTTGCACGAAACTGGAAATACTGCCGCAAGCAAAAGGGCGGTATAGACTGCAATATGTTTTATATGGCATTCCATATTTATCTTTTACGTATTATATGTCTTATGCGGCTTACTATTTTGGTACCGAGCATAATTCCATCGTAAATAGCCATGAACCTGTCGAAATTGTTCAAGATTCCGTCGAAATGTCCATGCTGTTTCGGCGGCTCAAACAAACTTCCTGTTAGAGCCTTTAATCTTTTGCCGCTTGTGCGAACGTCTTCAAGCGCCTGATCGCGCATTGAAATGATGTCGTTGAGTGTAGGTCTGGCCGCTTTACTTTTCATTTGTGTCAAGGAAAAGGTTGCTTAGGAACTTTACCAGCCGTGCTGTAATCCATCTGTCGCGGTTGATGAATACCATTGCAGCAAGCAGAATGAAAAAGATAGCTATGCATGCGTAGCCTAAAGTCTGGCTTCCTGTCAGGTCTCCTATTAAGGAAGCGAAGCAGAAAGCTGCAAGAATGAATGCTACTGCTCCGATTAGGAACAAAATCATTCCCAATATCAGAGCCGAAAGTAATACAATGAGTTTGGAAACAAACTCAAGTTTCACAAATCTCTTTTGGAGCTCAAGGTAGTGCTTGAACTCTGCCCCTAGCTCCTCAAGAGTTTTTATGTTACGGTCGGTCGAGAACATTAAAGTTGAGCCAAACTTTGACGTCTAGGCTTGTTATTAGTTTTCTGCGGCCTTCAACTCGTCAGCAATGTCGTCAACGAGGTCATTCATCTGCTTGCGGTCAAGACGAATTCCGCGTTTGTGCAATGCATCGATTATTCTCTCGCGTGTATCTTCTCCCTTCTCGGGGGCAAAAAGAATACCGCATGCAGCGCCTACTGCTGCGCCGCCCAAAAATGCTGCCAAAATGCTTAAACCTTTCATGACTTTGAGTTTTATATATGGTTCGTAATTTGATTTCAAAGTTAGGGATTTTGTTCCAAATATAACGCTTTGCAAACGCAGAAAGTTGTAAAAAAACAGTTTTGGATTAATTTTGGGCATTCTTTGGCGCCGAAATATTCGCATATCAGATTAAAACATTAACTTTGTAGCGCAGACTGGCAAAA
>CAZDOH010000035.1:534-7777 GCA_964507005.1 uncultured Prevotella sp. | reverse complement strand
TTAATAATACAAACAAGTACAGATTTAACCGATCATGAAAAAGTATTTAGCCGTAGCTCTTGGTTTGTGCTCTGTAGTGGCATTGACCTCGTGCAAATCGCAGGAATCGGCCTATAAAAAGGCTTACGAAAAAGCAAAACAACAGCAAGTAGCGGTGCAACAACAGCCGCAGACACAAACAACGGTGGCAGTTCAGCCTACGCAGTCTGCTACTACAGTTAAAACAACTCCCTCGGTGTCAACGGCCGACGCAAATGTGAGGTCGGAGAGCGTGCAGCTTATAGATGGCGCTGGATTGAAGACCTATAGCGTAGTATGCGGAAGTTTTTCGCTCAAAGCAAACGCCCAGGGTTTGCAGCAAAAACTCAAGGGTGCAGGCTACGAAGCTCAAATAGTGCTCAATCCGTCAAACAAGTTCTATCGTGTTGTAGCTACAACTTATGACGATTTGAGTTCTGCCGTGTCATCTCGCAACAAATTGCGCGGAACATATCCCGATGCATGGTTGCTGAGGAAATAAAATTGTTATTACAATAAATATAATATGCGCTTCGCCTTTGGTTTGGCGGAGCGCATGTTTTGAAAAATAATGTGTGTTCAATTTATAAAGGAAGGATTATGAATCTGGGAATGCCCGAAGTTATAATTATCGCCATTGTGGTGTTGCTGCTGTTTGGCGGAAAGAAAATCCCCGAACTTATGCATGGAGTAGGCAAGGGAATACGCGATTTTAAGAAAGGAATCAATGGCGTCGAAGAGGAAATAAAGAAAGATATTGAAAAAATTGATGCTGACGTCAAAAGTTCTGACGATAAAAATCCGGCAGACGGCGATAAGGCAAAATAAACAAATCTTTACGCGGGATGGAGGAAAATAACGAACTTCAAGAAATGACTTTTTGGGATCATCTGGAAGCATTGCGCTGGATGCTCATGAGGTCGATCATTGCGATTGTTGTGTTGGTAATTGGAGGGTTTGCATTTATCCCGTGGTTGTTCCAACATGTAATTATGGCCCCGTGTCGCAATGATTTTTTTCTGTACAAGTATCTGGCAAAATTAAGTTCGTTGGTTCCGTTTGCTCCGGATGGTTTTTCGGGGCAATTTAATGTTGACATAATCAACATCAAGTTGCCTTCGCAGTTTTTTCTGCAGGTAACGCTTTCTTTTTGGTTTGCATTGCTCGTGGCTTTCCCTTATATTGTGTTTGAAATATGGCGGTTTGTTTGCCCGGCTCTTTATCAGAATGAAAGACGTCGCACGCAGAGAGCCTTTGTGTTTGGAACTGTGATGTTTTTTATCGGATGTTTTGTGGGGTACTCTTTGGTGTTCCCGCTTACACTTCGTTTTTTGTATACTTACCAGTTGAGCCCTGAAATAACCAATCAGTTGTCTCTTGATTCTTATATGAGCAATTTTCTGATGCTTGTGTTTATGATGGGCATAATTTTCGAGTTGCCGCTAGTATCGGCCTTGTTATCCAAGATAGGTATACTCAATCGCAGCTTTTTCAAGACATACCGACGTCATGCGGTGGTAGTCCTGCTTGTGCTTTCGGCGGTGATAACGCCTTCTTCTGATCCGTTTACGCTGATGGCAGTGTTCCTTCCTATTTATGTGCTGTGGGAATTCAGCGCGTTGCTTGTCAAGCCGGCTCCTAAGAACACTGATGAATGAATGCAAAACATATTGGAATAGAGTGTAACCGGGAATTTTCGTGTTAACAAAAGAAAAATACAAATAGAATAGTGCTTTGGCAGTGTGCTGTAATTGATAAAATCACTAACTTTGAGCGTTATTTTAAGAAAACTTCAAGAATAGACAAAACCAAAGGCATAGAAGTCGTATAATGTAAAGATGAATTCAAGAAAAAAAATTGGTTTGATAGGATTCGGGCGTATGGGAGCGAAATATCTTCATTATCTCAAAGCATGTCCCGAATGGGAAGTGTCCTATATTTGCGATATTAGCGAAAGTGCCCGTGAATATGCAAGCCGTTTGTCTCCTGATGCAAAAGTTGTAGCCAACGAAGATGATATCTTCGAAGATGAGAGCGTTGATGCTGTGGCTTTGTGTACGCTTGCCAATTTGCGTCACAACCAAATAAAGAAAGCTGTAGCTGCCGGCAAGCATATTATATCGGAAAAACCTATCGGTGACAGTCTTGAAAGGGAATGGGACTCTGTAAATGCAGTGGAGTCGTACGATAAACTTGCTACCGTAAACCTTTATCTCCGTAGTTCGTGGTATCACAGTCTGATGAAACAGTATATAGACGAAGGCGAACTTGGGGAACTTGCAATAATACGCGTGTGTCACATGACCCCGGGACTGGCTCCCGGAGAAGGACATGAATATGAAGGTCCTGCATTCCACGACTGCGGAATGCATTATGTGGATATTGCCCGTTGGTATGCTGGGGCGGAGTTCAAGACCTGGCATTCGCAAGGTATGCGTATGTGGAACTACAAAGACCCATGGTGGATTCAGTGCCATGGCACTTTTGAAAATGGTATTGCATTCGACATTACGCAAGGTTTTGTCTACGGCCAGTTGTCAAAAGTACAAACTCATCTGTCTTATGTCGATTTAATAGGAACGAAAGGCATCGTACGCATGACGCACGATTTCAAGACGGCAGTGGTTGACCTTCATGGGGTTACCCGCACGGTTACTACGCGTCTTCCTTTTGGCGGAAAAAATATTGATGTGATGTGCCGTCGTTTTGCAAGCAGCATAGATGCTGGCAAACTCGACAGCCGACTTCCTACTCTCCGTGACTCGGCAATAGCTTCGGAATATGCGTGGAAATTCCTTGAGAACAGTCGCCAAAACGATTTGCCAGCGATAGGCGACCTTAAAACTCTGGAAGAGATACACGAATATCGCCGAAATTTGAAAGACGGCTACGGTCTCCTTAACCGGAGGGAATTTTGAACACTAAACTCGGAAAAGAAAACCAACATAAACAAACATCAACTTACCAAATAACCTAAAAACATTATGGCTAAAATTTCAAGACGCGACTTCCTGAAAAAGGGGAGCACAGCAATGGCGGGCATGATGATTGCCCCCAGTATCGTTCCAAGTTCTGTACTTGGCAAAACGTATGGTCACAAAGCTCCAAGCGACAAGCTTAATATCCTTGGCGTCGGAATCGGTGGCCGCGGTGCAGCCGATTTGGCAGAAATGGAAACCGAGAACATCATCGGTCTTTGCGATGTAGACTGGAAGTATGCAAAGGGTATTTTTGACAAGTATCCCAAAGCAAAACGCTACAAGGATTGGCGCAAGATGTATGACGAAATGCTCAAGAGCGCTGATGCTGTAATGGTAGCAACCGCTGACCATACCCATGCTATTATTGCTGCAAATGCAATCATGGCCGGCAAACATGTATACGTTGAGAAACCTATGACTCTTTATGTGTACGAATCACGTTTGCTCACAATGTTGGCGAAGAAATACAAGGTGGCTACTCAGATGGGTAACCAGGGAGCTTCGTCTACAGGTACCCGTAAAGCCATCAATTGGCTTTGGAACGGAGAAATCGGTGAAGTTACCCGTGTGGATTCCTACACTAATCGTCCTATTTGGCCGCAGGGTATAGCTACTCCTACCGAGAAGATGGCTATCCCCGACACTTTGGATTGGGATTGCTTCATCGGCCCGGCTAAATATCGCGATTACAATTCTATCTATACTCCGTGGAATTTCCGTGGATGGTGGGATTTCGGAAGCGGTGCTCTTGGCGACATGGCAAACCATATACTCCAGGTGGCTTCGATGGGCTTGAACCTCGGCTATCCCGATGAGGTTATTGGAAGCTCGACTATGCTCATGACTGACTCTTGCCCGTCGGCAGAGAAGATTACCTATCACTTCCCCGCTCGCGACAATATGAAGAAGATGGCTTGCCCGCCGGTTGTTCTCAACTGGTACGACGGTGGCATTACTCCCGAACTTCCGTTCGACATGCCCGAAGGCAAGCGCTTCGACGAAAACGGTGTAACTGTATACTACGGAACTAAAGACACTATGGTAGTAGGTACTTATGGATCAAATCCGTTCCTCGTTTCAGGACGTGACCCGAAGGTTCCCGAAATGCAGCGCATTGTAAAGAACGACAACCATCAGCAAGACTGGATTCGCGCTTGTAAGGAAAGTCCCGAAAATCGCATTCCTTCTGCTTCTGATTTCAGTGTTTCTGGTCCTCTCAATGAAATGATTGTAATGGGTTGCGTTGCTGTTCGTCTGCAGGAACTGCACCAGTGGCTCAAGTGGGACGGCAAGAATATGAAGTTCACAAACATTCCTGAAAATGCTCAGATTCGCAGCATTATCGAGGACAAGTTCCAAATCCACGACGGACATCCTACTTTCGACCGCAAGTACAGCGAACCCATAAATGCCCGCGAATACGCTGCTAAGCTAATCAAGCCTGTATATCGCGATGGCTGGGTGCTCCCCGAACTTCCTACACTTTAATGTCAATAAAATATCTGCAAAATGAGAAAAATATTATATAGTGCACTTTGCCTTTCAATGGCACTTTGCGTTAGTGCCGGCACTCCTAAAACAAAGGCAAAATCGTCAAAGTCGACTGTTACTTTGGCTTGCTCTCAGGGATTCCAAGGCCCGGAAGAATGGGACCGTTATGAATTCCCTGTTGACAAGAACGGTTATATCACAATCTTCGACGGTCAAACGATGAAAGGCTGGCGCGGCTATGCAAAGTCGTATATCCCCTCGCGTTGGATTGTGGAGGATGGAGCTATCCATTTTATGGGCAACCAGACTCCCGAGGAAAAGCGCAAGGACAAAGAAGGCGGTGATATTATCTTCGCTCACAAGTTCAAGAATTTTGAGCTTTCGATAGACTGGAAAATATGCAAGGCCGGTAATTCGGGTATCTTCTATTTGGCTCAGGAATTGGCCAACAAAAACGGCGACGTGGAATCGATCGTTGTATCTGGGCTTGAGAGCCAAGTGCTCGATAATGAAAATCATCCGGACGCAAAACTGGGTAAGGACGGAAACCGTAAGTCAAGTTCTCTTTACGACCTTATCCCGGCTAAACCGCAGAACCAGAAGCCTTATGGCGAATGGAACAATACCGTTATCCGTGTTGACAATGGTAATGTTACTCATTTCCAAAATGGTGTGAAGGTTGTGGAATACAAGCTTTGGACTCCCGAGTGGACTAAATTGCTTCAGACAAGTAAGTTTAGTGAGGCTGCATGGCCTGCTGCATTCGAAGGCTTCAACAATGCCGGCGGCGACTTGCATGAAGGTCTCATCGGCTTGCAGGATCACGGAGATGATGTTTGGTATAAAAACATCAAAGTTAAAGTGCTGAAATAACCCGATAAACATTGTAATATGAAAATTTCAATCGTTACCGCATTTGCATTGGCACTTACATTGGCATCTTGCGGAAATAAAAATTGCAAATGTAACTGCAATTGTACCAGTTGCTCTTGTACATCAGCAGGTGACTCGGCTGTTGCAGATGCTACCTTAGATTATAAGGTGGTTGAAAAAGATCAGGTTGATCTCAGCAAATATCCTGTTGACAAAGACGGATATATTACTATCTTCGATGGCAAGAGTCTTGACGGCTGGCGTTGCTACGGCAAGGATAAAGTCGGTTCGGACTGGAATATTGACGATGGCGCAATCCATCTGAAAGGTTCCGGCAATGGCGAAGGCGGCGGCGTCAACGGTGGTGATATCCTTTTTGCTCACAAGTTTAAGGACTTTGAACTTACCTTCGAATATAAAGTTTCCAAAGGTGCCAATTCCGGCGTATTCTATCTTGCTCAGGAAGTTACCGTTAACAATAACGGCAAGGAAGAGTATTTGCCTATTTGGCAGTCTGCTTCGGAGTATCAGGTTCTTGACAACGGAAACCATCCCGATGCACAACTTGGTGTTGACGGCAATCGTCAGTCAGCGTCCCTGTATGATATGATTCCTGCCAAACCTCAGAATGCCAAAGCTTTCGGAGAATGGAATACTGGCAAAATCATGGTTTACGAAGGAACTGTTATTCATGGCCAAAACGGACAGAATGTTGTTGAATATCATTTGTGGACTCCGAAATGGAAAGAGATGCTTGACAACAGTAAGTTCAAGGCTGACGGTGATTTCCCGATAGCTTACAAGTTGCTTATCAATATGGGCGGCGACAATCATGAAGGATATATCGCTTTCCAGGATCATGGCGATGACGTATGGTATCGTAACGTTAAAGTGAAGATTTTGAAATAAATTCTGAAACAAAGATTTAGTCGCCGCTTGGTAAAGATACCGGCGGCGACTTTTTAAATACGTAAAATATGAGAAAATTAATATTGTCATTGGTAGCAGCTGCCTTAATGCTTCCGGTAGGAATGCAAGCTGCTCAGAATGCAAAGGGAAAGAAACAATTTGCAATTCAGCTTTATTCAATTCGGGAAGTAATAACCGGCGATAAAGCAAATTTCAATAAACTGTTGAATGATTTGTCGGCAATGGGGTACACTGCCGTTGAATCTGCAAGTTACGACCAGGAGAAAGGATTGATTTACGGCTTAACTCCCGAAGAATACAAGGCTGCGGTTGAAGCTGCCGGCATGGAGTCGCTTTCGGCTCATATCGGGAAACCTCTCTCTGACGAAGAACTGAATTCTGGTGATTTTTCGCAGTCACTTTCATGGTGGGATAAGACGATTGCCGACCAGAAGAAGGCAGGCGTTTCGTATATAGTAATGCCTTGGATGGGATTGCCTTCTTCGCTTTCCCAACTCAAGGTGTATTGCGATTACTACAATGCAATAGGTAAAAAGTGTGCCGCTCAAGGCATCAAGTTCGGATATCACAACCATAAACACGAGTTCGAGAAACTCGAAGGGCAAGTTGCCTACGATTATATGCTGCAGAACACCGACCCTCGATATGTTTTCTTCCAAATAGATTTGTATTGGTGTGTACGTGCTAATATGAACCCTATTGATTATTTTAAGAAATATCCGGGACGATTCAAACTTTTCCATGTAAAGGATGAATATGAACTTGGCGGCAGTTGCTCTATGGGATTTGACGTGATTTTCAAGAATGCCGAATTGGCTGGACTTGAATATCAGGTCGTGGAAATCGAACGCTACAGCCATCCTGTAATGCAGGAAGCTAAAGAAAGTGCCGATTATATCAATTCATCGTCATTTATAAAAAAATCGTATAAGAAGAAGTAAATACTTCGT
>CAZDOH010000035.1:0-524 GCA_964507005.1 uncultured Prevotella sp. | reverse complement strand
GTGTATGTAACTTAGGTTTCAATGCACGCTCTTGTTTTGGCAATGATATACCTGTTATCACAAAGTTTAGCCATTAATGAAAAATAGTTGGTTGAAAATTTGGTTATCTCAAATATTTTCCTTATCTTGGACTATAGAATACGGATTTGCTCTTGTGCTTGACAAGGCGAAAAGGCAATGTTATGCCAAATGAGAGATTAAAGTTGGGCAAGGCTTCGTAGATGAGAGTTGGTAACTATTTATGAAAGAAAAATTAGTTTTATAAGCATACGAAATACAATGAACAGAAATGAAGAACTTTTGAAAGAGTTCGAAAAAAGAAGAAGGTTTTCTCTTAAAGAATTCCAAGAATATTTAGAGAAACAGAGATTAACTGAAGATGAAGATAATCAAGTAATTGAGGTTGATAACATTTTTGAATACATGCATTCATTAGGGTATTCAACTCTTGACGAAATAAAAGAAAAATATAATATAACGTGAGTTCGACGAATTAAAACACCGCCAATTGCGTGTCAATAGTT
>CAZDOH010000034.1:0-20950 GCA_964507005.1 uncultured Prevotella sp. | reverse complement strand
GTTGCATCGCCGGTGTCGGGGCCACGTTAATTTGCTCTTTTGCACTTTTGCAACCTTTTGCGCACCGGAAAACAGTCACGTTTCGGGCAAAAAAGCTAAATTTGCACCATATTGTAACATAACGAAACCATACATATCCCCAACATGATAGTATTCTTCAAGGTTCCGAGCGGCAATGTGATTGCAGCCGGCGTAAAAAACTCCCTCTCACCAGACGACACAAGCAAACTATGCTGGCTTTTCGGCGGCGCCGAAAAACTCGACGGCACCGCGCTCGAAGGCTTCTTCGTAGGTCCGCGCCGCGAAATGGTTACCCCATGGAGCACCAACGCGGTTGAGATAACACAAAACATGAACCTCGACGGCATTGAACGCATAGAGGAATACTTTCCGGTAGCAAGCGACAGCGCCGACTACGATCACATGCTGCAAAGGCTCTACCGAGGACTCGACCAGGACATCTTCACTTCCAACCGGGAGATTGAGCCCATCGAAACCGTTGACGACATCGAAGACTACAACGAGCGCGAAGGCCTCGCTCTTTCGCCCGAAGAAATTGCCTACCTGCACAATGTGGAAGGGCAGCTGGGGCGCAAGCTCACCGACAGCGAAGTGTTCGGTTTCGCGCAAATCAACTCCGAGCACTGCCGTCACAAGATTTTCGGCGGCACGTTCATCATCGACGGCAAGGAAATGCCTTCGTCGCTCTTCGCGCTCATAAAGAAGACTACAAAAGAGAACCCCCACCACATTATATCGGCCTACAAAGACAACGTGGCATTCGCCGAAGGGCCTGTGGTGGAACAGTTCGCACCGCAGGAGCACGCCACGAGCGACTACTTCAAGGTGAAAGACATAGAAAGCGTGATTTCGCTCAAGGCCGAGACCCACAACTTCCCCACCACCGTAGAGCCGTTCAACGGAGCCTCAACGGGAACCGGCGGCGAGATACGCGACCGCATGGGCGGCGGCGTAGGCTCATGGCCCATTGCCGGCACTGCGGTCTACATGACGGCTTACCCGCGCCTCGAAGGCGGGCGGAGCTGGGAAAGCGTGCTGCCGGTAAGGAAATGGCTTTACCAGACGCCCGGGCAGATACTCATCAAGGCATCCAACGGAGCTTCCGACTTCGGCAACAAATTCGGGCAACCGCTGATAACCGGTTCGGTGCTGACTTTCGAGCACCAGGAAAACGGTGAGAAATACGGCTACGACAAAGTGATAATGCTCGCCGGCGGCGTGGGCTACGGCACAAAGCGCGACTGCCTCAAGAAAGAGCCCAAGAAGGGCGACAAGGTGGTGGTGGTTGGCGGCGACAACTACCGCATCGGCCTCGGCGGCGGTTCGGTGTCGTCGGTCGACACGGGCCGCTACTCCAGCGGCATCGAACTCAACGCCGTGCAGCGCGCCAACCCCGAAATGCAAAAGCGTGCCAACAACCTGGTGCGCGCACTTTGCGAAGAAGACGTCAACCCCGTGGTTTCGATACACGACCACGGAAGCGCAGGCCACGTGAACTGCCTCTCGGAACTTGTGGGCGACTGCGGCGGGAAAATCGACATGACAAAACTGCCCGTCGGCGACACCACGCTGTCGGCAAAGGAAATAATAGCCAACGAAAGCCAGGAGCGCATGGGCCTGCTTATCGACGAAAAGCACATCGACCACGTGAGGAAGATAGCCGAGCGCGAACGCGCCCCGCTGTATGTGGTGGGCGAAACCACCGGCGACGCGCATTTCTCGTTCGTGCAGGGCGACGGCGTGAAGCCTTTCGACCTCGACACGGCGCAGATGTTCGGACATTCGCCGAAAACCGTAATGAAAGACGAAACCGTGGTGCGCAAGTACCGCGATGCGGCCTACGACAATGCCAAAGCCGTGGAATACACCGCTACCGTGCTGCAGCTCGAAGCCGTAGCCTGCAAAGACTGGCTCACCAACAAGGTAGACCGCTCGGTGACGGGCAAGATAGCACGCCAGCAGTGCGTGGGCGAGTTGCAGCTACCGCTTTCCGACTGCGGCGTAGTGGCCCTCGACTACCGTTTCAACAAAGGGATAGCAACCTCGCTGGGCCATGCTCCGCAGGCCGGTCTGATATCGCCGGCAGCCGGTTCGCGGCTGGCAGTGTCGGAAGCCCTCACGAACATCGTGTTCGCGCAGTTGAGCGAAGGCATCGACAGCGTATCGCTTTCGGCAAACTGGATGTGGCCGTGCCGCTCGCAGAAAGGCGAAGACGCGCGCCTCTACGAAGGCGTGAAGGCACTGAGCGACTTCTGCTGCGCGCTGAAGATAAACGTTCCCACAGGCAAAGACTCGTTGTCGCTTTCGCAACAATATCCCGGCGGCGAGAAAATCATCTCTCCGGGAACTGTAATAGTTTCGGCAGGCGCCGAAGTGGGCAATGTAAGAAACGTCATCTCGCCCGTGCTCTCAACCTGCACCGACACCACTCTGCTGCACATAGCATTCAGCAAATCGCCCCTCAAGCTCGGCGGCTCGGCACTGTTCCAGTCGCTGGGCGCCGTGGGAAGCGAAGCGCCCGACGTTGACGATGCCGCATATTTCCGCGCTGCGTTCAACGCCATTCAGAAAATCGGGAAGAAGGGATATGCGCTCGCCGGCCACGACATATCGGCAGGCGGCCTTATAACCTGTCTGCTGGAGATGTGCTTTGCCAATACGAAAGGCGGCCTCGAGATATCGCTCGACGGCTTCGGCGGAAACGACCTTGTAACAGCCCTCTTTGCCGAGAATCCGGCAGTAGTGCTCCAGGTGGCCAATGCCAGCCTCGAAGCGGCAGTTGCAATTCTCTCGGATGCCGGCGTTGCCTGCACCGTTTTGGGAAGCCCCACCCAAGAGCGCACCGTAAGCGTAAGGAAAGACGGCAACACCACCAGTTTCGACATCGACCTGATGCGCGACAAATGGTACGAGACCTCTTACCTTCTCGACACCAAGCAGAGTTTCAACGGATGTGCAGAAGAAAGGTTCAAGAACTACAAGAGCATACCGATGCACATACAATATCCCGAGCACTTCAAGGGCACATTCGCGAGTCTCGGCATAGACGCCAACCGCCGGAAGCCGTCGGGAGTGCGCGCCGCGATAATCCGCGAAAAGGGCACCAACGGCGAAAGGGAGATGGCATACGTGCTTTATCTCGCAGGCTTCGACGTGAAGGACGTAATGATGACCGACCTCGTGAGCGGCCGCGAAACTCTCGACGACATCAACATGATAGTATTCTGCGGCGGTTTCTCGAACAGCGACGTGCTCGGCTCGGCAAAAGGCTGGGCAGGAGCGTTCCTCTACAATCCCAAAGCCAAAGCGGCTCTCGACCGCTTCTACGCCCGCGAAGACACGCTGTCGCTGGGTGTGTGCAACGGATGCCAGCTCATGGTAGAGCTTAACCTCATCAACCCCGACCACGCAAAGCGCTCACACCTTCTCCACAACAATTCCCGCAAGTTTGAAAGCAACTTCACCGGCGTTGACATTGAGCGCAACGGCAGTGTGATGTTCGGTTCGCTCTCAGGTTCGCAACTCGGACTATGGGTGGCTCACGGCGAAGGGCATTTCTCGCTCCCCGAGCCCGAAAGCGCCTACAACATCGTAATGAAATATACCTACGACAAATACCCCGCCAATCCCAACGGTTCGGACTACAACACCGCCGCCATAGCAAGTGCCGACGGGCGTCATGTGGCAATGATGCCCCATCCCGAACGTGCATTCCTGCCATGGCAGTGCGCCTACTATCCGGCCGGCCGCACTGGCGACGAGGTGACACCGTGGGTAGAGGCTTTCGTGAATGCCCGCAAATGGGTGGAGCTACACGCAAAGTAATCCAACCGTAACATCAGGCGGGGAGCGCCGGGCACAACGACAGCTGCCGTGACACTGTCATCCGGCAACCGCCCCTTCAGAAAAATGGCGAAAAGGATACTCCGCACCATACTGGCGACAGCAGGCGGTGTGATTGCACTTTTCCTGCTTCTTGCAGTAGTGCTCTACATACCTCCCGTGCAGAATTTCGCAGTGCGCAAAGTCACCGGCTACGTTTCGGCGAAAACCGGCATGCAGATGCGCATCGGCAGGGTGCGGCTTGCCTTTCCCCTCGACCTTGCGCTCATCAACACGTTTGCCGCACAAAAGGGCGACACCCTTGTCGACGCCCGCAGCGTGAGGGTGAACATTGCCCTTTTGCCGCTGCTGAAAAGCCGCATTGACATCGACGGATTGGAGATCTACAACAGCAAAATCAATACCGCCGGTTTCATAAGCGACACGCAGATAAAAGGGCAGGTAGGAAAACTCGAAGTGCACAGCCACGGCATCGATTTGAAAAAATCCCTTGTAGACATCGACGACGGATGCCTTGCAAATTCCGATGTCACAGTACTTCTCAGCGACACCGCACAGGAAGACACCACCCCGAAACAACCTACCGAGTGGCGCATCAACCTCAAGAAATTCAGCATATCTTCTACGGCAGTAAGGCTCCGCATGCCGGGCGACTCAATGCGCATAGCGGCAGGCATCGGCCTGGCAGAAGTCAAAGACGGAAGTTTCGACCTGGCAAACAGTCTCTACTCCGTGGAGCATGTCAAGTTACGCGACATTTGGGCTAAATACGACATTCCATACGAAGCCTGCATAAAGCAACTTGATCCCAACCATATTGCCGTTCAGAATCTAAATGCCGACCTTGACAGCATCCGCTACAACAACGGCGCCGTAAAGGCACGCATTTCAAAGTTTGGAGCAGACGAAAAGAGCGGACTTACAATAAAGAATCTTGCCGGCGGACTGTATGTTGATTCCACAAAACTCGAGCTAAGCGGCTTCAGTTTCCGCACTCCCTATTCCACCCTCAACGCCACCGGTATCTTTGCTTTTGACGCTTTGCGCCACGGCGGCAGCGGCAGCATAAAACTGCGTGTTGACGGAAACATCGACCGCCGCGACATACTCTCGGCCATTCCCGGAGGCCTTGACGCCGCAACCGCAAATCTCATTCCGCAGAAGCCGGTTGCAATCAATGCCACACTCAGCGGCACCAAAGGCCACGTCCGCGTCGAGAATGGCAAAGTGAGTATTCCCGAAACCGCCAAACTGCACGTTGACGGCACTATTTCCGACATAACTTCCGCAAACCGCAGCGGCAACATCCGCTACTTGCTGAAAACCCAAAACATTGCCTACCTGACAAAAGCACTGGGAATCGACGGCAGCATCAGCATCCCCTACGGCTCTTCGGCTTCGGGAACAGTGAGGTTCTGCGGCGACAGCTACTCCACCAACTCCAGGATTCTTTTGGGTAAAGGCTCGGCGAATGTCAACGGCTCCTTCAACACCCGCAGCAATTCCTACACGGCAAAAATCGCCACCAGGCAATTGCCCTTGGGGAAAATCGTAACAGGGAGTGGACTTCACGACCTCACTTCGCAAATAAACGCTTCGGGGCAAGGCTTCGACCCCTTTGGGAAAAGCATGAGAGTCGCAGCAAAAGCCGATTTTTCGAAATTCGGCTTCGGCAACTACGACCTTAGCAACACCAAGGTTTCGGCCCTGCTTCGCGGAGGGACTGGAACCGTAAAGTTCGATGCCGACAACAAGTTACTTCACGCCGATGGCACACTGAGCGCACAGTTCACCCGCAAAGATGTGAAAGGAAACCTCAATGCCTCGGTTTCGGGCATCGACATTCAAAAACTCACTGGCAGCAAAAAGCCGCTAAGCATATCAACCCACAGCGCGGCAAGTTTCTACGCCGACAACACCATGAGCGTTTACGGCATCGAGGCAAAAGTCGACAGCATAATGTTCCATGCCGACAGCGGGAAGAGCTACCGCGCCAAAGACCTGCTTGTGAAACTCGACAACCTCAGCGACTCGCTTTACGCGAAAGTCTCGGCAGGCGATCTAAACATCAGGGCACAAAGCCGCAGCAACATCGCCGAGATATCGGCACAGGCAGCGAAATTCGCTTCACTGCTCACAAAACAAATCGCGGGCAACAGGCTCGACCAGGAAGCTCTGCGGCACATGCTTCCCAAAGCCGACCTTATGATTGACGCGGGCAAAGACAATCCGCTCAGCAATTTCCTCAGAATACGCCAAGGCTATTCGTTCGAGCAACTTTATCTTGGTGTGCGCTGCAGTCCCGACGAAGGTATCGACGGCACTGGCTACATACACAGTCTCAATACGGGAGCACTTTTGCTCGACACCGTAAACTTGAAACTGTTTCAGGACACTACAGGACTGCGCTTCAACGGATTTGTACACAACGCCAGCAAACGCAATCCCTATATCTTCACCGCAAGCCTCAACGGATATCTGTACAACGACGGTGCCGGCGTGGAAGTTCTGTACAAAGACAAGAAAGGACGCGAAGGAATGAACCTGGGACTCAGAGCCATGCTGACAGACAGCGGCACTACTGTGAGCATGTACCCTGAGAACCCCGTAATTGCCTTCCGCAAATTCAAAGTAAACAAAGACAACTATTTCACACTTCTCGACGACAACACCATACTTTCCGACATCGACCTTCTTGCCGACGACGGCACAGGTCTGAAACTCTACGGCGACCGCACCGACAGCATCAGCGACATCACCTTGAGCGTAAACAAGGTAAACATGGAAGAACTTACCACCTCCATTCCCTTCATGCCTGTTATCGCCGGATTCATGTCGGGCGACATACACATCGTCAAGGAAGAGGAGAAGCTCACCGCAGCCTACGACATCGACATAGCGGGAATGAAATACGAAGGGGCAACATTGGGCGACATTGGGCTCGAAGGAACCTATTTTCCTATGCCTGCAACCGAAGCCCACTACATCAATTCGCTCGTGACACGCAACGACGAAGATGTGGCCACCATCGACGGCACATACCATGGGCGCACCGACTCTCTCAATGCCTGCCTGCAGCTCACGCGCTTCCCGGCCGACATGCTCAACGCCTTTACCGGCGACATGCTGAGTCTCGGCGGATACCTGGGAGGTGACCTCGACCTTACCGGAACTCCTTCCGAACCTATTCTCAACGGCAGCATGCTGCTCGATTCGGTGAGAGTATACTCCGACATTTACGGTTTCAACATGCTCATCGGAAACGATTCGGCTTTTGCCCGTAACAGCGTGCTGCATCTTGATACACTCAACTTCTACTCGGCTGGCAACAATCCGCTTGTCGTCGACGGCACCATAGACTTCAGCGACCTCGACAATGTGAATCTCGGCATCAGTGTCAAAGCGCAAAACTTCAAGCTGATAAATTCCAAGCAGACTGCCAAGTCGGAAGTTTTCGGCACTGTGTACTCCGACATCAATGCCCTTGTAAAAGGTACGCTCAGCAACCTTATGGTATACGGAAACCTAAACGTGCTTTCCAACACCGACGTAACCTATGTACTGAAAGAAAGTCCGCTTTCGGCCGAAGGCGACCTCAATTCCCTTGTAAACTTCGTAGATTTCAGCGACACGGCATCCACCCAGATCACAAAAGAAGAAGCCGGCGGCGTAACCATGCTGCTATCGGTAAATATAAGCGATGCCGCCCATCTCCACTGCGACATCAACGACGACGACCAAAGCTACATCGATGTGGAAGGCGGCGGAAACCTCACACTGAAATATACTCCCTCGGGCGACATGTCGCTCACAGGGCGCTACACAATGAATAGTGGCGAGATGAAATATGCACTGCCAGTTATTCCACTCCGCACCTTCTACCTCACCGAAGGCAGCTACATTGAATTCACAGGCGAGCCGATGAACCCCACGCTCAACATTGCCGCTACCGAAAGGGTTAAGGCTTCGGTTAACGACGACAACAACCCGCGGTCGGTGAACTTCGATGTAGGCTTGAAGCTGACGCAACCCTTGAACCGCATGGGACTGGAGTTCACCATCGAAGCCCCCGATGACCAAACGGTGCAGAACCAGCTTGCCTCAATGTCGGCAGAACAGAAAAACAAACTTGCAATATCGATGCTTGCCACGGGACTTTACCTCGAGGAAAGCAACACCTCGAGCGGGCTCTCCACGAGCAGCGCCTTCAATGCCTTCCTGCAAAACCAAGTGCAGCAGATAGCCGGCAAGGCACTCAAGTCGGTAGACCTCAGTGTGAGCGTCGAAGACGGCACTTCGTCAACAGGTGCCGCAAACACCGACTACTCGTTCCGCTTCGCAAAGAAATTCTGGGGCAACCGCGTAAACATCATAATAGGCGGCCATGTGTCGACAGGCGATGACGCACGCAACGACGCCAGCAGTTTCATCGACAACATTTCGGTGGAATACCGTATCGACAACAGTGCAAAGCGATACGTAAAACTCTTCTACGACCACAATTCGCAAGACCCGCTCGAAGGACAGATTACCGAAACGGGCGCCGGACTTGTGCTGAGGCGCAAGGTTGAAAGGTTTGGCGAGATTTTCTCGTTCTGGAAAAAGAGCAGCGACTCTTCCGGAACTGCATCATCAACTGGCAAGAAGCAAAAGAGTAAGAAAAGCAAAAAACAAAAAGGCAAGAAAGCCGCCGCCGAAGCCAAACGCGACGAAGGCTCCGCCCCGCAGAATGCAGACAACAACAAATGAGAAATCCAAGCAATATTTCCCCGACACATAGCCGGCGCAACCGCACTGCAGTTGTTCTTGGACTGATGGCTGCAGTCTGGTTCATGACATCATGTTCCACAACTTCAAGTCTCCCCGATGGAGAGCAGTTGTATACCGGGCTCAAGGCCACTGACTACAAGGGCGTGGGCAAAAGCGCCATTTCCGACACCGACTCGGCAGGCATCATCAAGTCCATTGCCGACGCCGCACGCACTGCACGCGATTTGCTTAATTCGCATAGCGGCGCAAAACTTGGCGAGCTCCTCAATACGGCAGCATCCGCCAATGACACGCTAAGCGAAAAAGAACGGCGCGAAGCCGAAAAGGCACAGCGCGATGCCGACCGCGAAGCCTGGGAAAACGCCTACGAAGAAGTTGACGGAGTGCTGGCCTATCCGCCAAACGCTTCGCTCTTCGGCAGTTCGTCGTTACGCCATCCTTTTCCCATCGGACTGTGGTTCTACAATGCTTTCGCAAATTCAAAAAGCGCTTTGGGAAAATGGATTTTCAAAAACTTCTCGCAAAAGCCCAAATACGTGTCGATGGTAAATCCCGAACTCCGGGCCCGCGTTGCCACCAACACCCTGCACAACTACGGCTACTTCCATGGCTCGGTAGACTACGAAGTACTGCCCTATGCCGGAGGGCGCAAGGCCAAAGTGAAATACTACGTTACTCCCCGCGACGTTTTCCGCTTCGACTCCATAGCCTACCTTGGCTACTCGCCCACTGCCGACTCGCTGATTCACAGTCCACGCGAATGGCCCAACCGGCTGCTCCACAGAGGCGACCAGTTCAGTGCCTCGAAGATAAGTGAAGAGAAGACACGTCTGCGCGACCTTTTCCGCAACAACGGCTACTACTATTACAATAGCGACTATACCACGTTTTCGGCCGACACTTTCGCCGTGGAAGGCAAGGTTCAGATGCGCATACAACCAGCCGCCAACATTCCATCCAAGGCCCAGCGAAAATGGTACTACGGCAAAAAATACGTCTATATAAACACCTTCCCGGGCGATACCGC
Organism: uncultured Prevotella sp.; assembly: GCA_964507005.1. GTDB lineage: Bacteria > Bacteroidota > Bacteroidia > Bacteroidales > Bacteroidaceae > UBA6398. The sequence continues at coordinate 11,289 of CAZDOH010000034.1, read as the reverse complement.
CGTAAAACATGCGGTGCGTGATGACTTCGAGTTTTTCTACCCTGGCCGACGCATACCGCTCCATTCGGGAGCGTGGAAACACAACGTGTTCTCGCGGCGCGGCGGTCACTACAGCTACCGCGAACAGAGTTTCACCACCTCGAAGTTGAGCAACCTTGGAATATTCAGTTCCATTGACATGAACTACATGCCCCGCGACTCAGCCTCAACAGGCGACACTCTCGACGTCTACATCTATGCCACTCTCGACAAGCCCTACGAAACCGAGTTCAATATGAACGTCACCGCCAAGAGCAACGACCAAGTGGGTCCGGGAGCTTCGTTCGAGATTTCGAAGCGCAACGCATTCCGTTCGGCCGAAAAACTGAGTTTCAAGCTCTACGGCTCATATGAATGGGAAACCAAGACACGGCGTACGGGGCGCAGCGACCTGCTGAACTCCTACGAACTGGGGGGTGCCATTGGCGTGGAGTTCCCCACTCTGTTCATGCCGTGGATTGACAACAGCCGCATGTTCTACCCATCGTCGACAAAATTCTCGCTCAGCAGCGACTGGACCAACCGTTCGGGCTACTTTAATATGGCCAAGTGGGGGCTCGACATGACCTACAACTGGCGGCCTTCGCGCCACATAACCCACAGCCTGTCGATTTTCTCGCTCGACTACAACCGCATCTTCCGCAAGTCGGCAACATTCGATTCGGTGATGAACGCCAACCCGGCTCTCTTCGTAAGTATGCGTAACCAATTCATCCCCGCCGTGAGCTATAGCCTCACCTACAGTTCCTCGCGCAAGGCCGTAAACCCTGTGTGGTGGCAAACTACCATAAAGGAATCGGGAAACCTGGTGTCGGGCATATACGCTCTTAGCGGACGCCGCTTCAACGAGCAGGACAAAAGCCTTATGGGCAACCCATTCGCACAGTTTCTGAAGCTCACCACAGAGGTTCACAAGACGTTTACCATCAACCCCACATTCACATTCGCCACGCGCTTCTATGCCGGCATGATATACTCTTACGGCAACAGCACCGTAGCCCCCTACAGCGAGCAGTTCAGTTCGGGAGGCGCCAACTCCATCCGGGCATTCACCGTGCGCTCCATCGGTCCCGGGCGCTTCCATTCCGATGAATCGAAATACTCCTACATCGACCAGACGGGCGACATAAAACTTGAAGCCAATGCCGAACTCCGCTTCAAATTGTTCGGCTCGCTCTACGGCGCCACGTTCCTCGATGCCGGCAATATCTGGCTGATGCGCCGCGACGAGAAACGCCCCGGCGGCCGCATCAACGGCTCTGATTTCCTCAACTCCATAGCCCTCGGCACGGGTGCCGGACTGCGCTACGACATGGAATTCCTCGTGCTGCGCCTCGACCTTGGCGTAGCCCTTCATGCGCCCTACGAAACATCGCGCAGCGGCTACTACAACATCGAGAAGTTCACCGACGGACTTTCGCTGCATTTCGCCATAGGCTACCCCTTCTAGCACATGAATACAACATTAAAATATAGAAAAATGAAAACAAAAACCATTGCAGCCGCACTTGCATTCGTGCTTCCCGGCGCATTGCATGCCACCGACGTAAAAGTCACTTCGCCCGACGGCAAAGTCGTAGTAGAAGTAAACGACAACGGCGGCACTGCCAACTATTCCGTGACCTACGACGGTCACCAGTTTCTCAATGAATCGCATCTAGGCATGACCACCAACGCCGGCAATTTCGCTTCGGGGCTGAAGTTAGCCGATGCAGGCAAATCGAATATCGACGAAAGCTATACAATGTCGCGCACAAAATGCTCGCAGTCGCACTACGTGGCCAACCAAGCTACATTGAACTTCACCAATGCCGACGGGCAGACCATGACAGTAACATTCAACGTTTCGAACAACGACATTGCATTCCGCTACTCATTCCCTACACTCGGCGGATGGTACAGCCTGCGCATCGACAGCGAGGCTACATCCTACAATCTGCCCTCCACCGCCACAGCTTTCATAATGCCGCAGAGCAAAGGCGGCTCGGGGTGGTGCCGCACATGGCCTGCAGGCGAAGAGCACTACTCGCTCGATGCACCGCTCACCGCCAAATCGAAAGACGGCGAGGGCTTTGCCTTCCCCGCTCTCTTCAGATTGGGCAGCGACGGCTGGCTGCTGCTGAGCGAAACTGGAAGCGACGGCAGCTATGCCGGTTGCCAGTTGTCCGAATACGTTGCCGGGCAGGGCTACACAGTGAAGTTCCCCTCGCCGCTGCAAAACAGTGGCATGGGCTCGTCGGCAAGCGCCATTTCGCTGCCAGGCTCTACCCCGTGGCGCACCATCACCCTCGGCGCAACGCTGCGCCCCATAGTTGAGACCACCATTCCTTTCGACGTGGTGCGCCCAAAGTTCGAAGCTTCGCAGGAATACAAACCCGGACGCTATGTGTGGAGCTGGATAATATGGCAAGACGCCTCAATCAACTACGCCGACCAAAAGACGTTCATCGACCTTGCTGCCGAAATGGGCTACGAATACAGCCTTATCGATGCCAACTGGGACGATGACAAACTAATAGGGCGTGAACGCATGGCCGAACTCAGCAAATACGCCGCAACCAAGGGCGTGAAACTAATACTCTGGTACAACTCAAACGGCTACTGGAATGATGCGCCGCAAACTCCGCGCAACTGCATGCACACCGTGGCTGCACGCCGCAAGGAAATGAAGTGGCTGCACGACACGGGCATCGCCGGCATCAAGGTAGACTTCTTCGGGGGCGACAAACAGGAAACCATGCAGCTCTACGAAGACATACTCCACGATGCCAACGACTACGGCATCTTCGTGATATTCCACGGCTGCACACTGCCCCGCGGCTGGGAGCGCATGTACCCCAACTTTATAGCATCGGAAAGCGTGCGTGCCTCCGAAAACGTGTACTTCACCGAAGAAAGCTCGCAGAGCGAAGCATCGGAACTCTCCACTTTCGCCTTCACCCGCAATGCCGTGGCAGCTATGGACTACGGCGGCACAATGCTCAACCGCTACTTCTCGCGCGACAACAAATCGCGCCACCCGCGCCTCACGTCCGACATCCTCGAGATAGCCGCAGCCTATTTCACGCAAAGCGCCGTACAGTGCGTGGCCTTGATGCCCAACAACCTGAAGGAACTCGAAGCCTGGGAACTGGACCTGCTGAAACAGATTCCCGCCGGCTGGGACGAGACACGTTTCATTGACGGCTACCCCGGCAAATATTTCATCGTGGCACGCCGCAAGGGCGACAAATGGTACGTTGCCGGCCTCAATGCCACCAAGCAGGAAATGAAACTCACCCTCGACCTGCCGATGCTCGCCGGCCATCAAACCACCTGCTATAACGACCGCCCCGCAAAAGGCGCTTCGCTGCCGCAGCCGCAAATGCAGAAACTCAAGATAAACGCCAAAGGGCAAGCCAAGGTCACCATACAGCCCAACGGCGGACTGCTGATTGTAGAATAGTAAAGGGAAAAACAACACGCTAATCGGACTGCCGGGCCAAGAGCTTGGCAGCCCGATTTTCATTATTACTGTCCGCTAAAACTTGGATGCGCATAGAAGAAAATTTCTTTGCGTATAGAAGAAAAATTCTCTGCGCACAGCGTTAGGAAAAGGTCTACCCGCGGACCGACGCAAAAGAAATTCTCCTTTACTTGAAGCGCAATGACTGATTTGCGCTAAATTTGCAGCGAAGCACCGTTTTGCTCCATTTTTCTCACCCACAAAAACTACACTGCCATGCGGCTTACACAAAAAATCTGCAAACTCATCAGCATTCCCAAGAGCCTGTACGTAAATTTCCGGCTGCTGCCCCTGCGCCAAGCGTTACGCATGCCAATTGCCGTAAGGTGGAACACCCGGCTTGCGGACCTCAGCGGCTCAGCGGCAATTACAGGTGCGGTGCGCCGCGGCATGGTATCGATAGGCTTCGAGCAAGTTGCTATTTTCGACCCTCACTCGCAGCCCTGCATTCTCGACATCCGCGGACGCTGGAACATAGGCGGCAACACAGTGCTGGGCACCGGAGCGCGTATCAGCATAGCTCCCGGAGGGGTGCTGACTACGGGTGACGGCTTTTACAACAGCGCTGCCATAAACATCGTGTGCTTCAACAGCGTAGCCTTCGGGGAGAAATGCGTAACCAGCTGGAACACGCTGGTAATGGACAGCGACATCCACACCACGCGCAACACAGTTACCGGCGAAGTACGCGGCTGCGACGGTCCCATAGCGGTTGGCAACGGCGTATGGCTATGCGCCGGAGCCATGCTGCTGAAAGGCTCGGCGGTGGCTGACGGATGCATCGTAGCGGCAGGAGCCGTGATGGGAGGGGGTAGGTTCGAAGAGCCATGCTGCCTTGTGGCGGGAAACCCTGCCGCAGTCAGGAAACACGGCATCACGCTGCACGGTTTGAGGAATTAAAGCCCGCAATCACCCAACTGCAATACGTTCAAAAAAACGGCATTCGGGAGCGGAAAAACGAAAAAAAAACGGAAAAAAGTTTGGCATTAGGCAAAAACATTGTACTTTTGCCACCGCATACCGAGCTACAAAAGCAAAGCGATGAGACAATACAGCAACGTAAACAACTTTTGGTGGTGGCACTTGAGAATAAACAATTCGCAAGTGTAAAGGTCCGTATGCAATAATCTAGGAAGTTAATCAGAAACAATCACGATGAGGCCCGCTGCACTTGCAGCGGGCTTCAAATTTTTCAGCACAGCAACAACAAAACAAACAACAAATAAAAAACAATAGCGAAATGGGAAAATTCACAGTCGACGAACAGGGCTACTACGGCATCTACGGCGGAGCCTACGTGCCCGAGATACTCCACGGATGTGTGGAGGAACTGCGCCGCAACTACCTTAAGATTATCGAAAGCCAGGAATTCCAGAGCGAATTCATGAGTCTGCTGCGCGACTACGCAGGGCGCCCGTCTCCCCTTTACCTTGCCCGGCGCCTGAGCGAGCACTACGGCTGCACCATATACCTCAAGCGCGAGGACCTGAACCACACCGGAGCCCACAAGATAAACAACGCGCTGGGGCAGGTGCTTCTTGCCGAGCGCCTGGGCAAGCGCCGCATCGTGGCAGAAACCGGAGCCGGGCAGCACGGCGTGGCAACGGCTACGGTATGCGCCCTGCGAAATCTGCCTTGCACCGTATACATGGGCGCCACCGATGTCAAGCGCCAGCACCTTAACGTGGAGAAGATGAAGATGCTCGGGGCCACAGTGGTTCCCGTCACTTCGGGCAACATGACACTCAAGGATGCCACCAACGAAGCCATACGCGACTGGTGCTGCCATCCCGAAGACACCCACTACGTGATAGGCTCCACCGTGGGCCCGCACCCCTACCCCGACATGGTGGCGCGCCTGCAGTCGGTGATAAGCGCCGAAATAAAATACCAGCTGCGGCAGCACACGGGCAAGGAAAACCCCGACTACCTCATAGCCTGCGTGGGCGGCGGCAGCAATGCCGCGGGCACCATATACCATTACCTCGACGACGAAGACGTGAAGATAGTGCTTGCAGAAGCGGGAGGCAAAGGCGTCGACACGCCCTACACCGCAGCCACCATAGCCCTCGGCAAGCCCGGAGTGCTCCACGGCTCGTATTCCATGGTGATTCAGGATGCCGACGGGCAGATCACAGAGCCCTACAGCGTTTCGGCGGGGCTCGACTACCCCGGCGTTGGCCCCATGCACGCCAACCTGGCACGCGCAGGCCGCGCCACCGTGATTCCCGTAAACGACGACGAGGCACTGGCTGCCGCACAACTGCTGACACGCATCGAAGGCATCATACCGGCGCTCGAATCGTCGCACGCACTGGCGGCACTCGGGAAAATCAACTTCAAGAGCGACGACGTGGTGGTGCTCACCGTGTCGGGACGCGGCGACAAGGACATGGACACCTACATGAAATATTTCAACGACAGCAATTCCGAAAACAAAGACTGACACACGATGAAAAAATTCCGCTACACCACATCGGTCACGGCGCTTGCGGGCGACATACACACTCCCGTGACCACCTACCTCAAAGTGCGCGACATCTTCGCCCAAAGCGCACTTATGGAAAGCTCCGACTACCACGGCGGCGAGAACGGGCGCTCGTTCATAGGACTCGAACCCATTGCAAAGATTTCGGTGAACCACGGCTACGCCACGGCGCACTACCCCGACGGCAGCGAGGAGACCGTGCAGCTCAACGACAGCACCATGCGCATCGAAGACGCAGTGGCATCGTTCCTCTCGCGCTTCGAGATTGAAGGCGAAGACTCGAACTACTGTGGGCTCTACGGCTTCACGTCGTTCAACGTTGTGAGATACACCGAAAACATCAACGTCAAAGACAGCACCGCAGCCATGAACGATGCCCCCGACCTGCTCTACATTCTCTACCGCTACATGATAGTGTTCAAGGGCTTCCGCCACGAGATGGAGATAGTAACTCTCACCGGCGACGGCAAAGACCGCACGCCGCTCATCGTACAGGCCATAAACAGCGGCAAGATGAGCGTATACCCGTTCCGCGCCGTGGGCGAAACCACCAGCACGCTCACCGACGACCAACACCGCGAGAACATACGCCGCGGCATAGCCCACTGCCTGCGGGGCGACGTGTTCCAGGTAGTGGTGTCGAGGCGATTCGAGCAGCGCTACGAAGGCGACGACTTCAACCTCTACCGCGCCCTGCGCCGCATAAACCCCTCGCCCTACCTCTTCTACTTCGACTTCGGATCCTTCCGCATCTTCGGCTCTTCGCCCGAAACCCACTACCGCGTGGAAGGCGACACGGCATACATCGACCCCATAGCCGGCACCACACGCCGCACCGGCGACAAGGCCACCGACGATGCACTGACGCAGGCACTGCTCGACAACCCCAAGGAAAACGCCGAGCACGTGATGCTCGTGGACCTTGCCCGCAACGACCTGAGCCGCAACTGCAGCAACGTAAAGGTGGAATTCTTCCGCGAACCGCAGCTCTACAGCCACGTAATACACCTCGTGAGCCGCGTGTCGGGGAAACTCGAGCCGGGAACCAACACCATAAAGGCATTCATGGACACCTTCCCCGCCGGCACGCTAAGCGGAGCACCGAAAGTGAGGGCCATGCAGATAATAAGCCAGTACGAGCCCCACAACCGCGGCGCCTACGGAGGATGCATAGGCTTCATAGGCTTCAACGGCAGCATGAACCAGGCCATCACCATACGCACCTTTGTGAGCCGCAACAGCACACTGTGGTTCCAGGCCGGAGGAGGCATCGTGGCCAAAAGCGACGTGGAGCAGGAACTGCAGGAAGTGAACAACAAACTCGGGGCGCTGAAGGCAGCCATCGTGGCAGCCACAGACGATTCCGACAAATACTGATACAGTCATGAAAAACATTTGCATAATCGACAACTACGACTCGTTCACCTACAACCTCAGCCACGCCGTGAAGCAGCTGGGCGCCAAGGTGACGGTGCTGAGAAACGACAAGTTCAACATCGGCGACCTCGCAGCCTACGACAAGCTGATACTCTCGCCCGGGCCCGGAATCCCCTCCGAAGCGGGACTGCTCGAGGAAGTGATAAGGCACTACGCCGGAGTGAAGCCCATGCTCGGGGTATGCCTCGGCGAGCAGGCCATAGGCGAAGTGTTCGGCGCCCGGCTCGTGAACCTTGCAGAAGTGTTCCACGGCGTGCAAACTCCCATAAGCATCACTGCCGATGACTACATCTTCAGCTCGCTGCCGCGCGAAATACCCGTGGGAAGATACCATTCGTGGGTAGTGGACGCCGGCACGATGCCGCAGCAGCTGGAAGTCACGGCGCTAAGCCGCGAAGGGCTGGTGATGGCCCTGCGCCACAGAGAATACGACATCCACGGCATACAGTTCCACCCCGAATCGGTGCTCACCCCCGATGGGCTCAAAATCATAGAGAACTTCATAATGCATTAACCCCCACTCCGAAAATCCACAAAAATGAAAGAATTGCTACTCAAGATACAGAACGGAGCCACGCTCACACAGGAAGAAGCCTGTGCCACGCTGCTCGACATAAACAACGGCACCGCCGACCCCATACAGACCGGCGCCCTGCTGGCAATGATAAGCCAGCGCACACCCACCGTCGACGAACTGCTCGGCTTCCGCCAGGGCCTGCTAGAGACGTGCGTCAGCGCCGACCTTTCGGACTTCAACCCCGTAGACATCGTGGGCACCGGCGGCGACGGCAAGAACACCTTCAACATCTCCACATGCTCGTGCTTCGTGGTAGCCGGCGCAGGGCTGCACGTGGCCAAGCACGGCAACTTCGGCGCCACGTCGGTGAGCGGTGCAAGCAACGTAATAAAGGAACACGGCGTAGTCTTCAGCGCCAGCCGCGACCGCCTGATGCGCTCCATAGAGCAGTCGGGCGTGGCCTACCTCCACGCGCCCCTCTTCCACCCCGCAATGAAAAACGCTGCCCCCGTGAGGAAAGCCCTCGGCATACCCACAATCTTCAACCTTCTGGGCCCGCTCATCAACCCCGCACACCCCCGGCACCAGCTGCTGGGAACAGCCAACCTCGCACAGATGCGCCTCTACTACAACACGCTGAAGCGCATCGGCACCCGCTTCGCCATAGTCACCAGCATGGACGGCTACGACGAAATCTCGCTCACGGCAGACTTCAAGGTAATGACGCCCCACTACGAAACCATCTACTCGCCCGCAGACCTCGGACTAGGGAAAGCGCCGCAGCAGAGCCTCTCGGGCGGCAGCACCGCAGCCGAGGCAAGCGCCATATTCGATGCCGTGCTCGAAAACCGCGCCACCGCCTATCAGAAAAACGCCGTCGTCGCCAACTCGGCCTTCGCCATACAGGCAGCCACCGGGCGGCAGCTCGACGAGTGCCTGGCCATGGCCCGCGAATCGCTCGAAAGCGGGCGCGCACTGCAGTCGTTCAAAAAGTTCGTAGAAGCAAACAGCCAGGCAGAATGAAAGACATACTCAGCGAAATCGTAGCCCACAAGCGCGCCGAAATCGAAGCGCTGAAGCAAACCGCCAGCATCGACACGCTCTACCGCGACGCCACGCCCCACAGGCACATCCCCTTCAGCCACGCCATCGAAACCACGCCCTGCGGAATAATAGCTGAATTCAAGCGCCGCTCGCCGTCGAAAGGCTGGATACACCGCGATGCCGAGCCCGCAGCCATAGCCCAGGGCTATGCCGCAGCCGGCGCCGCAGCTATGTCGGTGCTCACCGACGAGAAATACTTCGGCGGCACCCTCTCCGACCTTCAAGCCGTGCGCCCTGCGGCAGGCATCCCCCTGCTGCGCAAGGACTTCACCATCGACGAATACCAGCTGCACCAGGCAGCAGCAGCAGGCGCCGACGCCATACTGCTCATAGCCGCTGCCCTGAGCCCCGACAAGTGCCGGCAGCTGGCACGCACGGCCCACGAACTGGGACTCGAAACCCTGCTGGAAGTGCACAGCGCCGGCGAACTGGAATACCTGGGCGACGACATCGACGTGGTGGGAGTAAACAACCGCTGCCTCGGCACGTTCCACACCGACACCGCCGTTTCGGAATACCTCGCCCCCATGATGCCGCAATACATCACCCACATCTCGGAAAGCGGCATACGCGGCGCCGCCGACATCGTGCGCCTGCAGCGGCTCTCCTACCGCGGGTTCCTCATTGGCGAACTGCTGATGAAAGGCGAAGACCCGGCTGAGAACCTCGCACGGCTGACAGCCGAAACCGCCAAACTCCAAGCCGCACGGCCATGACAGTAAAAGTATGCGGCATGCGCGACGCCGGCAACATACGGCAGGTGGAACAGACGGGCGCCGACCTCATGGGCTTCATCTTCTACCCACGCTCGAAGCGCTGCGTCACCGCCCTGCCCGACTACCTGCCGCAGCTGCAGCAACGCGTGGGAGTGTTCGTCGACGAAACGAAAGCCGCCATCCTCGCCACCGCCAGCCGGTTTGCGCTCAGCTACATCCAGCTGCACGGAAACGAAAGCCCCGCCTTCTGCCGCGAACTGCGCGCCGAAGGGCTGCGGGTGATACGCGCCCTGGGCATCGCCACCGAAGCCGATGCCCGAAGAGCCGAAACCTATGCCGGCGCCGCCGACCTGATGGTGTTCGACACCCCTTCGCCCTCACACGGCGGCACAGGGCAGCGCTTCAACTGGCAGGCACTGCGTGCCTACCGCGGCCCCGTGCCCTTCCTGCTCAGCGGAGGCATAGGCCCCGAAGCCGCCGACGACCTGCTCGCCTTCAGCCACCCCATGATGGCAGGCGTAGACCTCAACAGCCGCTTCGAGACGGCACCCGGAGTGAAAGACGCCGCAGCACTCGCGCAGTTCATAGCAAAACTCAAGAGCGCAGGCAAGTAAAAACAATTTGAAATCATAAAAACCACACGAAATGAATAGAATAGACCAATTGTTCGAGAAAAAAAGCCACGACATACTGTCGGTATACTTCTGCGCCGGTGCCCCCGAGCCCGACTCGACAGCCGGCGTGATACGCGCCCTGCAGCGCGGCGGCGTAGACATGGTGGAAATCGGGCTGCCCTTCAGCGACCCCCTTGCCGACGGCCCCGTGATACAGACGGCAGCCACGCGCGCCCTGAAAGGCGGCATGAGCGTGCGCCGGCTCTTCGCGCAGCTCGAAGGCATACGCAGCGACGTCACCATTCCGCTCATCATCATGGGATACCTCAACCCAATAATGCAGTACGGCTTCGAAGCCTTCTGCCAGAAATGCAGCGAAGTGGGCGTCGACGGACTCATAATCCCCGACCTTCCGCTGCGCGAGTACGAAGAGCACTACCGCGCCACGGCCCGCGCCCACGGGCTCGAGATGATAATGCTCATCACCCCCGAAACCGAAGACGAACGCATACGGCGCATCGACGCCGACAGCCGCGGAGGCTTCATCTACATGGTGTCGTCGGCAGCAACCACGGGAGCGCAGCGCGAGTTCGACGCCCGCAAGCAGCAATACTTTGCGCGCATCGACGAGATGAACCTGCGCCGCCCCAGGATGATAGGCTTCGGCATTTCCAACGAAGCCACCTACCGAGCAGCCGCAGCCCACGCCGCAGGAGTGATAATCGGCAGCCGCTTCGTGACGCTGCTCGACGAAACCCGCAACCCCGACAAGGCCGTCAGTCAGCTGCTGCACGACATAGGCAGGGAATAATGAAGGGGAACAGCGGGAGAGAAAACACAAAAATCACAAATTCACACTTTGACACTTT
>CAZDOH010000033.1:0-21321 GCA_964507005.1 uncultured Prevotella sp. | reverse complement strand
AACTTTTTCAGCCTTCTTCCCGCTTTCTTTTTATATGTTTCTATGTTTCTTATTTCTTATTTTCCTGATTAGGATTAGCTATTCCAGCAGAACTCAATACTTGGTCTATTTCTTTTTCCTTATCTTTCATTTCAAGATTGTAGTAGATATTCTTTAAAGAAAGGCCCCACACTTGCGGTTGATCAGGTATCAACTCACGGGTTTTTTCGAAGTAAGGCAGAGCTTTACGATAATAATCCTTCACCTTTTCTACATCGGTTTTATATTTTGCATTACGCGGGTCGGTTACAAACTGGTCTTTTTTCGAGATAAGTTCATTTACATACGTCACTCCAAGATTATAGTTGGCATCCGGGAAGTTTGCATCGATATCAAGAGCCTTTTGTAGATATTCACGCGCTTTTGTAAAGTCCTTCGCCATATTAAGGTAGATACAACCTGCCGAGTACCAAGCATTTTTGTTGTTTGGCGCCTTGGTTACCATTTCTTCGGCAGTGGATTTGGCTTCTTCCGTTAGATTTTTGATGCTGTAATAGTAAAGCAGATTCTGTACGAATTGCGTATTGTTAGGCAAAGCCGTAATGGCTTCAGTAACACATTTCACCCACTTTGCAGTATCTTTTTTATTGAGAAGGGTTTGGGCTTTTATAAAGTACAAGTCACTTTTGTTTTTTTGCGCAGTATCCTGAAGCGCAAAATCTATATGTTTCAGAGCCTTGTCATCGTCTTTCAACTGATAGCCAAGTAGCGTGGTATAGAATGCAATAGTGTAGTATTCTGCCGAATTTGACTTGTAGATGGAATCGGTTTGTTCCTTGGTAAATACGGAAGACTTTGGCATTTCAAGATATTTTTCGAAAGCATCATACGCACCTTTCTGGTCTCCGTTCTGGTTAAGGAACTGCCCTGCATATGCGTAGTAGTTCATCATTTGCGAAATCATCTTGACATTACTTTGGAACGGATCCTCAACATCCTTGTTGTATTTGGGCTTTATCTTGCCTTTTTCATCAGGAGCATTGTCTAGTTTATAGCTCTTCTCGAAATATTCCACAGCCTTGTTGAGGGCGCTGATGAATTTCATCGTGTCGAGAGGTTGCTGTTGCGCAGCTTTAGCTATCTCGGCACTAAGTATTTTTCCCTGGCAGACACCTGCCATATTATAGGCACCTGCCATATTTTTGGTTTTGCCACTAGTAAGTGCAGTTTCCATTACGGCAGCTGCTTCGTCTAGTTTGTTCTCGTTAATTTTTTCCTGCGCCTTGTATACAAGGGAATTTTGTGCAGTAATTGTGCACATAGGAACAAGCAGTACTGCAATACTTAGAAGTTTTTTCATAATGAGTATGTTTTTTTGTGTTGTTCTTTTATGGTTTGAATTATATCTCATTTTTGTCGACATCTTCGGGCGCAGAATTGTTTGGGTTATTATCGGAACTTTCTACGCTTTCGTCCTCGTCATCATTACGCGGCACGCGGCATATGCTGGCAATGGTATCACCACGCTTTTCAAGATTAATTAACCGCACTCCTTGCGTAGCACGTCCCATAACGCGCATTTCAGACACATGAAGCCTAAGAGTAATACCGCTAATATTCAATATCATTAAATCATCATCATCGGTAACAACCTTAAGCGAAACAAGTTTCCCTGTTTTCTCGGTTATATTCATTGTCTTGACGCCTTTTCCTCCACGATTAGTAATGCGATAGTCGTCAACGTTGGAGCGTTTGCCATAACCTTGATCACTAACCACAAGAATGGTTTCCTCCTGCGGTCGGCACACGCTCACCATGCCCACCACTTCATTTCCTGGCTCTATGCGCATTGCCCTGACGCCGGTAGCCGAACGCCCCATAGGCCGAACTGTGCTTTCGTTGAAACGTATAGCACGTCCGTTTTTATCTGCAACTATTATTTCTTCATCGCCACGGGTAAGACATACACTCACGACTTTGTCGTTTTCGCGTATATTGATAGAATTAACACCGTTGGCCCGAGGACGTGAATAATCTTTAAGAGTAGTCTTCTTGATTATGCCGTTCTTTGTGCAGAATACAACATAGTGCGTGTCACAAAACTGAGCATCAGAAAGATTGCGTATGTGCAGGCATGCATTCACACTATCATCGGAATCAAGATTAAGCATATTTTGAATAGCTCGTCCCTTCGATGTTTTGTTGCCTTCGGGAATGTCGTATGCCTTAAGCCAGTAGCAACGCCCCTTTTGAGTAAAGAAGAGCATTGTGTTATGCATTGTGGCTTGATACATATACTCTATAAAGTCTTCGTTACGGGCACTTCCGCCACGGCTCCCTACCCCGCCGCGAGCCTGCGACCGGTATTCAGCTAAAGGTGTACGTTTGATGTATCCCAAATGACTAAGGGTTATGACAACTTCATCGTCAGCATAGAAATCTTCCGGATTGAATTCTTCGTTGCTGTAAACGATTTCGCTTCTGCGGCTATCCCCGTATTTCTGTTTCACCTCCAGCAATTCGTCTTTTATTACCTGACGGCAGACATTGTCATCGCTGAGTATCTGATTGTAATATTCAATCTTTTTCTGCAGTTCTTCTTGCTCTGCATGCAACTGGTCCTGCAAAAGTCCAGTAAGTTGCCTTAGGCGCATTTCAACAATGGCCCGTGCCTGTATCTCATCGAGATCGAAATTGCTGCACAAATTTTCAATTGCCTCATGCGGTGTGGCAGCAGCTCTTATAATTCTTATTACCTCATTTATATTGTCGCTAGCAATAATAAGGCCATTGAGAATATGTATGCGCTCATTTGTCTTTCGCAAGTCATATTGTGTGCGACGGGTTACTACGTCATGACGGTGGTCAACAAAACATTTTATACAATCTTTCAGTGACAGCAACTTAGGACGTCCGCCTACCAAAGCTATGCAGTTAACGCTAAAGCTCGACTGAAGAGCGGTAAGCTTAAAAAGTTTATTGAGTACCACATTGGCATTAGCCTCGCGTTTCACATCGACCACGATGCGCATACCTTCCATGTCGCTTTCGTCGTTGACATTGCTTATGCCGCTTACTTTTCCCTCCTTTACAAGTTGGGCAATCGACACGATGAGCTCTTTTTTATTGACTCCGTAAGGAATTTCGCTGACTACTATTTTGTCGTGGGCTTCATCTGTCTCTATTTCGGCACGAGCCCGCATCACTACCCTTCCGCGTCCGGTTTCATAGGCACTTTTAACTCCAGACATACCATAGATAAAACCGCCTGTCGGGAAATCAGGAGCCTTAACATAATGCATAAGTCCTTCGACATCTATATTATTGTCGTCAATATATGCTATGCAAGCATCTACCACTTCGCCAAGGTTGTGAGTAGGCACATTAGTTGCCATACCAACTGCGATACCGCTAGCTCCGTTAACGAGGAAATTGGGGATACGCGTAGGCATCACCGAAGGTTCCAGCAATGTATTATCGAAATTGTTGACCATATCAACTGTTTCTTTTTCGATATCATACATCATGGTTTCACCGAGAGCAGTTAGTCTCACCTCGGTATAACGCATTGCAGCAGGAGAATCGCCGTCGACACTACCGAAATTACCCTGGCCGTCAACAAGTGTATAGCGCATATTCCAGCCTTGGGCCATGCGCACTAAAGCCCCATATACAGACGAGTCGCCATGCGGGTGGTATTTACCAAGCACATCACCTACAATACGAGCCGATTTTTTATATGCTTTATCGTGTGTATTGCCAATATCTTTCATTCCAAAAAGTATGCGCCGGTGCACAGGCTTGAAACCATCTCTCACATCTGGGAGCGCACGCGATACTATCACCGACATACTATAGTCGATGTAGGAACTTTTCATTTCCTCCTCAATATTTACCTTGATTATTCTATCTTCAAATTCTGCCATTTGTTTTTTGGTTGTGAGGAAACGCCGCCGCTCTATACGGTGACATTCCCTATTTTTTGAAATTCAAAATTACTATAATTTTGCAATACGCATACAACGAACATCTAAAAAAGATTGCATTTTCGATTTTAACGGCACTATAGCAGCCTTACAGACGTTTATTTGAATATAAAACATGGGCGAACTCAACGCCTAAACACTAATTTTGCATTCGATGATAACCCAAGAACTTCAAGCAGCCATAATTTCAGCAGCCGACCGCTATGAAACACCATCGTTCATAATCAACGACCCAGTACAGTTTCCACACCGCTACTCACGAAAAACTGACATCGAAATATCGGCACTGCTCACCGCTACTATCAGCTTTGGGCGCCGATGCCAAATATTAAAAAAGGCAGAACACCTCTGCGACTTACTTGGCAGTTCGCCAACGGGCTACATAAAGAACAGGGAATTTGAAAAACATTTCGCCAGCGATGACAACAGCAGTTTCTACCGCACAATAAGCCATGCTTTTATGCGAAGTCTGCTCGAAAAGCTATGGATTGCTTATTCAGAAGACGAAGACCTCGAAATGCATCTCTACCGCAATTTCGAAGGAATTCCCATGCAACGGCTATGTTCTTTTTTGAAAATATCCCAACACAGTCCACAGAAAAAAGCCAACATGTTTCTCCGCTGGATGATACGCAGAGATTCACCGGTAGATTTCGGTATATGGAACAAATTTAATGCAAAAGACCTAATTATTCCGCTCGACACCCATGTATTGCATATGGCATGCGAAACAGGTCTTTGCCATAACGCTTCCTATTCATTGGCTTCGGCCAAACATATCACGCAAATCCTGGCAAACATATTTCCAAACGACCCTGTACGCGGTGATTTTGCGCTATTCGGGATAGGCATCAACAAAGAAAAGGGTGCAAGATAAGCCCCCAGCTCACTTGCACCCCTCTTGTTTTACGTATTGACTTAAAAAGCCTTTTTATAAAGTTCAAGAACTTCTGCCTCTGAGGCATCACGAGGATTGCCGGGAGTGCAAACGTCAGCCATTGCTGCTTTTGCAAGGCGGGGAAGATCGTTTTCGGTAATGCCCTTACCGAGGTCGCGCAAGTGCTGCGGTATACCCACTTCGATTGCAAGTTTCCTGACTGCCTCGACAGCAGCATCGGATGCTTCCTCTATGCTCATACCGTCTTTGTATACGCCCATTGCCTTTGCCACTATAACAAACTTCTCTTTAGCTATAGGAGCATTGAATTCCATTACTATAGGCAACAGCAGAGCATTGGCAACGCCATGGGCAACATCAAACATTGCGCCCAACGGATGCGCCATTCCATGAACCAAGCCCAAACCTACATTGGAAAATGCCATGCCTGCAATATACTGAGCCACAGCCATGCCATTGCGTGCTTCTGCATTCTTGGGCTCTTTCACGGCAGTTTCAAGATAGCGCGTAATCATTTCAATTGCCTTGATTTCGAACATGTCGCTCATTTCCCAGGCCGCCTTTGTCGTAAGGCCTTCTATGGCATGTGTCAGTGCATCCATACCTGTCGAAGCTGTAAGACCGGCAGGAAGTGAATACATCAGTTCGGCATCAATGATTGCCACTGCAGGAATATCATTCGGGTCCACACAAACCATCTTCTTTTCGTTTTCCTCATCGGTAATCACATAGTTGATAGTGGTTTCTGCAGCAGTACCGGCAGTAGTAGGCAAGGCAATCACGGGAACTGACTTGTGTTTTGTGGGAGCAACACCTTCCAACGAAACCACGTCGGCAAATTCCGGATTATTGGCAATGATTCCGACAGCTTTTGCTGTGTCCATAGACGATCCGCCGCCTATTGCAACCAAGAAATCAGCGCCGCTCTTCTTAAAAGCATTAACTCCGTTGGTAACATTCTTAACCGTAGGATTGGGCTTGATATCACTGAAGATTTCATAGGCAATACCTGCCTCATCAAGCACATCGGTCACCATAGCGGTTACGCCGAATTTAACCAAACTTGAATCCGAAACCACAAGAGCCTTTTTAAGACCCATACGGTTGATTTCTACAAGGATATTCTTACGTGCCCCGGGGCCAAAATAAGAAACTTCATTTAAAATAAATCTGTTCACCATAATTTTTATATATAAAAAGTATTGTCAGTTTTCATGTTCTCGCATTATACATACAAGAATTTCATTGTCAAAATTAATTGATTCCATTCACCCGACAAAACATATTGTGAAAAAAAATCATTTGTCATACACAAATCTTTGCTCACATACACAACACAACCCGTTGACGGAATTAACTTTGTTGCGCATTGCGAAAAAATTGTGTGCGCATTCCGCTCGAAAAGTTCCTATTATAATTTCAACAAAGTGCTTTGTTTTTTAATTTACAGCAGGAACTTTTGCCCGTTTCCGCATTACAGCAAAAACCCTGCATTTTAACAACGACTATCGATAGAATTTAATTCCGCCAACGGGCACAATACTGTTTCGGCATAATGATAATTCCGTAATTTTGCATTAATAATTCTACAGCAAATGGAAAAACTGAGATACATTCTCGATGTTCAATTTCTCTCATACGAAGAATTGACAGAAAGCCAAAGACAACTGATAAAGCTTTCTCAAGATGCTTGCCTGACAAGCTACTCCCCTTATTCGCATTTTGCCGTTGGGGCTGCACTCATGTTCGAAAACGGGGAAACACTTTCGGCCAGCAACCAAGAGAACGCAGCGTTTCCTTCCGGGCTTTGTGCAGAGCGCTCGTTGCTTTTCTATGCCAAAAGCTACCGCCCCGACGCAAACATCGGCTGCATTGCCATAAGTGCCCGAAAAGACGGCCAAATGACGCAACACCCGGTTACGCCATGCGGAGCCTGCCGGCAAGTTATCCAAGAAACTGCCGAACGTCAGAAATTGCCTATACAGATGTTGTTGGCTTGCGAAAAAGGAGCGTATCTAGTCAACGACGCACGCCAGCTACTGCCGCTTCAATTCAATTCCCAAACCATGCAATAATGCAAATGGTACAGTATTTGCTGCTATTCCCCAAAAACTTTCAATCATGACTAAAGCAAACGAAAACACCCAAAACGTGGACCAGCCTACAAACGGCGGCGAAGAATTGAATGCCAATTCCAACACCGCAACAGCCGACAAGCAAAACGCAGAACTTACAGTGGAAGACTGCCTGAAACAGATTGCCGAACTTAAAGACAAATATTTGCGCCAGGCGGCAGAATTTGACAACTACCGCAAAAGGGTGCTTAAAGAAAAAAGCGAGCTCATCCTCAACGGTGGCTCCAACGTAATAACATCTCTATTGCCTGTTCTTGATGATTTTCAGCGCATAACCGGCAACTTCCCCGAAAATGCAGACGATGCGCTCACTACCGGCATAATGCTGGTATACCGGAAGTTCATCCATACGCTGGAAACATGCGGGCTCAAAGCCATTGACACTAAAGACGAAGATTTCAACACCGACTATCACGAGGCCGTAGCACTTATACCCGCCCCTACTCCCGAGCTCAAGGGAAAGGTTGTTGACTGCCTGCAACCTGGTTATAAACTAAACGACAAAGTATTGCGCCACGCCAAAGTGGCAATAGGACAATAACTATTATAGCCCGACAAATTTTCTTGACATGGCAGACAACGAAAAAGACTATTACAAGATTTTGGGAGTGGAACGCAATGCCTCCGACGAAGAGATAAAGGCTGCGTACAAGAAAATGGCCATCCGCTTCCACCCCGACCGCAACCCCGGCGACAAAGCCGCCGAAGAGAAGTTCAAACAGGCAGCGGAAGCATACGATGTACTGCGCGACCCGCAACGCCGGCAACGCTACGACCAGTTCGGCGCCGAAGGCGTCGACGGCAACGGCTACAACGGCTACAGCGGAGGTATGGACATGAACGATATTTTCAGCATGTTCGGCGACTTGTTCGGAGGGCACGGATTCGGCGGCTTCAGCGGCTTCTCGGGCGAAGGAGCGGCAGCCTCTGCACCCACGGGCGGCAACCTGCGCCTGCGCGTAAAGCTTACTCTCGAAGAGATAGCGAAAGGCACAACCAAGAAATTCAAGCTGAAGAAATACATCCGCTGTCCGGAATGCAACGGAAGCGGAGCCGAAAAGGGTTCTTCGGCAGAGACATGCCCCACTTGCCACGGACAGGGACACATAGTGCGGCAACAACGCACATTCTTGGGCATAATGCAGACACAGACCGTTTGCCCCAAATGCAATGGCGAAGGACGCATTATAAAACACAAATGCACATGTTGCCACGGAGAAGGCATAGTGCAAGGCGAAGAAACTGTTGAAGTAAACATTCCTGCAGGCGTAGCCGAAGGCATGATTGTAAACATTCCCGGCAAAGGCAATGCAGGGCGGCATGGCGCCCCCTGCGGCGATTTGCAGGTAGTGGTACAGGAAGAGCCCCATCCCACCTTCGTCCGCGACGGCAACGACATCGTCTACAACCTGCTGCTCACAGTGCCGCAGGCTGCCCTGGGCGAAGATGTCGACATCCCCACACTCGAAGGCTCGTCGAAAATCACCATCAAGCCGGGCACACAACCGGGGAAAGTTCTGCGGCTACGCGGCAAGGGACTGCCCTCCGTCAACGGCTACGGAAGCGGAACCGGCGACCTCATAGTGAACATCAGCGTGTATATTCCCGAAAACCTTACAAAGGAAGAACGGAAAATACTTGAGCACATACGCCACAACGAAAGCATGAAACCCGACAAAAAAGTCAAGGAAACCATTTTCAGCAAATTCCGTGCTCTTTTCGACTGACACCATAAGACCATTTGATGAACTACCGTCAGACAATAGACTACCTTTACAATTCCGCTCCTCTTTTCCAAAACATCGGGGCGAAGGCTTACAAACCGGGGCTGGGCAACACCGTGGCTCTTGACGAGTTTTTCGAGCATCCCCATACGCGCTACACCACCATCCACATTGCCGGAACCAACGGCAAAGGCTCGTGTGCCCACACTCTGGCTGCAGTGTTGCAGGCCCAGGGATACCGCACCGGCTTGTACACGTCGCCCCACCTTGTGGATTTCCGCGAGCGTATGCGCATTGACGGGCAACCCATACCCGAAAGCTACGTAGTTGATTTCGTGGAGAAATACCGCAGCTTCTTCGAGCCTCTCCACCCGTCGTTTTTCGAGCTTACCACGGCACTTGCATTCCAATGGTTCGCAGAAGCCGCCGTTGACATTGCAGTCATCGAAACGGGACTCGGAGGGCGGCTCGACTGCACAAACATTATCAATCCCGCGCTTTCTATCATTACCAATATAAGCTACGACCACACACAGTTTCTCGGCTCCACTCTTTCCCAAATTGCAGGCGAGAAAGCAGGCATCATAAAGCACGACACTCCCGTGGTGATAGGCGAATACACGCCGGAAACACGGAAAGTGTTCGAAGATGCGGCAAAAGCCATGCATTCACCCATAGTGTTTGCCCAGGACGAACCAGAGGTGACACGCACCGTGGAAACTCCCGGGGCTCTCGAAATCGAAAGCACACTTCTGCCGCAGACAATCAGTTACTGCCTTACCGGCGAATATCAGAAGTGGAATGCCAACACTATTCTATGTGCCATAAAGCAAATGCGCAAAGTAGGCATCGGCATTTCCGACGACAGCATTCTGCAAGGATTTGCAGACGTGAACAAAACCACCGGGCTACGGGGCAGATGGGAGATATTGTCGCAGCATCCCACTGTAATAGCCGACACTGCGCACAACTCTGCAGGGCTTAAGTACACCATGCAGCAACTGGAGCACAGTCCTGCGCGCGAGCTGCGCATCGTTATAGGAATGGTAAGCGACAAGGACATTGATGCATCCCTTGCGCTGATGCCCCGCCGCGCCACGTTCTATTTCACGCAAGCCAGAGTGAAGCGGGCACTCGACGCACGCGAGCTGCAGATGCGCGGTGAGACTTTGGGGTTGCATGGCAGGGCTTTCCCGAACGTAAAGGATGCCTACGTGCAAGCAATGCGCGATGCAGATGCCGATGATGTGATTTATGTTGGGGGAAGCAATTTTGTAGTGGGAGACTTGCTGCTATGGCTTGAGGCAAAAGAAAACGCTGACGGGAAGGATTAACGGCCGCCGCTAATAAAGCGCGGTACGCGCGACACTTTTAGTGCCCCTTTATCGTCTGCCGTATCTACGCGGGCTATTATGCTGTCTGGCTCTTCCATCCACGAGAAATCTGTAACTTGTTTTATGCCCCATACACGAAAATATTCATCAATAGTCCCACTGACTGCTATTTTACGATGAAGGTTCAATGGATTGTCAACAAGGTTCAACGCTGCGCGCGTAGTTGAGTTTAAAGGCAACTGAACAGGCATGCATCGCGCTATGTCACGTTCCAAAGAGTCATCTGCTATCAGCAAGTTGCTGACAACTGTAAATGGAGGAATAAAGGTTGCATCAGATATTGTGGTGCCTTTTATTGCTCCAACTATATACCCAACTATGCCGTCTGCTTTTATGATTAGGCTATCGGGAGCGTCACCGTCAAGTATCTCCAATGTTTCGCCCACCGTGAGCCAACACCGTGCGGCAGTTGTATCGGCTTTTTCTTCCGCTCCAGATTTTTCCGTATTTGTGCCTTTGTCTTCCTGATTGTCAAAACGGGCTTTTTCACACGACAACATCATAAAAGCTAACATCCACACCAAAACAATCAGACATGGATGTTTTACTATACATGCGTTTGTGAACTTCGCCGGCATTACTAGAGCACTCCTTTGGAAGATGGCAAATTCATGTGGTTTATATCGCGACGCACAGCCATAGACACTGCCCGGGCAAATGCCTTGAATATCCCTTCTATCTTGTGGTGCTCGTTCTCCCCTTCGGCCTTTACATTGATATTCATTTTTGCATTCGAGGCAAGGCTCTTGAAGAAATGCAGAAACATTTCGGTAGGCATATCGCCAATCTTCTCGCGCTTGAATTCAGCATCCCACACAGTCCACTCACGCCCGCCGAAATCGAGTGCCACGCTGCACAGGCAGTCGTCCATGGGCAGGCAGAAGCCGTAACGCGCAATGCCGCGCTTGTCGCCGAGTGCCTTTGCAAGGCACTGCCCCAAAACGATGGCAGTGTCTTCTATGGTATGGTGCTCGTCTACATTCAAATCGCCTGCAACGTGAATTTCAAGGTCCATGCCTCCATGGCGCGCTATCTGCTCGAGCATATGGTCGAAAAAGCCTATGCCCGTGGAAATGTCGGCATTGCCCGAACCATCAAGATTGAGTTTCACCTGCACATCGGTTTCGTGCGTGGTGCGCCGTATGGCAGCAGTTCGCTGCCCGGCAGTGACAATGGCCGCAATCTTGGACCAACTCATGCCGGCTCCCAACTTCAGTCCCCGACACCCTAAATTGCTCGCCAGCTGCATGTCGCTGTCGCGGTCGCCTATCACGTAACTTTCCGCCATATCGTAATCGCCGGCCATATAGCGCGAGAGCATTGCCGTGCCCGGCTTGCGGGTTGGCAGATTTTCTTCTGGAAACGAGCGGTCGATAAGCACTTCGTCGAATTTTATCCCTTCGCCTTCAAGCGTGCGCATCACGAAGTTGTGAACAGGCCAAAAGGTTTCTTCCGGGAACGAATCGGTTCCCAGCCCGTCCTGGTTTGTAACCATCACCAATTCGTAATCGGAACGGGTGACTATAGTATGGAGCGCGCCTATTACGCCTTCCACAAATTCCAGTTTCGAGAACGAGTCTATCTGCTCGTCCTGAGGTTCTTTTATAAGCGTGCCGTCACGGTCTATAAACAAAGCCTTACGCATGGATATGGATACTGATACAGTTATTTGTAATTGTAATGACGCATTGCCGACAGGAGTTCGGTATTTTCAGCCGGCGAGCCGACGGTAATGCGCAGACAGTCGCCGCACAAATGCACAGAGCTGCGGTTGCGCACTATTACGCCGTTTGCCACCAGATAGTCGTAAAGATGCTGTGCTGCGGTAAAACGTGCCAGGAAGAAATTGGCATCGGTGTGCCATATCTTTGTGCAAAACGGCAGCTCGCCCACAGCCTGCATGAGTCGGGCCCTTTCTTCAACAATAATGGCCACCCAGCGGTCCACGTCAGCGCGGCACGACAACTGGCGTTCCGCTTCACGCATTGTAGGCTGGCTGATGTTGTATGGGTATTTCACTTTATTGAAATACTCTATGATATCGCGGTGTGCAAAAGCCATGCCGAGGCGGATGCCTGCACATCCCCAGGCCTTCGAAAAGGTGTTGAGCACTATCATGTTTTCCCACTCTGCCAGTTCAAGGCGGAAGGGGCGTTGCCTGCTGAAGTCAGAATAGGCTTCGTCCACCACCACTATGCCGTCGAAACTTTTCAGCACCGTGCGGATTTCGTCGGGAGCCAAAAGATTGCCGGTAGGGTTGTTGGGAGAGCAAAGGAATATTATCTTCGTATTGGCATCGGTACTTGCAAGCAGCTTTTGTGCCGACAGCGCAAAATCCGCTTCGAGGTCTACTGTGCGATACTCAACGGCATTGATGTCGGCAGCTACGCGATACATGCCGTAGGTTGGTTCTATGGCCACCACATTGTCTATGCCCGGGCGGCAAAATATACGGAAACACAAATCTATGGCTTCATCGCTGCCGTTGCCCAGAAATATATTCTCGGGAAGGACTCCCTTGATTTCGGATATTTTCTGCTTCAGACTGCGCTGCAGCGGATCGGGATAGCGGTTATACGGTGCATTGAAGGGATTTTCGTTTGCATCGAGCATTACACGCGCAGTTCCTTCATATTCGTTGCGGGCACAGCTATAGGGCGCCAGCTTCTGTATTTCGGGGCGCACCAGTTTGCCTAGTTCTTTCATCCTTTTTTGTTTTCTATTGCTTCCACCCTGACACTCATGGCGTTCCTGTGTGCATCAAGTCCTTCGGCACCTGCCATTGTTTCCACGCATTTCCCGATAGACTCTATGCCTTGGGGAGTGATGTACTGCAGCGTCATCTTGCGCATGAACGAATCCAGATTGAGCCCGCTATAGGCCCGTGCATAGCCTTTTGTGGGAAGCGTATGGTTCGTGCCCGAAGCATAGTCGCCGGCACTTTCGCATGCCCACGGCCCGAGGAACACACTGCCGGCATTCACCACTCCATCGGCATATTTCGCATAATCGGGAGTAGAAATCACAAGATGTTCCGGGGCATAGGAATTGGTAAATTCCACGATGCTGTCTGTGTCGGAGAAAAGCACTGTTTTGCTGGAATTGAGAGCCTGTTCGGCAATGGAACGCCTCGGCAAAGCAGCGAGTTGACGGTTGATTTCATTTTCCACGGCAGCAGCCATACTTCGGTCATCGGTAACAAGCATCACCTGGCTGTCGGGGCCATGCTCAGCCTGGCTCAGCAAGTCGGCAGCCACGAAAACGGGGTTGCTTGCAGAATCGGCGATGACTTCCACTTCGCTTGGTCCGGCAGGCATGTCTATTGCCACATCGTTGAGCGACACCAATTGCTTGGCGGTAGTAACATACTGGTTTCCCGGACCGAATATTTTATTCACCCGCGGCACACTCTCAGTGCCGTAAGCCATAGCCGCAATGGCTTGCGAGCCTCCCACTTTGAAAACTTGCGTAACGCCGCACAACTTAGCAGTGTAGAGCACCGTGGAGTTGCACTTGCCGTCGCTTCCTGGAGGTGTGCAAAGCACTATATTGCGGCAACCTGCTATCTTGGCGGGCACCGCAAGCATAAGCACCGTTGAGAACAGGGGGGCAGACCCTCCCGGAACATAAAGTCCTACGGTATCGATGGGCACTGCACGCTGCCAGCACTGCACTCCCGGGCACGTCTCCACTTCTATCGTGGAAAAGCTTTGTGCTGAATGGAAGCGTTCTATATTAGAATGTGCTGTGGCTATGGCGTGTTTCAATTCCTGCGGCACCGATTTTTCGGCTTCCGAGAATTCCGTTTCACTCACAGCCAGACTTTTCAGCGCAGCATGGTCGTAGAGCTTTTCGTAGCGGCGCAAAGCTTCGTCACCATTGTCACGTACGTCTTCCAACACTTGCCCTACCACTCCGTAGAGTTTCTGTGTAGACAAGACGGGGCGCTTCAATATCTCGTTCCAAAGTTCAGGAGACGGATTGTCATAAAAGTTCATCGTCAGGCAGACAGTTACAGTATCATTTTTTCAATCGGCAGCACAAGTATTCCCTGTGCGCCGTTTTCCTTGAGCTGGCCTATTATTTCCCAAAAGCGTTTTTCCTCGAGCACAGTGTGCACACTGCACCACGCCGGGTCGGCCAAAGGCATTATTGTGGGGCTTTTCACTCCCGGCAACACCTTGGTAATGACATCAACCTTTTCGCGCGGAACATTCATCAGCACATACTTCTTTTCGTCGGCGCTGCGCACGGCATCAATGCGGAACAACAGTTTTTCGAGCGTTTCGCGCTTTTCGTCGCTAAGCGCGCGGTTGGCTATCAGCAGCGCTTCGCTCTGCATCACCACTTCCACTTCGCGCAAGTTGTTGCTCACGAGTGTCGAGCCGGAACTTACGATATCGAATATGGCATCGGCAAGCCCTATGGCAGGCGAAATTTCCACGCTGCCGTTGATTACCTGCACTTCTGCCTTTATATTGTTCTTTTCAAGGAAACTTTTGAGTATCGCAGGATAGGATGTGGCAATGCGTCTGCCTTCAAACCATGGGAGTCCGTTGTACGACGTGTCTTTGGGCACTGCGAGCGACAAGCGGCATTTTCCAAAGCCGAGGCGTGCCACGATATCAGCCTCATAGCCACGCTCCACAAATTCGTTCTCACCGACAACGCCAAGGTCTGCCACACCGCTTGCCACTGTTTCGGGTATATCATCGTCGCGCAGATAGAGTGCCTGAAGCGGGAATGTTGAAGACTCGGATATAAGTGCGCGCTTCGAAGTGCCGAGCTTTACATCGGCTTCGGCAAGAAGCTGCATGGTGTCGTCGTGAAGACGTCCTTTCGATTGGATTGCAATTCTTATCATGACTGTATGTTCGTTTTATTGTTCCCCCGCAGTCTCAGCCAGCCTGCGCATGGTGAGCGACGTTATCTTCATGCGGGGAGTTATACGTGTGTTTACTGAATACGCAGTGCGGCTTTCCGTGCCGTCGGAGGCTGTAGATATTTCAGTGACGGTGAATGTCGCGTTCATGAACTTTTCGCCTGTTGTCTCGGAAATGGTTTTGGTGATGCTGAAATTGTCGTTTATCACAAACTCAGGCCGTGCGGAACTTGAAGCAAGACGCGTGGCATAGGCTTCAACATCGCTTTGCGTTGCACCGCGGCGGTTAAGGAAGTTGTCCATAACCTCTTCGGTTACCGATGCTATTGTCGATTCACTGTTTTCAGCGAGGGCGCTGAAGAAGCGTGCGCAGAGCGTCTTCACCTGCTCGGCTTCGGCGGGCTGCACTTTAAGCGCCGTCAAGTTGGCTTCAAGCTCGGCACACTGCTGCAGATATTTGCCGTTGGGATGGCTTGCGGAATATATTTGCAGTGCTTCGGGCGTGCCTGCTGCCACGGCTTCTGAAAAGTCGAGCGAATCTATCTTGTCGGTGCATGCCTGTTCAAAAGCCGAACCCGTATGCTTTTTTAAGAATTCCACATAAACGCTTTTGGTATTGGCAACGCATGCGTCGTTCCAGTCTGCGATTTCGGCAACAAGGCTCTGCAGCTTCTGCTTGACCTCATCGGCATGAGCGCCCTTGGGATAGGTTTCCAGATAATGTGCAAGCAGTGTTGTGTCGGCAGAAGCTATCACCTCATTGTAACATTCCTCCTCGGCACGTTGCGTTTTCGCGTTGTTCACGAGCCAATAAGCCAAAGCCGCAAGTGCCACAACGATTACAGCTACTACCGCTATTACCACTGCCTGCCTGTTGCTTTTCTGCTTGCGTGCCGGGGCATAGGGATCGACATTGAGATAGTTTGCAGCATCACCCGACACTGGCGAATGTTTCTGTTCAAGCGGACGGAGCGAAGGCATTACAGCCCCGCATGAAGGGCATTCCGTGGCGCTGCGCAGCATTATCTTGCCGCAATCGCCGCACTTTTTTACATTTCCAGCTATTGCCACACCGCAACTCGGGCAACGCTCGGCTGCATCCGACACTTCATGGCCACACTCTGGACATTTTATTATTGCCATAACAATTCTTTATTACACTATTGTTCAAAAAAAGGCATTTACCGCGGCATTATGCCTGCAGTATACCCATTACTTTTTGCAAAATTACTGTTTTTGAAACAAAAAACGGCTTTGCCGCGCCATATATTTAGAGTTCACGGAAGCGGAAGCCCCGATTGCCATGCCTCACAAACCACGAATGCGTAACTGCAAGGTAAAACACCAGAGAAACCACCACAAGCAGCAAAGCGCAGAGCGAAGTCATCGTGCCTGCCGAAAAAGCCAGCAAAAGTCCAAGCGCAAAGCCGCTTTCACGCGAAAGCATATACGTATTCTGGGCTGTGCCGCGCTGGCAATGCCCTGTAAGCTTCAGGAAATAGAGCAGAAACCGCGAAGCTGCCAATTCCAGTCCCAAGCCGAACATCAGCGATGCCACATTCAGCGATGCCGCAGATGCAGTTGCCATAGGCACCAGCAGCGAAGCCAGCACACATACCATGCCGAAAACTATTTCCGCACGCGCATCGGCATTTACAAACACAAAAATCCTCAAGAGATGCACGACTGTGACTCCGATTGCCACAAAAGCGCATTCCACCAGACTATGGCTCGCGCCTACATACAATCCTGCCAATGCCGAAAACATCAGGAAATTTATGAACGGCAGCAAGTCGCCTTTAAGCCAAAAGCGGTCGCAGCTGAACACCGGGACTTTTATCGGCGCCCGGAACGGGACGTTGATTTTCGACACCACTAAAACGGAAACCAGCACGAGCGCCAGGCTTGCCATGATTGCCGTCGTGAAACCGAAGCTGGCAACAAGAAACCTTGCGGCCACCACTCCGGAAAACAGCCCTACCATAGCCGACCATGCGAAATAATAGTCGGAGCGTGTACGCCTCTCCGATGTCGTAAGGTCGTTGAGCAGGGTGCTTCCCAATGCCACTTGCGACAGCCCGCAGAATATTCCCTGCAGAAAGCGCGACACGGCAACCGTTTCCATAGAGAAGCTGAAATACGGAAGCAGCGACGACGCCATTATTCCAAACAGCGAGAAGATGTATGTCTTTTTCCGCTGACAGGTGTCAACAAGCCAGGAACAGAACGGGCCTATGCAAAACAATCCTACTACAAACAGTGCCAAGACCAATGCCCATACCGCAGTCTGTTCTCCGTCGGCACCAACCTTCGCCAAAACGGCAGACATCTGCATGAACACCGCAGCAACGACCAAAAAGTTGGCAAAGCAGATTTTGGTCAAGACTTTCGACATTATCGTTTTCTTTTTACTGACTGGTTAATACTGCTCCGCACTGTTTGGGAAATCGCCGCTCCGCACATCTCCCACATATTTCCCCACTGCATCTGCAATTACGGAATAGAGATCGGCATATCTTCTGAGGAACTTCGGCGCAAAGCCTTTGTTCATTCCCAGCATGTCCTGGGCCACGAGCACTTGCCCGTCCACTCCCCCGCCGGCACCTATGCCGATAATTGGTATCGACGTATTGCGGGCTACCTCGGAAGCAAGGGCTGCGGGGATCTTCTCGAGCACTATTGCGAAGCATCCGGCTTCCTGCAGGGCCTGGGCATCTGCCAGGAGTTTCCGGGCCTCGCCGTCTTCCTTTGCCCTGAGGCCGTAGCCGCCGAACTTGTGTATGCTCTGCGGGGTAAGTCCCAAATGCCCCATTACAGGTATTCCCACATCAACCATGCGCTTTATGGCAGGCACTATGCATGCGCCACCTTCGAGTTTCACGGCTCCGCAGCCGCTCCCCTTCATTATGCGCACGGCATTGGCAACGGCGTCGTCAACGCTGGCCTGATAGCTGCCGAAGGGCATGTCGCAAACCACAAGCGCATGGCTCACGGCGCGCACCACACTGCGGGCGTGGTATATCATTTCGTCCAGGGTAATGGGGATTGTATTGGCATTGCCTGCCATTACGTTTGAAGCCGAATCACCTACCAAAATCATGTCTACACCTGCAGCGTCCACGATGCCGGCCATGGTAAAGTCGTAGGATGTAAGCATCGAAATCTTCGAGCCTGCCGCTTTCATCGCGATAATCTGCTGCACGGTGACGGGGCGGGCGTTTTCAGAAATATTTTTCATTGCCATACATATCTTTAGTGCGTATCTGAAATGCAAAATTACAAAATCTGCCGCTTACTTCACTTGCTGCCGGCAGAACAGGCGGTCCACATCCTGCGGCGAAACCTGCCGGAAGTCGGGCAGACAAACGTTGGCGTACTTCCCTACCTCGCTGGCGGGGTTCGTGGTTGTAAGCCCCACGACGAAAGACCCCGAGGCTGCAGCGGCTTTCAGACCGTTGATGGAATCCTCCACCACCACGCACTCCCCGGGCTCGAAACCGAAGCTGCGGGCCGCCGTAATGTAGCAGTCGGGCGAAGGCTTCGACTCGCGGTAGTCTTCGGCAGTGAAAATCCTGTCGAACATTGTCTTGATTTCGGGCACAGCCTTGTAAACGAGGTTCATCTTGGCGCAGTCGGAGCTCGTGGCCACTGCAGTCTTAATGCCCGAAGCCCTAAGTGCCTCCAAGAATTCCCGGAACCCCGCGATATAGGGATAAGTCATGGTTTTCTGGAAATCGTTGAGCCTTTGCCTCACCTCGTCCCTGTCGCGCTGCGAAGGGAAATACCTGTCGAAAACCTCCACCAGGGTGTTGCCCTTGAGAGTCAGGGCGAAATCCTTCACCTCGGGCAGGTATTCGCGGTTGATGACAGTCCAGAAATCGGTATACTGCGGTTCGGTGTCAACGACAACGCCGTCGAAGTCAAACAAGACAGCCTTAAAATGCAATTCCATAAAAATGTTTTTGCAAAATTACGCATAAGAGCCAAAAATCCCGTTGCAGGCGGTTTGCCAAATACACACACGCATTTTGTTGTATACAGAAAATGCTACCTTTGCATTGCAGCAATCCCCAAACCGTCACGACAATGCAAACATCCTCACTACGCGCAGCTGCAGTTCTGTGCCTTTTTCTTTCAGCAAGCTGTGCCCTAGCGCAGCAAACGCACTGCCCCCTGGGCGTGGCAGCCACATGGAGCCGCGATGCATCCAGGGCCCTGCCCCAGTCTTCAGCCCCCGGAATGGCAGCGCAGGGCAAGGGAAACAGTCTGGGCGCCTTCCTCTTCGAAGAGCTCGCAAAGCAATGCTCCGGCAAAGCCGCGGAAACGCAGAAGGGCGGAGAGAAGGAAACGGGCACGGTGCTGCTGAAAAACGAGCGCAACGTGCTGCCTCTCGGAACCAGGGAATTCGTTGTAACCGGGAAAGACACAGGCGCCAAAACGAAGCGCAACGGCCTTTGGGCATGCATCAAGAGGGAATTCGGCAAGCAGGCGTCGTTCGTCACGGCAAGCTCCCTCGACGGCATCGAAGCCGGAAGCACCATAGTTTACACGGTGAGCGGCGAAGCCCCCGACACGGCCCTGCTGCAGCGCATGGCATCGAAAAACGCAAACATCGTGGTCGTTGACATCGCACCGGGGCAGCCCGCACCCATGCCCTGGGCCTACACCATACAAGGACTACTGCTGAGCTGGGACCGCGACTTCCGCCCGCTATGCAGCATACTGAGGGGCGAAACGAACCCCGACGCGAAACTCCCCGTGGAAATCCGCAAAACGGGCACGGAAACCCACGGCGGCATCATCTTCCCCTTCGGCTTCGGGCTCAGCTACACCACATTCGCATATTCCGACTTGAAAACCGCTCCCCTCACCGGCGGGCGCATAAGGGTTTCGTTCAAAATCAAAAACACCGGCAGCCGCGACGGATGCGAAACAGCCCAGCTCTACATCGTGCCGCTCGACGGCGACTCGGCATGGCAACGGCAACTCGTGGGCTTCGAAAAGACATACGTCGGGAAAGGCAGCGAACAAACCGTGACCACAACTCTCGAGCGCAGCGCATTTTCCGGCAGCGATACCGGAAGCCGTAAATACCGGATACTGGTGGGCCCGTCGTCTGACGACCTGCCGCTGCTGAAAGACGTAAGCTTCTGAGCCTAAAAGAAGCAAAACTTCAATATACTTTTCTATACATCTCTGAATCTGCATTTTATTGCGCTGAAACTCCAAAAACCGGGAAATAAGAATTGCGGCATTCGGGGCGCCGTATCGCAAATTTTGCTAAATTTGCAACCAATGAACCCAATTTCGCTACATATTACAAGACTGCTGACAGAAAACGACTGCGTGATTCTGCCCGGCATAGGCGGCTTCATAACTCGCTATAAAAAAGCGGTGTATGATGCTTCCGCTGAAGAAATACTTTCACCAAAGCGGGAATTGGGATTCAACAGCGCGCTCACTGCCGACGACGGTCTTCTAGTGCAGGCATACATGGACAGCTACGGACTGAACTGGCCCGAAGCCTCGAAACGCCTGGCAAGCGACACCGAAGCGCTGCTCGGGGAGATAACCTCCGGCGGGCAAGCCGAGCTCGAAGACCTGGGCACCCTGCGCCGCACCGACAGCGGCACCTTCGCATTCCAGCCCTCATGCTCCGAAACGCCCGCTCCGAGCCTGTACGGGCTTCCCAGCGTAAACGCCCGCGCCATAGCCCCCGCTGCGGCAGAAACGGAGCCCGAAAACGACGGCACCGCGAACGACAGGGAGATGTACCACCTTTCGCTGAGACGCTCGTGGGTTTACAAAATCGCAGCCACCGTGGCGGCAATAGCGCTGGCATTCGCCATCCCCTCGCCCATAGCCAACGAGCCGCAGAACGCCAACCTGCAGGCCACGGCAATGCTGGGAATCCTGGATGATTTCCACGCCCCCGCAGCGCCCGAAAGCGCAACCGAAAACACTGCCGAAAGCCAGTCTGCCGACACTGCAGCAGCAAGCGCACCGCGCGCAGAAAAAGCGGAAAGCGCCCCGCAGACCGTAACCGAAAAGCCCTACACCATAGTGCTTGCCAGCAGCGTGGCAGAAGCCAACGCACGGGAATTCATAAGCTCGCTCAAGGCGCAGGGCTTCGCAGACGCCGAAATCCACTGCAAACCCGGCATGCGGAGGGTGATATACTCCCACTATGCCACGGAAGACGAAGCGCGCGCAGAACTCGGGAAACTCCGCGAAAACGACTTCGCACGCGATGCATGGATAATGAAAATCCACAACTAAACGCGAAACCGCAACTTTTACTACTTTTACCTTTTACCTTTTAC
>CAZDOH010000032.1:3577-21345 GCA_964507005.1 uncultured Prevotella sp. | reverse complement strand
CCACTGCTCCCACCTCATTCCTTCTCACAGATGTCCACTTGATGGGATTGAGCACTTCTATCTTCGTCACCTGCCAATGGATGGCAGGTTTCCAGAAGATAGCTTCAAAGATGGCACGTGCTGCAGACGGAGTAATCACATCATAGCTCACACGCTCCACTTTCAGTTCCGGTCGGGTGAAGCATGCCAAGTCGCCCCACACCTCCAGGCAAAACTCTTTGTCTGTATATTCCATATTTACTCCTTATATTATTATAGTTTCGTCTTTCAGTTTGTTGTCTGTAACCAAGCCCAAGCGTTCATCATATTGCTGTGAATATTCCATCACATACACACCGTCGTAGATTTCATTGATTACCCCCATACCGCACAATGCCTTGAAGTCATTCTTGTATATATTGACCGTGTATTGCCCCAGTTTCTTCATCAGAGCATACGAAGGCCCTTCACTCTTGAATCTATTTATCAGTCCAGGACTGTCTTTCCATGCCACAATCACTGAAACTCCATCATCGTTTATCAGATGGAATTCCTTGGCAGCAGTATCGAAATAGAGTTCTTTGATGTTATACAGATAATGCTTTATATCCTTCACATCAAAACTGTCTACGCGACAATACAACTGTTGGAAATACTGCGTCATCACTTCTGGTGAGAACCAGTCGGAAGACGAATCCAATGCCAGCCTTGCATTGTTCGAAGCCTGCATCATCCCACTTGGCAACGCATGTTCCTTTGCCAAACTGAACATGTGTGTTGTACACATTTCCAGGCGACCTTCACGATTGCAACGACCTGCCGCCTGTAAGAGGGAGTCAAGCCCAATCTCCTGTCGATATACTACGGGAAAATCAATGTCCACACCCGCCTCCACAAGTTGAGTGGCCACAACACGGATTACGGTATTTGTATCATCCTGCAATGCCTTTTTGATATAGGCAATCGTTTCGCTCACATGACGCGGGCACATCATGCGTGACAAGTGCAGCGTTACGCCCTCTTGCGGCAGCCTGCTAAAGATTTCCTTGGCATCTCTACGGGTATTTACGATGCACAGTACTCTTGGATGTTTCATCAGTTGTTCTGCCACCTCGTCATAACTCTGTGGCTCATTGTTGATATCCAACTGCACACGGCGCAACTTGTCATGAAGGACATACTCCGACGGAATAATCTCCTTTATAGATTCTATTCCATTAAAAGTAGCTTTTGGATTGCACCCTTCTATCAAGCCACTCAACACTGGTTGGCTGGCCGTAGTAAACAACACCGAAACGCCAAATATCTTCTGATACGTCTTCAACGAGTCTACAATAGGTTGAAGGAAATCTATCGGCAAGGTCTGGACCTCGTCGAGAATAATCACACTGTTGACGATGTTATGCAGTTTGCGGCATACAGACGGACGGTTGCTGAACATCGATTCAAACAACTGCACATTAGTCGTCACAATGATAGGAGCATCCCAGTTCTCTGCTGCCATACTCATTGTGCATCGCAGTTCATCATTCCTTATCTGTTCTGGGTCAACATTGGAATGGTGTTCCAACACGTTCTCCTCGCCGAAGATGCTCTTCAGTATCGAAGCCGTCTGAACGATGATGCTGGTATATGGAATGGCAATAATGATGCGCTTCTGCCCGTTGTGCAAAGCATGCTTCACAGCCCAAAGCAATGAGGACAGTGTTTTACCGCCACCTGTCGGTACTGTAAGCGAATAGAATCCTTTTGGAGAACGGGCTGAATCAAGACAACATTGCTGCACCTGCGCACGTATTCTGTTCACAGCAGTATCCTTCGCACTTTCCTTCAATCGGGCAAGAAAGGCATCCAACTTACCCTCAAGCACCTGCAAACTCTCACCTCTGCCACGCAACTTATGTGATTCCGCATCCATGAATGATTCCGTATCGAGGAAGTCTGCATCCACGAGGCAGGAAAAGAGCATTCGGGACAGATGGTGGAAGTCATTGGCGTCTACAGCAAATGGAGGCTTGTTCAAGTTGCACCTCTGCACGTTTGCATCAACTTCTGCAGGAATATCTTTCTGCAGGTCCTGCATATCGCCATAGTCGTGCAAACCTGTATGGTGGGAATATATCTGGTTGACCAAAAGGTTCTCAGCCGATTTGCCATAGATTTTCTCTGCAATCTTTGCTCCGACAAAGGCATGATGATAGTCCCCTACAACCTTTATTGTTGGATCATATTCACTGGTCTTTAGGATATGTTGCTGAAATGCATTCGACTCTTTCCCCTTGTCATGAAGAAGAGCGATAGCCTTTCCCCACTCAGCCATACCGAACTCTCCTGCAAAAGAAGAGGCCAAACGGGCAACTTCTTCAGTATGAGCTTCATTTGACTGAAAAAACCATTGTTCCGTCATTGGATTCTGGTAAATATGAGAGACGTGTTCTGGGACGTTCATAAAGTTTCATTTTAGGTTGTCACAAAGATAATGAAAAATC
Source organism: uncultured Prevotella sp. (assembly GCA_964507005.1). Lineage (GTDB taxonomy): Bacteria > Bacteroidota > Bacteroidia > Bacteroidales > Bacteroidaceae > UBA6398. Next base: position 18,877 of record CAZDOH010000032.1, on the reverse strand, counting down.
ATCATTGCAAAACAAAATTATATCAAATTTATCTATATCACCTATAAGTATTTCTCTTTTAGCCACAACTTGGGAACATTTCCCAATGATGTTTTCAAATCGGTATTGATAACCAACGACTTGACTGCCATCTTTGCCAATCTATTTAAGAGGCAATGATATACCTGTTTTACCCAGCTTAAAATTTATATAGTTTTAGGCACAAAAAATCAATCACACACTTTTAGTTTCCAAGCTGTGCAATGCTTCGTTTATACATTGGCTTATAATCCTACGAAGGTCAGCTTTTGTTAATCTGATTCTTTTTAGTACTAAAAATCCGAAAATGTTTTGATATTTGAGATGTTTATAGTATATTTACTGTAAATCTAATATTTATAGTTATGAAAGACAAAGAATGTATAATTAAAGAAAATGGTGATGTAATCCGTTTAATTAATGAAGAAGAGGTAAACCAATTTATACCAATAACCCAAATGAAACAAATCGGTGACGAATTCTTTGAAACCCTAAAATCAAAATTGAGGAAATGATATACATAAATAGAGTGTCGTATATGGCTTGATTTTCGAATGGAATTGCACTATATTTATGGCAGGGTAAACAAGTAATCATTGCCCTTTTATTCCTCCAGTATCTAATTTCTTCGCTGTGCGCATACCCGAAAAATTCTGACCGCACAAAATAACGTGTAAAAGGCATAGAGCACACGCGAAAAGCTGCGGCTTTCATTTTGCTTTACCGAAAAAAATCAGTAAATTTGGAGACGAAGCATTAAAGTTACACTCTTTGTGCCGCGTACCGCCCCAATTTGCCACCTTTTAAAACTACGGAATATGGAAAAGACAAGAATTTTTGAAGTAACCGAATTCAGAAACGATTATCTGGACGCTGTGAACAGACTTCTGAAACAGTTGAGCACCCATGCCGCAGCAATCGGGAAAGATGACCTCGAGGCAATCATCGCATGCGGGGCCTCGCATTTGTTCCTGCTTGAATACGGTGACAGGATTGCCGGCATGGCCACCGTTTGCCTATACCGCTGCCCCACCGGCATGAAAGCATGGATAGAAGACCTCGTGGTGGACAGCGGCTCACGGGGACACGGTCTGGGGCTGATGCTCACAGAACACGCATCGGACTTTGCCGAAAACTTGGGCAACGTCACGCTGATGCTCACCTCGCGCCCTTCGCGGCTGATAGCCAACAGCATGTACCGCTCGGCAGGTTTCGTGAAACGCGAAACCAATGTATACCGCAAGCAACCGGGACATGGTGTGAAGGTAAAATAATGCACTGGCAACAACAACGGCATCGCAACTAATCCTTAACTTTGCAGCGGCTGCGGTTCGCGCACGGCCGGAATCCGTGCGCGATTAAAAGGGAAGCAGGTGGGAATCCTGCACAATCCCGTTGCTGTGTGCCTTGCGCGGTTACAAGCCGCGTTGCGTCCCTTTCGGAGGGACGGTTTCCTGCCGTGCCGCATTGCGGGCACGAAAGCCATTGCCACCTGCCAGTGGTGAGAAGGCGCAGGATACGGCGAGCCAGAAGACCTGCCGCGGCTTCCATATGTTCGACACCTGCGAGGACGGGCTACGGACAACTGGCAGGCAACGCCTTGCGGCGATGCAGCATTTGCTTTGCTAAACGGCGCGCAAATGCGGCACCATATGGTTTATGCCTGCAGTTGTACTAAAACTGTTTCTCCACGGAGCACTACATACGAAAGGAGAAACAGATGAGAAAATTCCTTTTATATCTGGCATTGACGGCATGCGCATGGGCTTCGGCACAAGAGTACGCCCCGCAGCACGACACCATCATGGCTCCGCCGATAAAGGAAACCGTGGTGAGCGCACGGCGCGACGGCATGGCGCCGGTGCAGCAAATCACCGCGGGCCAACTGCGGCGGGCCGTGTCGTACAGCGTTGCCGATGCCGTGAGATTCTTCGCGGGAGTGCAGATAAAGGACTACGGCGGCATAGGCGGGCTGAAAACAGTGAACGTGCGCAGCATGGGCAGCGAGCACACCGCCGTGAGTTACGACGGAGTGCAAGTAACCAATGCCCAAAACGCAACCGTTGACCTCGGCAAGTTCTCGCTTTCGAATGCAGGCTCGATAACGCTTTCAAACGGCGGCGATGGCATAATACTTAAGCCGGCAAGGAATTTCGGCGCGGCATCGGCGCTGGAAATTTCCCCGGCAAAACCGCATTTCACCACCAAGCCATACAATCTGCAGCTGACTTGCACCGGAGGGTCGTTCGGAACGTTCAGCCCTGAAGCTGTTTGGGAGCAACGCCTCGGCAGCCGCACTTCGCTAAGGGTAAACGCCGCATGGCTCACCTCCAATGGGCGCTACAGCTTCCGCTACCACCTCGATGGCGGATACGACACAACGGCAACCCGCCGCAACGGCGACATAGACATACTGCGCGGCGAAGCATCGCTATTCGGCAACATCAGCGGCGGCGAATGGCGTGCACGCGGGTATGTGTATTCCTCGCACCGCGGTCTGCCCGGCGCCGTGGTGCGCAACCGCCTGTCGCACATCGACCGTCAGAACGACCTCAACACTTTCGCCCAAGCATCACTGCGCAAAAGCAATGGCAGGAATTCCATATTGGCAAATGCAAAACTGTCGTACGACTACCTGCACTATATCTACGATGCGCGGCTCGACCAAGGCAGCATGCCAGTAAACAACCGCTACCGACAAATCGGGGCATACGCATCGCTAGCCGACAGATTTGCCTTTTCGGAAAAACTGCAGGCATCACTGGCCGCCGACTATGCCATGGACGGCCTCGAAGCCGACTTGCAAAACTTCGCCCGCCCGCTGCGCCACAGTCTGTTTGCCTCAGCAGCTGTGGGCGCAATGCTCGGAAGATTTTCCATTCAAGGCAACGTCATGCTGGCACGCATTGAAAACAGGGCGCGAAACCGGGCCGGCGGCGCATTATCAATCCACACCGGACTTTCGCACGGGTTGCATGCCTCGTGGGCGCCACGCCAACTGCGCAAGCTCACTCTGCGCGCCTTCGGCAAGCGTTCATACCGCGTGCCAAGCCTCAACGACCTTTACTACACCTTTATAGGCAACGCTAACCTCAAGCCGGAATACGCATCGCAGATTGACATCGGAGCCACCTGGCGGGCAGCCTTCAACGGCGCTGCCCGCGGAAGGATATCGCTGAAGGCCGACGTTTACGCCAACCGCATCACTGACAAAATTGTGGCTGTTCCCACAACAAACCAATTTCGCTGGACTATGACCAACATAGGGAAAGTCATGGTGCACGGGATTGACGCCGCCGCCGAATGCAGCGCTACGGCCGCAGCATGCACTGCAACGGTCAGAGTAGCATACACCTGGCAGCGGGCAATGGACTGCACCGACCGCAACAGCGCATACTACAAGGGGCAGATTGCCTACATACCGCGGCATTCGGCATCGGTTGCCGCCGATGTAGAATGGAAATCGTGGAGTGCCAACCTGTCGTGGCTATATACCGGGCACCGCTACGATTCAAGCGCCAACATTCCGGCCAACTACCTGCAGGCATTCCACACTGTGGATCTGGCACTCAACCGCAACCTGCGCATGTACAGCGTTGAAGCCAACCTGTCGCTCGCCGTAAACAACGTGCTCAACCGCCATTACGACGTGGTGAGATGCTACCCCATGCCAGGACGCAACTTCAAGGCAGCGCTTACTCTCAAAATATAGCAAGACTATAAAGAAGCAAAAACATTATTCCCAAACATAAAAAACATCATGAAATTTACCGTAAAAACAGCGCGCATCAGCGCACTTTCGGCCGCAGCACTTGCGGCAATCATGCAGTTGGCTTCGTGTTCCGACGACCCAGCGCCAAAAATCGAAATACAGGGCACACAAGTCACAACGGCGCAGAAAAGCCCCAAAATGAAAGGCGTTTTCGTACTCAACGAAGGCAACATGGGCACCAACAAGGCGTCGGTAGACTATTTCGACTACAGCAATGGAAAGTATTACCTCAACCTCTTTCCCTCAACCAACCCCGACATTACGCTCGGGCTCGGCGACACCGGAAACGACATACAGGTTTGGAACGGCAAGGTTTATATCGTTGTCAACGGTTCGAACCTCGTGGAAGTCGTTGACGGCAAGAGTTTCAAGCACGTGGCTTCGGTAACGATACCTTCGCCCCGCAGCATCGCCTTCAACGGCAATTATGCCTACGTCACTTCGTATGCCGACCCCAGCGACACAAGCGGAGCATCGCTTACCAAAGGCTCGGTATACCGCATTAACCTCAACACCAACACTGTTGAAGGCACAGTTACCGTAGGCTACCAGCCCGAAGGCATTGCCTGTTCCAACGGCAGACTGTTCGTGGCAAATTCGGGCGGCTACATGTATCCCGACTACGACCACACCGTGAGCGTAATAGACCCGGCGCTGATGACCATAGAGAAAACCATTAACTGCGGACTGAACCTCGGCAAAGTGGCTCTCGATGCCAACGGCAACTTGTTTGTAGTGTCGACAGGCAACTATTCCACCGTGCAGTCGAAAATCTATGTGGTAAACACAGCTACCGCGCAGCTCAGCGACTCAATCGACACACGCGTGTCGGCTATTGCCGCAGCAGGCGACAAACTGTATATCATTGGAGTGGAATACAAAGCGCCCACCTACGAAGCTACCACATCGTATTCGCTCTACAACATCAGTACAAAGACTTTGGGCGAAGGAGGCTTCATCACCGATGCTACCGACAGCCGTATCATCATGCCCTATGCGCTGGCAGTCAATTCAGAAACAGGCGAGATTTTCGTGGCCGACGCAGGCGACTACGTAAACCCAGGACAACTGCACTGCTATTCGGCAGACGGCAAACGCCAATGGGCCGCAACGACAGGCATCATACCGGGCCACATGGCTTTCACCACAACAGCGCTGAGAGGGCTGCAATAAAGCCTGCCATGACAAGCAAGGGGGCTGCACTGCATGCGTTTACGGTGCGGCCCCTTTTATTTCCAGTTGTATTGCAAAACCTCGGTATAGTCGGGCTTGAGCGCTGCAGGCGAAGCCGTACAGGCAGCTTCGGGATGGTTTTTGAGAAAAGCAAGACGCTCAATGAGGCTTTCGGCATCGGTAAAAAAGGGATTGTAATTGCATAAGCCCTTGCAGTATTCCATGGCCGGGATATGGCGCACAAGCATCTTCTTGGCGTTGGCCACACATTCATAGCTCACGCCGCTAACCTTGTAGCAGAAATCTTCGGGATAGGCTATGAGCACAGCATCAGCGGCGAGAAACAGGCTGCGGTATTCGCCAGTCTCAAGAAAGCGGGTGATTACCGCGATATTATGGCCCGAAGCATGCTTGCCGTGTTTGTCGCGCAGTATCAGCAATATTTTCTCGCGCTCCAGAAATTCGTGCAGACGGGAATTGTTTGTCACCATATCAAGGAATCCGGCATCGGGCGACGCCGAGGGATGGAACACCACCATTTCGTAACCGCGGGTATCTACCGGCAGCGGCGCGGCTGACTCTTCCTTCGTATAGGGAGGCACACAACCGTGGCTTACGACAAACGAATGCTTCACTCCGAAGCTCATCAGCCGCTGCTGCATGTGGTCGTTGAACACGATGAAGGCATTGTCCTTTGCTATACGCTTGGTAAAGAAGCGCTTCAACGGGCGGCGCATCTCGCCCACATTGCCGTGCGATATAAGGAACTTGTGGCGGCAAAGCGGAACAAGCCACGTGGTCATCTCCTCGAAAGTGGAAAACACCACAAGGTCGTAGCTCTTCACATTCACACGCACCTTGATATAAAGCATCATGAGCGTGAGGAGCACTCTTATCCCAAACGACGAAGCATTGGGGCCCGGAATGAAGAACGGCGGTATCTTCAGCGCATATTTCCCCTCGTCATAGGGCAAATGCTGCGCGATGCCGCGGTGCATCACCAGCTTCACATCGCAGCCGGCATCTTCCAGTGCCTTGATGTGTATTTTGTCGAAATTCACGTGCCCGAAGATATATATTGGGTTGACGTACAAAACCTTTTTCATGCTATTTGTCGTAGAAGTGTTGGCGGAAATATATAAGCCGCTCGTTGTAGTTCATGTGCGGGAAGAGCACATTCTCGTATTTGCTTATGCTGGCGTTGTTTTCGCTGTAGGCTTTCAGCAGGCAATACACCGTTATGAAGGCAATGAAAAGAAGCTTGTTGTTGCGGTAGCCCATGCACTTTATCAGGTCGATCCACACTATCCAGTACGAAAACGAGAAGAGCATTGCAGAGCGCATGCTAACCGTGCGGAATTCGCTCAGCAGCAGGAAAAGATAGAGGAATATATAGAGGCAGTTGATGAACACGTCGTTTCCCTTGCGTATTGTCCTGAGACGGTCAATGTAAAAGAACACCACAAAGCCCGTTATAAGCCTTTCGATAAAGCCAATGCTCAACACCGAGCCGCCCTTGTCGAAGTCCATGTAGGTATTGAAATAAAGTTTTGCGCTCTCGCCGAAATACCCCGCGAAGAACAGCAGTATGCTTTTCACTATGGGAATCTGCTTCACATAGACGGCGCACGAAGCCAGGAAAATGCCGAGCAGAACCCAGCGGTTTATACGGCGGTGGATGAAGAAATAGAACGGAAAGAACACAAACATGGTCTTGTGTATGGTGCAGCCCAGCAGGCAGATGGCAAAATACTGAACCGGCTTGCGCTCTATGATATAGGGAATGGCGTTGCAGAAAAGCAGGATGGCCACGATGTTGCGTATGGTATCCATCGTCATGGCCACGCCGAACATTGCCATGAACACCATTATGCCCAGCGGAAGGCTTATGTTGAATTTCCTGAAAAACCTTGCAAGCAGTGCGATGTCAATAACCGAAAGCAGGAACACGAAAGGTTGCCACGAGCCGAACACCATATGGCACACGGTGGCAAATATCATGTAGCCGGGCTCCCATGTCCAGTCGGCAAACGGAGTTGAAAACAGCGTGGAGAGATCTTTCAGATCCATGTAGGCGGGGTAATAGCCCACCCAGTCGTATTTCACGAAGCCGCGCAATCCGAAGAAGAATACGAACACGGCTATCGAAACACAGTCGATATAGACCTTTGTTTTCTGTTGCTGCGTGAAATAGCGTATGTTGGCCAACACCGCATACAGCAACATCAGTATGATATAGGGCAGTGCGTTCTGCATCGGCCGTCGTTGCTACGAATTCTTTCTTTTGCGCAGTTTTTTCAGCAAGTCTCTCACGAGCAGCACCCACAGGGCATCGCATGCCACGCCAGCCACAAGGAACCCGAGCACCATCATGTAGCGCGGTGTGCTCGATGCCTTCAGGGGCACTGTAGCGCGCTGCAATATGGTGAACGCGGGAGTGTTTTCCTGCACCTTGGCATATGCCTGCTGCACCTGCGAAGCGGTTTGGGTATACATATTGTATTTCAGCTGCATTTCGTTTTCGAGGTATTCCTGCTTCGACTGGTAGCTCATGAGCAGGAGGTCCTGGTTGGCATCCGAAAAGGCGCTGTATTCGTGTGCCGCCTTGAGGTAGTCGCGCTTCGATTCTTCGTTGAGCTTTTTTGCATATTCCAGGTCGTTGCGTGCCTTCTGTGTACGGTAGAGTGTGATGTACTCCTGCAGACGGCTCTGCAGCGTGTCAGCCAGCGCTGCTGCTATGCAGGGGTCTATGTCCGATGCCTTGATTGTTATGATATTTGTGCTTTTGTTCAGCTGGCAGCCGATGCATGCCCGTATTGCATCCACGATGTCGCTCTGGTCTTGCGTAAGCTTTGCGGGGTTTATCTCCTCGATTTTGCCTCCCACTGGGCGCGGCTTTATGAGTTTCATGAGCCAGATGCGCGGGTATTGCCAAAACGGTATCTTGGCATCCTGTGCCAGATGCTGGAAGTAGGGCTTCGCAGCGCCGCCGTCTTTGGGGGTGACGGGTATGTCGAAGAGTTTCAGTATGAAATCGGTAGAAGCGAACACATCTGGGTAGATTTCGGGATAGATGGCGTCTACCGAGCTGCCGTTCTTGCCCACATTGAGCCCCACCATTCCGGCGATGTCGCTAAGGCTCGACGACATTCCCATGCTTGTGGCTTCGGGGGCTAGTATTACGTTGGCGGTGTAGGTTTTCTGTATATTGAGGGCATACACCACGCCCATTATAGCGAACACCACGATAAAGCCAGCGAGAAGTTTGTATTCCCTGAGAACTTTTTTGGAAATCTCTATCACGTCGATTTCCTTGAGCAGTTTATTGTCCATATTTCCGTTGTTTCGTGAGTTTATGTCTCGGCAACAGCGCCGGGGCTTTGTTGCATCCACAAAATTAAGTAAAAAACGCGACACAAGCCTTTCACGCCTGATTTTTGTGTGTTTGCCGCTGCACAGGGAGCCCTACAGCACTTCGTCCACTTTCACGTCGTGGGGCAGACAAGGCACTTCGGGGACTTTCTGAAAGTCGAAGGCCACGCCTATGGTGTGCACCCCGCATGAGGCAAGCCTTGGTAGCATGCGGTCGTAATACCCGCGTCCGCGCCCCAAACGGTTGCCGCTGGCATCGAACGCCACGCCGGGTATCACGGCAAGGTCGATTGAAGCATAGTCGGTGAATGCCATGCCCAGTGGCTCGCTGATGCCGAAAGCCCCTGTGCCCATGCTTCCGGAACCGAGGTACTCGCGCAGCTCCATCGTGTCGGGGCCAGTAACCACAGGCAGAAGCACCCGCTTGCAGGCTGCAGCGCCGGCTATCAGACGGTGGGTGCACGGCTCGTCGGGCAGCGAGTGGAAGAGCAGTACGGTACGCGCCGACACGAAAAGGGGGTGCCTTTCGAGCCGGCGCATTATGTTTTGTGACATTTCGGCAAGCGCATCGCGGCTGCAGCTTCGGGCTGCCTGTGCCATTTGCCTACGAAGCCCTGCCTTTTCCATTCGTCTTGCCTTTGGCTACTGCGCTGTCGGGTTTCTGCGGGAAGGCCTTGCCGTCGTTGATGAGCTGCAGGGCTGTGCTTACGCATTTGTCGTCGCTGTTGAGATAGCGGTTGAGCGCATCGCGCCCCATGAGGTCATCGATGATGTAGCCGCTCAGATAGGTAAGCAGCAGGTGGTGCGATTTTCTGATGAGCAGGTTGCGGCGCGGCAGTCCGTTGTCGGCGGCATACTTGGCAAACTGCTCCACCACGTCGTGCTTCTTGAGCCAAGCCGCCACTTCCTGCCAGGTTTCGAGTTTCGAGAGTGCGGGGCGGTTGTTGTTGGTGTAGATGTATGCGTATTTGTTGAGCAGCCCCTTCATTGCAGCTTCCTTGAAGTAGGAAGTCATCTGCTCTGCCTGCTCGGGCACGAACACGTCCGGGGTGATGCCGTTTTCGCCGTAGACGGTGCGCTTCAGGCGGGTATAGAATTTCTTGCCGTGCTCCTTGATGCTGTCGCCGCTCTCGAGTTCTCCGCTCTTCATTCGGCGTATGATGTCCATGTCGTAATCGTCGAGGTCGCCCGGGGTATAGGGCTTTTGCACGCACCTCCCCGAGGGCATGTAGTAGCGTGCAATGGTAAGGCGCAGCATGCTTCCGTCGCGGAACTCAATGGATTCCTGCACGAGGCCCTTGCCGAACGAACGGCGGCCCACAATCATAGCGCGGTCGTTGTCCTGCATCGAGCCTGCAAATATTTCGCTTGCCGATGCCGACTGCTCGTCGACGAGCACCACGAGAGGCGTGGTCTGATGTGTTCCGCGCCCGTCGCTCACGAAGTCCTCGCGTGGGGAATGGCGCCCCTGCATATAGAACACCAGGTTGCCTGCCGGCAGGAATTCGCAGGCCATGCGTATTGCTGGCTGCACAAATCCGCCGTGGTTTCCGCGCAAGTCGAGCACAAGGCTTGTGGCTCCCTGCTGCCCGAGCTTAGCAAGCGCTACGAGGAACTCGGGATATGTTGAGTCGGCAAACTGGTCAACCTTCACATACCCGGTTTTTTCGTCGAGCATGTAGGCCGTCTGAATGCTTTTTATGGGGATGTCGTCGCGTTGCAGCGTGAAGCTCCTGATTTCCTTTTCGCCTGCCCTCAGCACTCCAACCGTGACTTTCGAGCCTTTGGGGCCCTTAAGTTTGTGCACTGCCTCGTCGTTGGTAACCTTTTTCCCCACAAACGGCTTGCCGTTGACGGCCACTATGCAGTCGCCCGGCAGTATGCCTGCGGCTTTCGACGGTCCGCCTTCTATTACTGAAATGATGCGTATGGTGTCGTCGAGGATGGTGAACTGCACTCCGATTCCCGAGAAGCTGCCTTTGAGGTCCTGCATGCTTTCCTCTACGTCGCGTGCGCTGGTGTAGGTGGAATGCGGATCAAGCTCGGCAAGAATCTTGGGCATTGACTTTTCCACGAGGTCGGAGATATTCACCTTGTCAACATACTGCGCGTCCACTATCTGCAGCAGGTCGTTGAGCTTGTTGCTCGAAGTGTTGATGATGCTCAGGCGGTTTCCCGAGAAATGGTTGGCATAGAAGCTGCCTATTATGATTCCTATAACCACACTGCAGGCTACGATGAGCGGAGTGAAGCGTGATGAGCGGTTGGGGTTCATTTTGATATTGGGAGTGTTATTGTTCAGCGTCGTCGCAGGGCTTGCCGGCGTCGATAAATTCGGTTTTCACGTTAGCGCGCTCCAGCAGCCGCAGGCCGTCGTCTATGCGGTATTTTTCGCCGTAGACCACGCGCTTTATGCCAGCCTGGATTATGAGCTTTGCGCACTCTATGCAGGGCGAAGCCGTGACGTAGAGCGTGGCGCCATCGCTGTTGTTGCCCGAGCGTGCTATCTTGGTAATGGCGTTGGCTTCGGCATGCAGCACATAGGGCTTGGTAACGCCGTGGCTGTCTTCGCACACGTTTTCGAAGCCCGAAGGCGTGCCGTTGTAGCCGTCGCTGATTATCATCTTTTCCTTCACCACGAGTGCCCCCACCTTGCGGCGTGTGCAGTATGAGTTTTCGGCCCATATTCTCGCCATGCGCATGTATCGCAGGTCGAGGCGGTGCTGTTTTTCTTCTGCCGTGAGCATGTTATTTTGATATGTTTATTCCGTCGCGCCGCATCATGGCCTCTATGGTAGGCTCCGCGCCGCGGAAGCGCCGGTAGAGCAGCTGTGGCGGCTCGGGGCCTCCGCGCGCGAGAATGCACTCGCGGAACCGCCGTGCCACCCGCGGCGAGAACACGCCGTCGTCCTTGAAAGCCTGGAAGGCATCGGCGTCGAGCACTTCCGCCCACTTGTAGCTGTAGTATCCCGCGGCATACCCTCCGTCCATGATATGGCTGAAGTGCACTGCCGTGCCGGTGCCGGGGGCTTCGGGCAGCAGGCGCACCGCTGCGGTGGCGCCCAACTCGGCCTGCATAAGTGTGCCCGCCGCGAGGGGCTGGCGCAGGGTATGCAGGGCCATGTCGAGCAGTCCGAACGACACCTGCCGTATGGCGGCATAGGCCACATTGAAATTGCGGCTTTCCAGCAGTTTGTCGGCAAGGGCGTCGGGCAACGGCTCTCCTGTGGCATAATGCTTTGCAAATTTACGCAGGAATTTCTTTTCCGTTGCAAAGTTTTCCATTATTTGCGACGGCAGTTCCACAAAATCCCAATACACGCTCGTGCCGCTAAGCGAGCGGTATACGGTGTCGGCAAATAGGGCGTGCAGCGAGTGTCCGAATTCGTGGAGGAAGGTAGTCACTTCGCCGAAGGTGAGCAGCGAGGGGCGCCCTGCCGAGGGCGGAGTGAGGTTCATCGATATGCCCACCACGGGGCGCACGTTGCGCCCGCCGTCGCGCCACTGCGGACTGTAGCTTGTAGTCCATGCCCCGCTCTGCTTGCCGTGCCGGGGAAAGAAGTCGATGTAGAGCGTGCCCAGGAAAGTGCCGTCGGCGTCAGCCACGTCGTAGACCTTCACGTCGGGGTGGTATACCGGCGCACTGCCGTTAAGTGTAAATGTCACGCCGTAAAGCTCGCGTGCCAGACCGAAGATTCCGGCTTCCACCTTCGCGAGCTCGAAGTAGGGGCGCAGCATCTCGCCGTCGATATCGTAGAGCGACTGTTTCAGCAGTCGCGAATAATAGGCAAAGTCCCACGGCTGCAGCGCGAACTGTGCGCCTTCCGTGCGGCGGGCAAACTGCTCCACGGCCTCCACCTCGCGGCGTGCCTGGGGCATGTAGGCATCGGCAATGCTGCCCAGCAGTCGCTCCACGGCCCCTGCATTTCCCGCCATGCGGCGCTCCAGCACATAGTCGGCATAGCAGGCATACCCCAGCAGGCGTGCGCGCTCAAGGCGCAGGTTTACGATGTCTTCGCACACCCCTAGATTGTTGTATTCCGACTGTGGCATGCAAGCCGTGTTGCGCGCCATGTAGAGCGTGCGGCGCAGTTCGCGGTCGGGGCAGTAGGCCATGAACGGACCGTAGACGGGAGCGTCGAGCGTGAAGTCCCAGCCCTGGTGGCCTGCGGCGGAAGCCGCAGCCTGCGCCGCTGCAAGCGCCGTGGCAGGCACGCCCTCCACCTTTGCGGCATCGGTGACGTTGAGGCTGAAAGCGTGCAGTGCATGGAGCAGGTTGTTCGAGAAATCCACCGAAAGGCGCGAGAGGCGCTCCGACACCTGACGCAGCTGCGCCTTGCGCCCGTCGTCGAGCAGGGCCCCGCTGCGCACGAAAGCCCTGTAGGTAGTTTCGAGCAAGGTATGCTGCTCGGGCGAGAGACCGTGGGGAGGATTGTCCCACACATGCTTCACTCGGGCAAAGAGCCGGGCGTTGAGCATCGTGTCGCTATGGTGGCGCGAAAGCATGGGCGCGAATTTTTCGGCAAGCTTTTCGCGCTCGGGATTGCTCTCCACTCCGAGCAGATTGAAGAACACGCTCTCCACGCGGTCGAGTGTCTGTCCGCAGCGGTCTAGCGCCTCGATGGTATTGGCGAACGTTGGAGTCTCGCTTGCCGAGGCTATGGCGTCGGTTTCCTCGCGCGCCAGGCGCAGTGCCTCGTCCATGGCCGGGGCAAAATGGCTGTCGTTGAAACTGCCGAAGGGCGGCAGCGTCCACGCGGCAAGCAGCGGATTATTGTTGGGGATTTCGGTTTCCATATCAGATTTCTGTTTTCCTGCGCAAAGATAGCAAAATATTACGCCCCTGCCGTGCGCGCGCAGCAGCCATAAAACAGTTTCGGGGGAATTTTGATTTTAGCGTTTTTAGCTCCCCCAAGCAAAGCGAAAGAGACTGTGTCGTAATTAATTTTACGACACAGCCTCCTATGTGTTTGCAAATGAATGCGGAGAAAGCACTATTTTACCATCACCTTCCGGCCACTGACAATATATATGCCTTTCGGAAGTTGCCCTTTTGCACGACGCGCTGCGAAACCGCTATAGTCGCCAACATACACACCGTCTATGGTGTATACCTTCGTTTTGCCATTGGCAACGAATTCTTTTGTCAAGTCGGAGATGGAGTTTATTATACCGCCTACATTGATGACGAGATCGGCATTGCCATCTTCGCACACTGCATTTCCCGCATCTATCCAGCCGCTCATACCTGGAATTTCCACTTGTCCTACACCGGATATCTCAACTGCATTGTTTGCGAAATAGCCATATCCTCCGGCGCTGAGCACTGTGCCGCCAAGCGTTCCGACAAGGGCATTGGCTTTGCGCGATGTAGTGTCGACATCGGCAGGAAGCGTAGTGTAGATGCTGCTCATCGGCAAATTCTGACTGTAGTCGGACGTATTGCCCTCAACTATCACAAACGGCACTCCGGCCTTGATTTCTTCGGTCTTGGTGAGCGTTATCACCGACGAATAGAGCGATTCGGACACTTCCACAGACTTAACCGAATAGGTAGTCACATTAGGATTCATCTGCATTACGGAACCGCTGCCGGCAGGAATATCGAACGGCAATGTCATTATACCGATACTGTTTGCTGCAATGGGGAATTTGAGATAGGCGTCGTCTTCCACGGGGACTACCGTCCAACTTGAAGCCCCTCCGAGTTCTGCATTTTGCAGTACTACCAAGGTGTCGCTCGCCTGCGCGTTCAGTTGATATTCTTCGGCATTGCCTTCGCCTACCGGCACAAACTGCAGTTCGGCTGCGCCTATATAGTCAACGCGATAGGGTGCTGGGGTTCTCTGAATGCTCACGCCTTTGTCTGAAGTTGCCGCTACAGAATGCGAGGTGGCGAGATTCTGTATGGAATAGTACGGCGTGCCTTCGACAGGCATGAAACGCCACATCGCAAACGGGTTTTCGATATACGCAGGGTCGTTTTCCCCTTTGTCGTTCTGTCCGAAGTGCACCTGCGAGCCGTAATCGGCAGAAGTGGCCATCATGGCCTTGCCGCTGCAATAGTCGCTGCTGCATTCCGACACTATGTAGTACCATTTCCCGGCCTGCAGTTTGTTGACATGCTCAAGCATAGTGTCGTAGGCTTCGGTTATACCTTCGATGGCTTTGGCTATATCGGCTTTCATGGGCTGGCGACTGTTCACCAATGCGTGTGCAGTCTGCAATGCGCTTAAAAATGCAGCGACGCTTTCTTCGCTGTCGGCCTCGCCGATTTCTTCACCTACCGTAAAATTCTCGGCACGTGTCATCATTTTCCTGTAATATGCGGCAAGACTTGTAGTGTCGGCATAGGCATTGTTCAGATTGTCGATAGCCGTGCGCAAAGCCGTTATGTCGCCGGCAGTCAAGTTGTTTACCGTCTTCGCGGCACCGGCATCAATCAGAGACTTCAGAGTATCGGCAGCCGCCGTGACTTCGGGATTGTAATTATACTGCACCGTTTCGGGGTCAACGCCCGTGTACATCTGGAAGCGTCCGAGACTCAGATAGAATATCCCCGTCGAAGCCAAGCGGTTGTTTACAGTGGAATTCACCACAAAGCGCACATCGCTGTATTCCCCTGCCATATCAATCATTGCCGACGTATATTTTGTAGGATGAGAGAACTTCTGGTCATCGGGAATCATATTGTCGAGTTGCTTGACATTTACCCACGAATCCTCGTCATCGGGAGTATTGGTGGCAAGAATGCTCATGCTGTTGGGGGTGTCGTAGGTAGCAGCCCATTCCGAACTTATCATTTTGAAAATAAACGAACTTTCGGGCGACAACAGGTGCACCTGCAGGTAAGGCATAACATCGGATGCAAGCGGCGAACTCCACGACGTGTGGAAGATGTACTGCCCAGTGCCGTAGCCGTCGCTTTCGGGGCGGATGAGGTTGGCGGGCGTAAACTGCGAGCT
>CAZDOH010000032.1:0-3477 GCA_964507005.1 uncultured Prevotella sp. | reverse complement strand
TGCCGTAGCCGTCGCTTTCGGGGCGGATGAGGTTGGCGGGCGTAAACTGCGAGCTTTCCACCGAATTCGCGGTTATCTGCGAGCCGTCGGTAATCAGCGGCTGCAGCGTGGGCACTGCCTTGTCGTAGGCGCTTTCTGCCTCGTCGAGCAGAGCGGCATACACTTCGAAGATGGAGTCGCGGTCAACATACAGACGGTCGATTTCAGCAGCGGCGGCATAGATTGCCTCGGCATCTTCGAGCGAAGCCGTGCCTGCCGTGGCTTTTGCTACTGCGGCGGCTACAATATTGTCGTAGTTGTCGCAAGCATCCTTCATACCCTCAACTGTATAGTATTCGGAAATAGCCAATGGGGTGACACCGTACACTTGGAAGCGTCCGAGACTCAGATAAAACATTCCGGTTGACGTTGTGCGGTTATTGACAGTGGATTTCACCACAAAACGCAGATTTGAATACTCGCTTTCAAGCGATATGATGTCGGACATGTATTTCACCGGGTGGGTGAGTTCAGACACCATGCCGGTAAGCTGCTTTACCACCGTCCACGAATCTTCGTCATCGGGAGTGTTGGTAGCCAGGATATCCATACTCGACGGTGTGTCGAAGGTTCCCTCCCATTCCGAACTTATCATTTTGAAGCGGAAACTGCTGAGCGGCGAGTTGAGACTTACCTGCAGCCATGGGTATTCGTTGGCTGCAAGCGGCGAACTCCACGACGTGTGGAAGATGTACTGACTCGTGCCATAGCCGTCGCTTTCGGGGCGGATGAGGTTTGCGGGCGTAAACTGCGAGCTCTCCATCGAATTCGCGGTTATTTGCGAACCGTTGGTAATGTAGGGTTCGTAGTCATCGGCTTTCAAACGCGAATCTCTTGTAGATTTCACAGCCGCAAGCACACGGTCAGAGCGGTAAGCCTGTTCGCCTTCCTGTTCAAGCGCCGATATTTTTTCGGCATCGTTCTGCGCCACCAGATACCAGGCAGAAGGGGTATCGGCCTTTCCGGACCACGCGCATATCACACCTTCCGTGCCGGCACCTTCTTTGTGGTCCTGACAGTGGTATGGCGTGGTGTTGGAAACATTTGCAATGGTGAACTGCGGCGTGGTTCCTATCCGCTTTATGAGCTGCATGGCAGCTGGAGCGTCGGTAAACTGGCTTGCCAGGGTATTCACATAACGGCCGCTATATACGCTCTGTATATTGCAGATGCTGTCATCGGACATGGTAATCTTGAAAAGGTAACCGGGATTGTCTTCATCGAGTGTTGCCCACCGAAGTGTCTCGGAACCGGACACGTACATGGCCTTTGTTCCTACATTGTTTTCGGCAAAAGCCGGATAGGCACTTACGATATAATAATAGCCGTCGGTAATTTTCACCAGCGAAGCCTCTACGGCATTGTAGGCGTTGCGCAAATTCTGCTCGGCGCTGGCATACTCTTCATCGGTGAGTGACTGCGACGCGGCATAGTTGGCCGCTTCGTAGGCCTCTATAAGATTGTTTACCGCCTGCTCGGAATAATATCCCGGCTGAGTGCCGCTCTGATAGTCCATGCCCTTTTCCGACATTTCGTCGAGCAGCATGAGCAGCTTGCGGTAGGGAGTGTCGGCTTTCTCGGCCTTGATAACCTGAAAGCGCCCGAGGCTCAGCAATAGGCTGCCCGTGGAACTTTTGCGGTTGTTAACTGTGGCTTTCACCACAAAGCGAAGATCAGTATATTCGCCGCCAAGGGCTATATGCGGAGAATAGTAAATGACTGGATGCTGAATTTCGGTTACGAGGTCCTGCAGTTCGCACACCTCCTGCCACGAGTCTTCATCGTCGGGAGTATTGGTGGCCATTACAACAACGTCGCGCGGTGTGTCGTAGGTAGCGGCCCATTCCGAACTTATCATCATGAAGAATATGTCGCTTTGGGCTTCTTTGAGATGCACCTGCAGGTAAGGCGACTCGTTCTGCGGCAAAGGGTCGGTCCACGCCGAGTGGTAGATATACTGCCCGGTGGAATATCCTTCCAGTTGCGGCCGTATAAGGTTGGCCGGCGAGAACTTCCAGCTCTCCATGGTATTTGAGGTAATCTGCAAGGTGTCGGTTATGAGGTCATCGCCCTTGAGCCATGTTTCGTCGGAACCGGTATATTCGTCAATGCCGTCGGTGGCTAGCACTTGCATGATGGCATCGGTCCAGAAACCGGCAAGTTTCACAGCTCCCTGTGCATTGGGATGAAGGTAGAAAGTGCCGGAATTGCCTTCTTCGGAAGTGAAATACTGGGTATTGTTTTCAAAGAACGAATACGCATCCTTGCTTCCGGCGTACACCTTGCCGGGATCCGACGACGAGTATTCGCTCACAATGTTGTCGATTACCGGATGGTAGGAATTGAGGCGGTCGAGACCGGCCTGCAGATATGTTGCGCCGTTGTGGGTTGTGGGGCTGTACCAGATGGGATAGTTGAGTATGAACTTGGCCTGGGGAAATTTCGCCTTGAGCGAATCGATTATGCTCTTGAGATTGTTCTTGTAGGTATCCGTGCTCACGGGAGCGCCTTCGGGCCCTTTCTCGGCACTGTCGTTGGTACCGAGCATTATAGAAAAGTAGAGCGGTCCCTGCTCCTGGGCAAATTCCGCAGCCGCCGCCACAGCTGTATTGTAGGCGCTGCGCCCAGGCAAAAAGCCGAACGTGGTAATGCCGCTTACACCGCAGTTTTTCACCCTCGTGGCCACACGGGTGCGCTTGTAAAGCTGCTGGCCGGTAATGACAGGAGGAGCCTCGGTGGACGGACTGGAAAGCGTAGCACCATAAGTGATGCTGTTGCCTATGAACACCACATGAATTTTGTCGGATGCCATAGAGGCAGTGCTGCCAGCAAGCATGCACAACAACAAAACGCTACAAAGAATAAGCTTTTTCATATGAGAATATTTTAAACACATTCGGTTATTTTCAACAACGCTTGAACTGTAATGCAAATATAGCTATTAATCGCAACAGTTATATAGAAATCCGTTTTTTTTATTAAATATCTTTCGTTTGTTTTGTTTTGCAAATTTGCCCAACTGATTGCAGGGATTTTCTCCGGCATTCCGACGCGCGGCAAACGTTCGGAGCGGCCAAGAACAACCGGAAACCTAGAAAAGAAGCTGAATAGACGAGGCACCGTCGTTGCCTATCTCGGCGTGGGCGAAGAAGTCGCAGTAGCAGAGCACATGCCCCAGCACGAACGACGCCACACAAGTGCCATAACCCACTATGTTCTTCTTAGCGGTGCGAAACAGATAAGTTGCATAGTTCCCTTATATAAACATTCTCGTCGGTGTTCGCCCTCTCCGAGGACGAAAGTTGCCAAGCATCCACCTGTCCGCCAGCTCGCTACGCTCGCAAGCGGTTATGTTTGTTGGCCTCCTTCGGAGACCTCAAGGCCGCAGGCATAAGCCTAACGACTCATATTGCAGTCCTCAGCCATGCGCGGCTCGGC
>CAZDOH010000031.1:8055-22033 GCA_964507005.1 uncultured Prevotella sp. | reverse complement strand
AACACCAGCGGCTATACCTCTGCATACACTGCGGGTACAAGTCGGATGTTTGGAGCGGCTAGGCATCCCGACGCAAACGGCACGCCGCGGCTTTTTCCGCGGTTTTTGCTCCGAAATGCGGGGAAAACGCGCTCACGGCGCTGGAAATTTCCGCGGAATTCGGGAAAAATCGCGCTCTGGGCAGGGGAAAAATGCGCCCGAAGGCATTAAAATCGCGCGGCATGAGCCGGGAGGTTTTTCGCAAAGCATTGAAGGCTAGGCGATTGCAGTTTGAGGGTGTTAAAGTGCTAAAGTGTTAAAGTGATAAAGTTACAGGCTCTTTCGCTGGGGGGTCTCTCTCTATATGTATAATGAATATATATTATTATTATATATAATATATATATTTATATAATTAATATATAGTACTTTAATTCCCGTGCACCCTCGCAAAAACACAAAATGCAGCACACCCCCGTATTCCACCCGTTACTTTAGCACTTTAGCACTTTAACACTTTAGCGTTTAGCACTGCCGGCACTTGGATTTATGCTTTTTAAAGCTTTTTGTTATTATTTGGAAAACTATGAAGTGCATCAAACAAGCGTCTATAAGACACGCAGGTGGCATTTTGCAAGCCTTATTGTTGTCGCGGCACGGGGTATTTGCGCAGGGGGGGTAAAGTGCTAAAGTGATAAAGTGCGCAGTGCTAAAGCACCGTTTTCCTTCCTGTGCGGAGCGTCACTCCCCGCCCCAAAGCGCGGTGTCTTTCAACATGCGATTGGCAAAACTGCGGCGAAGACTGCGGCTTTCGTGACAAAAGGGAACGTTTGACATAAAAATGTGCAAAAACAAGAGGATATACACAATGCCTTTTAATGTTTCTTATTACCTTTGCAGCCATTAAAAAACTAGTTTTCACTTTATTCATTTTAATAACATACTATAAACAATGAACTTCACCATGCTTGTAACGGCGGCCCTCACGGGGTTGGTGTTCGTGCCTTTGGTAGTCACGATAGCAGTGCTTATCGGCCCGAGGTCGTACAACGCCCAGAAGGAAGAGCCTTACGAATGCGGTATTCCTACACGCGGCAAGACGTGGATGCAGTTCAGGGTGGGATATTATCTGTATGCCATCCTGTTTCTGATGTTCGACGTTGAAACAATGTTTCTCTTTCCGTGGGCCGTGGTGCTTCGCACACTCGGAGCCGTAGGGATAGTCAGCGTTTTGTTTTTCTTGTTCATACTGGTATTAGGCTTGGCTTACGCCTGGCGGAAAGGAGCTTTGGAATGGAAATAAAGAAGCGTGCCAAAATCAAGTCTATCCCTTACGAGGACTTCAAGGACAACGAGACTTACGAAAAATTGGTTGCGGAACTCAATGCCGGAGGCGTGAACGTCTTCGTCAAACCGCTTGACGACCTGATTGACTGGGGGCGAAGCAACTCGCTCTGGCCCCTTACCTTCGCCACAAGCTGCTGCGGCATAGAATTCATGGCCGTGTGTGCAGCGCGCTACGACATTGCACGCTTCGGATTCGAGGTTACGCGCAACAGCCCACGCCAGGCCGACGTGATACTCGTATGCGGCACCATCACCACCAAGATGGCTCCCGTGCTGAAGCGCCTTTACGACGAAATGGCCGACCCGAAATACGTGGTTGCCATCGGCGGCTGCTCGATATCGGGAGGACCGTTCACGAAAAGCTACCATGTGCTGCAGGGCGTTGACCAGATCATCCCCGTGGACGTATACGTTCCGGGATGCCCGCCACGCCCCGAAAGTTTCCTTTACGGCATGATGCAGCTGCAGCGTATCGTGAAGGTGGAAAACTTCTTCGGCACCACCAACCGCAAACAGAAAAGACCTAAGGAGGACAAGGCATGAAACTCGATATCAGAAAAGTAGAACCCTCGCAGCTGAAGGCCGAACTGCAGCGCCTCAAAAACGAGGAGAAGATGGACTTCCTTGAAAACCTCATCGGTATGGACTGGGGCGAAGAGGGAGGACTCGGTGTGGTTTACATGCTGCGCTCCACATCGACAGGCAAGCACGAAAGCATCTGCAGCGCAACGGCCGACCGCCAGCAGCCCGTCCTGCCCACGGCCAGCGACCTTTGGGACATAGCCTATATATATGAGCGCGAAGCATACGACTTCTACGGCATAATCTTTGCCGGGCACCCCGACATGCGCCGCATCTACCTGCGCGAAGACTGGGTGGGATATCCCATGCGCAAAGACGACGAACCGCTGAAGCAGAACCCCTTCGACCCGAAGCACATGACCAACGAGCCGCTCGCCGACACCACCACGGAATACACCCTGCAGCCCGATGGCACACTGGGCAAAAAGACCAACGTGATTTTCGGCGAAGACGAATACGTGGTGAACATCGGGCCCCAACACCCGTCAACCCACGGAGTGCTGCATTTCCGCGTCAGCCTCAACGGCGAAATAATAAGGAAAGTGGACCCCGTGCTGGGATACATCCACCGCGGTGTGGAAAAAATAAGCGAAAGCCTCACCTACCCGCAGACACTGGCACTCACCGACCGTCTCGACTACATCTCGGCACAGCAAAGCCGCCATGCACTCTGTTCGTGCATCGAGGAAGCCATGGAGATTGAAGTGAGCGACCGCGTGAAAGTGATACGCACCATCATGGACGAACTCCAGCGTATCGACTCGCACCTGCTCTTCTTCGGATGCCTCTGCCAGGACCTCGGCGCAACCACCGCATTCCTCTACGCTTTCCGCGACCGCGAGAAAATACTCGACATATTCGAGGAAACCTGCGGCGGACGCCTCATCATAAACTACAACATGATAGGCGGCGTGCAGTATGACCTGCACCCCAACTTCCAGAACCGCGTGAAAGACTTCATACGGGTGATGCGCAAGAACATCCAGGAGTACTACGACATCTTCGCCGACAACGTGATAGCCCACAACCGCCTCGACGGAGTGGGAACGCTCAGCCAGCAGCAGGTAATCTCGTTCGGCTGCACCGGCGGCAGCGGAAGGGCTTCGGGATGGAGCAACGACGTGCGCAAGCACGAACCCTACGCAGCCTACGACCGCGTGAAGTTCAACGAAATAGTGCTCACCGACGGCGACAGCTACGCACGCCTCATCGTGCGTCTGCGCGAAATAGTCGAAAGCCTCTCGATCATCGAGCAGCTCATCGACAACATCCCCGAAGGCAACTTCCGCGAAAAGACGAAGCCCATAATCAAACTGCCCGAAGGCTCATTCTACAAGGCAGTGGAGGCATCGCGCGGACGCTTCGGAGTATTCATCGAAAGCCGCGGCGACAAGTCGCCCTACCGCCTGCACTACCGTGCCACCGGACTGCCGCTCGTGGCTGTAATGGACACCGCATGCCGCGGCAACAAAATCGCCGACCTGATATCAATCGGAGGCACACTCGACTATGTGGTGCCCGATATCGACCGTTAACTCATCAAGACTAAAACAACACATACATGTTCGACTTTAGTATAGTAACAAACTGGTTCGACGGGCTCCTGCGCTCTGTGCTCCCTGCGTGGGGCGCAATACTCGTGGAGTGCGTCGTTGTGGCGCTGGCGGTAATCACCCTCTACGCCCTCTTTGCAATATTCCTGATATATTTTGAACGCAAGATATGCGCTTTCTTCCAGTGCCGCATCGGGCCCAACCGAGTGGGCAAATGGGGACTGCTGCAGGTATTCTCCGACGTGTTCAAAATGCTCACCAAGGAAATCATCTTCCTTCGCAACACCGACAGGCTGGCATACATGATTGCCCCCGTGATGGTGATTCTCGCATCGTTCCTCACCTTCTCGTGCATCCCCTGGAACAAGGGCGCACAGGTGCTCGACTTCAACGTCGGCGTATTCTTCTTCCTTGCGGCTTCGTCGCTCGGTATCGTGGGAATACTGCTCGCCGGAATCGGCAGCCGCAACAAGTTCTCGCTCATAGGCGCCATGCGTGCCGGAGCGCAGATCATCAGCTACGAACTGTCGATAGGCATGACAATGCTGGCCATGATAGCGCTTACCGGCACAATGCAGTTCTCCGAAATAGTGGAAGGGCAAGCCGACTGCTGGAACATCGTGAAAGGACACATCCCTGCAATAATCGCATTCATAGTCTACCTCATTGCCGGAAACGCGGAATGCAACCGCGGCCCGTTCGACCAGCCCGAGGCTGAAAGCGAGCTTACGGCAGGATACCACACCGAATACTCGGGTATGAACTTCGGCTTCTACTACCTGGCCGAATACCTCAACCTGTTCATCTGCGCATGCATCGCGGCAACGCTCTTCCTCGGAGGATGGATGCCGCTGCACATTGGAGTCGAAGGCTTCGACAGCGTGATGGACATGATTCCCGGAGCTGTGTGGTTCGTGGCAAAAGCCGTGTTCGTAACATTCCTCCTGATGTGGGAACGCTGGACTTTCCCCCGCCTGCGCATCGACCAGCTGCTCAACCTGGAATGGAAATACCTCATTCCCATTTCAATGGCAAACCTCGTGCTCATGGCACTGATATCACAGTTCGGACTTCATTTTTAATTTCGAAAACTGATTCAAGATGATGCAAAACAGAAGTTATATAGGAGGCATCTGCTGGGGAGTGAAAACCCTTTGCGTGGGGCTGAAAACCACAATGAGGGAACTCTTCACCAAGAAAATCACCGAACAGTATCCCGAGAACCGCAAGGAGCTCAAGATGTTCGACCGTTTCCGCGGAAGCCTCACAATGCCCCACAACGAAAAGAACGAGCACAAATGCGTGGCGTGCCACCTTTGCGAAATGGCCTGCCCCAACGGTTCCATCCAAATCGTGCACGAAATGGTGGAAACCGAAGACGGCAAGAAAAAACGCGTGCTCAAGGAATACAACTACAATCTTGGCAAGTGCATGTTCTGCATGCTCTGCGTCAATGCCTGCGCCCACAAGGCCATAACGTTCGACCAGAGTTTTGAAAACGCCGTGTTCGACCGCAGCAAGCTCAACCTACGCCTCAACCACGAAGGAAGCAAAGTGGAAGAACGCCCGGCACCCGCGCGCCCCGCAGCAGCCAAGCCCGCTACAAGTGCCGACAAACCGGCTGCCGAAAAGCCCGACAGCAACAGCTAAAACAACAAAGAATCATGAACGCTGAATCAACAATATTTTATATTCTTGCCTTCGCGATACTCGCTTTCTCCGTGCTCACGGTAACCACAAAGCGGATAATACGCTCGGCAATGTTCCTGTTCTTTACCCTTCTGGGTACGGCAGGACTGTATTTCCTTTTGGGATACACTTTCCTCGGCTCTGTTCAGATGATGGTTTATGCCGGAGGTATCGTGGTGCTCTTCGTATTCTCGATACTGCTCACAAGCGCCAACAACGAGAAACTGCAGCAATTCAAGCTCGGCAAACTCTTCGCCGCAGCAGTAACCTGCCTTCTCGGAGCGGCAATAGTGCTCTTCATAATCATCACCCATAATTTCACCAACGCCATCACCCAGCTCGTTCCCGACGAAAACACCACTTCGATTGCCACAATCGGAGAAAACATGCTTTCGTTCGACAAGTACGGCTACGTGCTTCCTTTCGAGGCAGTCAGCGTGCTGCTGCTTGCCTGCATCGTGGGCGGCCTGGTAATAGCGCGCAAAAGATAAACTGGAGGATAATCAATGATACACTTGGAATATTTCCTGATACTTTCGGCCATAATGCTTTTCATAGGCATCTACGGCTTCCTCACACGGCGAAGCACGCTTGCTGTGCTCATCTCGGTAGAGCTTATGCTCAATGCCTCGGACATCAACTTCGCGGTATTCAACCGTCTGCTCTACCCCACCGGGCACGAAGGATACTTCTTCGCCCTGTTCTCGATAGCGATATCTGCTGCCGAAACAGCCGTTGCAATAGCCATCATGATTGCTATCTACCGCAACGTGCGCAGCATACAGCTCAATCACATAAAGAACCTGAAATGGTAGTGTTTAATTTGAAAGCATAAAATTCCCATGGATTACTCTTATACATTTCTCATTTTACTGCTGCCGTTCCTCTCTTTCCTCTTCGTCGGTCTGCTGGGCAAATATCTGAGCCACCGCACCGCCGGACTCATCGGAACGCTGTCGCTAACCGCTGTGGCACTGCTGTGCTATTATACAGCGTACTGCTACTTCACCACGCCGCGCAATGCCGAAGGCATCTACGAGGCAGTAACCGCATTCAACTTCACCTGGCTCCCGTTCTTCATCAACGGCCTGTCGTTCGACATAGGTTTCCTCGTTGACCCCATCTCTGCCGTAATGCTGGTAGTGGTGGGAACGGTTTCGCTCGGAGTACACATCTACTCGTTCGGCTATATGCACGGCGAACGCGGATTCCAGAGATTCTACGCATACCTCAGCCTCTTCACAATGTCGATGCTGGGACTTGTAGTGGCAACCAACATTTTCCAGATGTACCTGTTCTGGGAACTTGTGGGCGTGTCGTCTTACCTGCTGATCGGCTTCTACTACACGCAGCCGGCAGCCATTGCAGCTTCGAAGAAAGCATTCATCGTGACACGCTTTGCCGACCTCGGCTTCCTGATAGGCATTCTCATCTACGGATACTACTGCCAGACATTCAGCTTCGATTTCACCGGCAATGCCGACAAAATCGCAGCCGGAGCATTCATGCTCCCTGCCGCGCTGTTGCTCATGTTCGTGGGCGGTGCAGGCAAGAGTGCAATGTTCCCGCTCCACATTTGGTTGCCCGACGCAATGGAAGGCCCCACCCCCGTCAGCGCGCTTATCCATGCAGCGACAATGGTTGTTGCCGGTGTGTTCCAGGTGGCCCGCATGTATCCGCTTTGGATAACCTACGCGCCCGATGCACTGCACATCGTTGCCTACGTGGGAGCATTCACTGCCTTCTACGCAGCAGCAGTAGCCTGCGCACAGTCTGACATCAAGCGTGTGCTCGCGTTCTCAACCATTTCGCAGATAGCGTTCATGATGGTTGCCCTCGGAGTTTGCACCGAATACGTTACCGGGCACGAGCATCCGGGCAGTGTAGGCTACATGGCCTCAATGTTCCACCTCTTCACCCACGCAATGTTCAAGGCATGTCTCTTCCTCTGCGCCGGTGCCATAATCCATGTAGTGCACAGCAACGAAATGTCGGCAATGGGCGGTATGCGCAAATATATGCCTTTGACGCATATCACCTTCCTCATTTCCTGCCTTGCCATTTCGGGTATTCCTCCGTTCTCGGGCTTCTTCTCCAAGGACGAGATTCTCGCAGGCTGCTTCGCCTTCAGTCCGGTAATGGGTTGGGTAATGACCATCATCGCAGCAATGACTGCATTCTACATGTTCCGCCTCTACTACGGCATTTTCTGGGGCACAGAAAACAAGGAACTCCATAGCGAGCTTCACATGCACGAGGCTCCGAAGGTGATGACCTTCCCGCTTATTTTCCTCGCACTTGTAACTTGCGTTGCCGGATTCATTCCCTTCGGTCATTTTGTGAGCGCCGACGGCATGGCATACGACATACACCTTAACTGGACCGTTGCAGGCACCAGCATCGTGATTGCCGTAATCTCCATTGCACTTGCCACATTTATCTACAAAGGCGAAAAACAGCCTGTGGCAGTGGCACTCGCCACGCGGTTCTCTGCGCTTCACAAATGGGCTTACCACCGTTTCTACATCGACGAGGTTTACCAGTTTGTGACCCACCGCATAATATTCGGCTGCATTTCCCGGCCTCTGGCATGGTTCGACAAGCATGTCGTCGACGGAATACTCAACGGACTTGCATCGGGTTCCCACCGTGTGAGCTACCTGATACGCGGATTCCAAAGCGGCGAAATACAGCAGTATGCCTATGTATTCCTGATAGGTGCGCTGGCCCTCGTGTTACTATTGATACTCTAACCCGATAAAACGTAAAAACAGATATGTTTCCATTACATTTATTCATTATAATACCGCTTCTGATGCTGCTGTTCCTTTGGCTTGCCAAGGGAGTGAATGCCGTAAGGGGCGTTATGGTAACAGGTGCCAGCGCACTGCTTGTCAGCGCAATTTCGCTGGTAGTAATGTATCTCAATGCCCGTAGCGCAGGTGCAACCGAAGAAATGCTCTTCACGGCAGACTACACATGGTTTGCCCCGCTCCACATCAACTATTCAGTAGGCGTCGACGGCATCTCCGTGGCCATGCTTCTGCTTTCGTCAGTAATCGTGTTCACGGGAACGTTCGCTTCATGGCGTCTGAAACCGCTCACAAAGGAATACTTCCTGTGGTTCACACTCCTGTCGCTGGGTGTATTCGGGTTCTTCGTGTCGGTAGACCTCTTCATGATGTTCATGTTCTATGAAATCGCGCTCATCCCCATGTACCTTCTTATCGGCTACTGGGGCACTGGCCACAAGGAATATTCCGCAATGAAGCTTACGCTCATGCTCATGGGTGCGAGCGCGCTGCTGATGTGCGGCATCTTCGGAATATTCTACGGTGCCGGAGGCCAGACGTTCAATGTACTAGACCTTGCCAACCACACCAACGGCGCACACGCCATACCCGTGGCTCAGCAGTACATCTGGTTCCCGCTCACATTTGTGGGCTTCGGTGTGCTGGGCGCAATGTTCCCGTTCCACACATGGAGCCCCGACGGTCACGCTTCGGCGCCTACCGCCGTGTCGATGCTCCATGCCGGGGTGCTCATGAAGCTCGGAGGATACGGATGCTTCCGCATCGCCATGTTCCTGATGCCCGAAGCCGCACAGACACTTGGATGGATTTTCCTCGTGGTAATCTGCATCGGCGTTGTTTACGGTGCCTTCTCGGCATGCGTGCAGACCGACCTCAAATACATCAACGCATATTCTTCGGTATCCCACTGCGGACTAGTGCTCTTCGCCATACTTATGATAAACCGCACGGCGGCAACCGGTGCCATTTTACAGATGCTTTCGCACGGTCTGCTCACAGCATTGTTCTTTGCCTGCATCGGTATGATCTACCACCGCGCCCACACCCGCGACATACGCGAACTTAGCGGTCTTATACGCATCATGCCGTTCATCTGCGTATGCTTCGTGATTGCCGGTCTTGGCAACCTCGGACTTCCGGGCTTCAGCGGTTTCGTTGCCGAGATGACAATCTTCGTAGGTTCGTTCCAGCAGGCCGACACGCTTCACCGCGTTCTCACCATACTCGCCACAACGAGTATCGTAATCACCGCAGTGTTCATACTGCGAATGGTGGGCAAGGTGATGTACGGCGTATGCACCAACGAAAACCACCTGAAACTCCACGACGCGTCATGGGACGAGAAAGTGGCAATCGCAACCCTTGTGGTGTGCATTGCAGGTCTCGGCTTCGCTCCACTGTGGGTAAGCGACATGATAAGCAGCAGCGTGGAACCGATTGTAAACCACATACAGGCGGCAGGCACCCAATTAACATCGATAACATCCCTTTTGATAAAGTAAGGACATGGACTACACTCAATTTCTTTATATGCACGAAGAACTTGCCCTGTTGGCAGTCATTGTCATAATGTTCATCTACGACCTTGTGGTATGCAGCGACCGCAAGACGGGCAAGCCAGTGCTCAACACCGCAGTACCTGTGGTGCTGATGACAATCCTCACCATTGTCAATGCCATCCCCTGCGGAGGAGCGGCCGAAGCTTTCGGCGGGATGTACCAGTACACCCCCATGATGACCACAATGAAGACCGTGCTCAACATAGGCACGCTGATAGTGTTCCTCATGGCAAACAAATATCTCAGCAGCGAAGCCAACGCGGTAAAGCAGGGCGAATTCTACATTCTGACCCTTTCCACACTGCTGGGTATGTACTTCATGATTTCTGCAGGACATTTCATAATGTTCTTCATCGGCCTTGAATTGGCTTCGGTGCCCATGACAGCCCTTGTGGCATTCGACAAATGGCGCGCCACCTCGGCCGAAGCCGGAGCGAAATACATACTCGTGGCACTTTTCTCGAGTTCGCTGCTTCTCTACGGAATCTCCATGATTTACGGAGCTACCGGCACGATGTATTTCGCCGACATCGCCGACAAGTTCGACGGCGGAATGCTCAACGTACTCGGTCTCGTATTCTTCTTCACGGGCATGGCGTTCAAAATCTCGCTCGTTCCGTTCCACCTTTGGACTGCCGACGTATACGAGGGCTCACCTACCGTAATAACATCCTATCTTAGCGTGATATCGAAAGGAGCAGCAGGTTTCGTTCTCCTCACTACGCTGGTCAAGGTGTTTGCACCGATGACAGGCCAGTGGCAAGAGATACTATTCTGGGTAATCATACTTTCAATTACGGTTGCCAACCTCTTCGCGCTGCGCCAGCAGAACCTCAAGCGCTTCATGGCTTTCTCGGCAATCTCCCAGGCAGGCTATCTTGTGCTTGGCGTTATCCCGGGCACTGCCCAGGGCATGACCTCGCTCGTGTTCTACCTGCTGGTTTACCTTGCAGCCAACCTCGGCGCATTTGCCGTAATAAACGTTGTGGAGCAAAACAGCGGCAAGATATGCATCAACGAATACAACGGGCTTTACCAGACCAACCCCAAGCTGTCGTTCCTTATGACGCTGTGCTTGTTCTCGCTCGCCGGAATACCGCCATTCGCAGGATTTTTCTCAAAGTTCTTCGTGTTCATGGCTGCATTCCACCAGGGTTTCCATCTGCTTGTGTTCATAGCCCTTGTCAACACCATCATCTCACTCTACTACTATTTGATGATAGTAAAGGCAATGTACATCTGCCCCAACGACAACCCCATTGCAACCTTCCGCAGTGACAACTACACGCGCACGGCACTTGCCATCTGCACTCTCGGCGTATTGCTCATAGGCATCGTAAGCTGGTTCTACGGCTATATCGATGCGCAGAGCTACGGACTTGATGTACAGGATTTGGTTTCTTGCTGCTGCGGAAAGTAATCCTCTGTAATCAACAATACAAAAATCCGTTGCCCATCAAGGCAGCGGATTTTTTTTGTTGTTGATACTCCCTGGTACGCATTGCGGAAAAATTTTATGCCGTAAATGCGTAATCTGCACGCTTCATGTAGCAGAGACGACATATAAAAACATTTTGCAAGCAGAAAGACACAAAACAAAGCACTTTTTTCGCTCAGTGAGGCAAAACACGCAACGAATGCCATCAAAATTAGCGTAAAAGCACTAATTTTGCAAAGATAGACTAATCAAGCCGGAATTATACAACCGATTGCGGCTCAACTACACGATTTTTACAACTTGATTATGGACAACAACAACAATCCCAACGCCTGCCCCCAGACGGGCGTTATAGCAAAAGACAATGTCACGGTTCGCTTCAGCGGTGACTCTGGCGATGGAATGCAGCTGGCAGGAAACATCTTTTCCACCGTTTCGGCAATCGTAGGCAACGACATCTGTACATTCCCCAACTACCCCGCCGACATTCGCGCCCCGCAAGGCACACGCAGCGGTGTATCGGCTTTCCAGGTGCACATCGGCGGCGGCAAGGTTTACACCCCGGGCGACATGTGCGACGTGCTCGTAGCAATGAACGCCGCAGCTCTTGCCACACAATACAAATTCTGCAAACCCACGGCAGCCATCATCACCGACTCCGACAGTTTCAAGGAAGCTGACCTGAAGAAAGCCGGCTATTCCACACTCGACCCGGTAGCGGAACTGGGCATCACAAACGAAATAGTATCTGTCCCCATCACCACAATGGTGAAAGACTGTCTTAAAGACAGCGGAATGGACAACAAGTCGATGCTCAAAAGCCGCAACATGTTCGCTCTCGGACTTGTATGCTGGCTGTTCAACCGTAACCTCGAAGCAGCCAAGCAAATGCTTCGCGACAAATTTGCCCGCAAACCCGAAGTGGCAGAAGCCAACATCAAAGTACTTGAAGCCGGCTACGACTACGGGCACAACACCCATAGTTCAATCGACCATACATACCGCATTGATTCCGACGGCCAAAAGGAAAAAGGCAAGTACATGGACATCAACGGCAACAAGGCCACCGCATACGGTTTGATAGCGGCTGCTGAGAAGGCAGGAAAAACCCTCTACCTCGGTTCCTACCCCATCACCCCCGCAACCGACATTCTTCACGAGCTGGCCAAACACAAGTCGCTGGGAGTGGTCACCGTGCAGTGTGAAGACGAAATCGCAGGCTGCGCGTCGGCCATAGGCGCTTCGTTCGGCGGAGCCCTGGCCGTAACGTCAACTTCCGGTCCCGGCGTGTGCCTCAAAAGCGAAGCCATGAACCTTGCCGTAATGACCGAACTGCCGCTGGTAATTATCAACGTGCAGCGCGGCGGCCCTTCCACGGGTCTTCCCACCAAAAGCGAACAGAGCGACTTGCTGCAGGCTCTCTTCGGGCGCAACGGCGAAAGTCCCATGCCCGTCATTGCAGCCACATCGCCGTCCGACTGCTTCTACAAAGCCTACGAAGCGGCAAAAATGGCCCTCGAGCACGCAACGCCGGTGATTCTTCTCACCGACGCATTCATTGCCAACGGCACCGGAGCCTTCAAGATACCCGACATCGACTCGCTGCCCGCAATCAACCCGCCCTACGTCACCCCCGACATGAAAGGCAAATGGACTCCATACATGCGCAACCCGGAAACTGGCTCGCGTTATCTTGCAGTACCGGGCACCGAAGGTTTCGAACATGTAATCGGCGGTCTGGAAAAGAGCAACGAAACGGGCGAACTAAGCGGCGAACCTGAAAACCACCAGCTCATGACCGACCTTAGGGCAGCTAAAGTAGCGCGCATCCCCGTTGCCGACCTCAAAGTCGAAGGCGAAGCAAAAGATGCTGACCTTCTGATTGTAGGTTTCGGCGGTACTTACGGACATCTGCACTCTGCTTTCGATGCATTGGCAGCCAAAGGCGAGAAAGTGGCGTTCACACATTTCTCCAATCTCAACCCTCTGCCGGCAAACACGGCCGAAGTGCTCCGTGCACACAAGAAGGTTGTCGTTGCAGAGCTCAACGGCGGACAACTTGCCGCTTACCTCAGAATGAACGTTGAGGGCGTACACATTTACCAATACAATCAGGTGACAGGCCAGCCTTTCAATGTAGGCAAGCTCGTTGAAGCATTCGAAAAGATACTCCACGCCTGAAACATCCACATAATTCATAGACAAAGAAACTATCATGAGCGAATATACAGTAAACGATTTCAAGAAAGGACGCCCCCGGTGGTGTCCAGGTTGCGGTGACCATTTCTTCCTAGCTTCCCTGCACAAGGCAATGGCAAAGCTCGGAGTTCCGCCCTACAAGACTGCCGTGATTTCGGGTATCGGCTGCTCAAGCCGTCTGCCCTATTACGTCAACACCTACGGCATGCACACCATCCACGGACGTGCTGCCGCCATAGCTACCGGCCTTAAAATAGCTTCGCCCGACACTACCGTGTGGCAGATAAGCGGCGACGGCGACGGACTGGCCATAGGCGGCAACCATTTCATCCATGCTATAAGGCGCAACATCGACCTCAACATGATTCTGCTCAACAACCGCATCTATGGTCTGACCAAAGGGCAGTATTCGCCTACGTCGCTGCGCGGCTTCGTCAGCAAGTCATCGCCCTACGGCACTGTGGAAGACCCGTTCCGCCCTGCAGAACTGTGCTTCGGCGCACGCGGACGCTTCTTCGCCCGCTGCGTGGCATCCGACACCGACAAGACTGTGGACGTACTGCTGGCTGCAGCCAACCACAAAGGAGCGTCGGTTGTTGAAGTGCTTCAGCACTGCGTGATATTCAACCCGCAGTCGTACGACGATGTGTACTCCAAGGAAACGCGTGCCAAAAACGCCATCTACCTTCGCGAAGGCGAGCCGATGGTATTCGGTCCCAACAACGAATTCGGGCTCATGCAGGAAGGGTTCGGCATTAAGGTTGTGCGTCTCGGCGAGAACGGCATTACCGAAAAAGACCTACTGGTACACGATCCCCA
>CAZDOH010000031.1:0-7955 GCA_964507005.1 uncultured Prevotella sp. | reverse complement strand
CTTGTGCAGACATGACTAATTTCTGTAAAAGACTCCTTCGGTTTACGGCATAGTCTGTTAAGACGAAGCGCCATAGGGTTAAAAGATAGTAACGGCGATGTTTTTTTCGCGACAATTTGTCACGCGTCAACATTTTCGGCATTACATTTGCGTTACTTTTCAACAAAAACAGTAACAATCAAAATACACTACAATGAAATGCAACAAATTGCTTAGCATCTCCCTCATGCTCTCGGCAGCGCTTGCCGGAGCCCTTGCGTATGCAGCCGTCACTCCCAAAGCATCTGCCCAGCAGGTCACCGAAACTGTTCCCGACCTAACATACGCAGCTGAAAAGTCAGTCAACTCGGTTGTTTACATCAAGGTTACCCAAAATTCCAAAACCGAGACCTACGACTATTACGATCCCTTCGAGGATTTCTTCGGCGACATCTTCGGCCGCGGAAACGGAAACAACGGCATTCAGAAACGACAGTACAAGACCCCGCAGCGCAAAGCAGCCGGTTCGGGCGTAATAATCTCTTCCGACGGATATATCGTAACCAACAACCACGTTGTGAGCGATGCCGACGAAATCGACGTGAAGCTCAACGACAACCGCGAATTCAAGGCGCGCATAATCGGCACCGACAAAACCACCGACCTTGCGCTTGTAAAAATCGAAGGCTCCGATTTCCCGGCAATCACCATTGGCTCGAGCGATAACCTCAAACTCGGCGAATGGGTGCTTGCAGTAGGCAACCCGTTCAACCTCACCTCAACCGTAACCGCGGGCATAGTCAGCGCAAAAGCACGCTCGGTGGGCGCCAACGGCATAGAGTCGTTCATACAGACCGATGCCGCCATCAACCCGGGCAACTCGGGCGGAGCGCTAGTCAATACGCGCGGCGAACTCGTAGGCATCAACGACATGATTATATCGCAAACTGGCTCGTATGCCGGCTACGGGTTTGCAATTCCCACATCGATAATGAACAAGGTGGTTGACGACCTCAAGAAATTCGGAACCGTGCAGCGCGCCATAATCGGCATACGCGGCAGTGACGTTTCGAACTATATTGACGCCGAGAAAGAAAAGGGCAATACCGTAAACCTCGGCACCGTAAATGGCGTATACATCGACTCTGTGGAAGACAACAGTTCGGCATCCGAAGCCGGTCTGCAGAAAGGCGACGTAATAACTGCCATCAACGGCAAGAAGGTTGAAAAGATGGCCGAGCTCCAGGAAGCAGTTTCGGTGCGCAAACCCGGCGACAAGATACAGCTTACCTACATGCGCGACAAGAAGTCGTATACCAAGAGCATAACTCTCAAAAACGCCCAAGGCACTACAGCTGTAGTAAAGGAAGTAGACATCGACGAAATGGGCGTGAGCCTTACACCGCTTTCCGACGAGTTGAAGCAGCAGCTGGGCCTTTCGTACGGGCTCGAAGTTACCGCAATACGTAACGGTGACATGCAAAAAGCCGGAATATCCAAAGGCCTCATAATACTGCAGGTTAACGACAAGCAGATGCGCACACGCAACGATTTCGACGAAGCTGTAAAGAGCGCCAACATGTCGGACGACAGAACTCTTTGGATACGCGCCGTAACCAAGAGCGGTATCAAGAAGAGCTTTACGGTGGACCTCAACAAAGAAGAAAAGTAAAGGTTCGGCAACACCGTCACAAATACAGCCAACACATTTCATGTTATTTGGTAAGGCCGGAGCGCGGAACAAGTTCCCATGGCTCCGGCCTTTCATTTGCCGTGAAAAATAGGCCACTACAACTGCAATTCAACAAAATATCTTACCTTTGCAAGCATTAAAACCCCATCACATGTTAAGGAACATCACAGGAAAGGCAATTCTCACTCTGACATTATTGTTTACCGCCATAACCGCATCGGCGCAACCCGGAAAAGAAGCGCGTCCCGACAAGGTGAAAAGCGTTTCCACGAAAGGCACGGTATATGTTTTCGGCGTGGGAGATTCCATGCGCGACTCCACAGTGTTCATAACTTCGGTACAGCGCATCGACAATGCCAACATACAGAAACGCACAAAGTTCCTGCTCGACCGTTCGTATTTTTCAATGCAGCTCAAAGCGCATTTCACTAAAACCATCAACGATCCCAACCGCCTTTGCATCATATACACTTTCAACAGCGAAAAGAAAGCCACAAAGAAAATGCTAAAGGTAAGGAAGCAGTATCTCGACGAAGGAGCCGTTACCAAGCAACTCATGCCCGGTGAATTCCAGTTTACGCCTATGGACGGCGCCGTATACCAAAGCGCAGGTGAAAACATTGATCCTGCATTTTCACAACCTTCCGAAGAAGAATAATGGGCGAAATACGCAATTATCTAATTGCCGACCACAAAGTAACAGTAGACAGCTACGATACTCTACCCGACGGTGTTGACCCGATGCCTTCGTTCAAGCCTTTTCTCTCCACCTGCGAAGGCAATGCTGTGATGCATGCTACAATTGACCGCACCTACTGCCCCAACGCCGACAACCTTGAAAAGACTAGTAGTTTCTTGTCAAATGGCAACGACTACAATATGTACCGGCGCAGTGACGGAAGCATCATGTTCGCAATACGCAACTGCAACCATTCGCCCCTTGCAATAATAGACATGGAGCCGAGGCTGACAAAGTCGCACATAGCCGTAGTGCCGTACGGCTCGGCAGACTATATCCGCACACTCTCAAGCGCATTGCTCATAGCCTACACTTTTGCCACAAGTCACCTCAACACGCTAACGATACATTCGTCAACGGTAGTCTACAACGGCAAAGCCTACATGTTTCTCGGCGACAGCGGCACCGGCAAAAGCACACATTCGCAGTCGTGGCTGAGAAATTTCAGCGGCTGCGAGCTCCTGAACGACGACAACCCTATAGTGCGCCTGCATGAAGGCAGTGCAACAGTCTACGGTTCGCCGTGGAGCGGCAAGACTCCCTGCTACAAGCAAAAGAATGCGCCGATAGGTGCTATGGTGAAACTTGTACAGGCAAAGCACAACAACATCTCAAGACTCGGAAGCATTGACGCATTCACTCACCTGCTTTCTTCGGTGAGCACGCTCATCTGCGACAAACAGACATACGAATCAACGCTTGACTCCACGATACGCCTTACCGAGACAGTACCCGTATACGAACTGGAGAACCTTCCCGACGATGCTGCAGCGCAGTTGTGTAAATCCACCATTGTATGCCCCTGAACCGCGTCTCCATACCAAACGAAGAGATATACGCCCAAATAAAAACTCTGATTGACGAAGGGCACGACGTCACCATTGCCGTGGTAGGCACAAGCATGCAGCCGTTTTTCGAAAGCTACCGCGACGAGATAATGCTCACAAAGTGCAGCGCCCCCAAGGTAAACGACGTTGTGCTTGCCCGCACCGACCATAACCTGTATGCGGCCCACCGCGTAACGGCAATATGCGGGCAACGCTTCACAATGCGCGGTGACGGCAACGTCTATGGCACGGAAACTGCGGCATTCAGCGACATCATCGGAGTTGTGAGCCATTACCGCCGCTGCGGGACAAAGAAATTCCGCAAGCTCGACTCCTTGCGCTGGCGGTGGCATACGCTGACATGGCCGCGCAACGCCACGCTGCGCCGACTGGCACTTGCCTTCCACCACCATATTTATCTGAAATTACTTTGGCTTGCAAAAAAGCCCGAATGGATTGAACTCGAAAGAAAAAGAAGAAAGAAATGAAACTGACCGAAGGATTTGAACTACGGACACTGGCCGGACACAACATTGCCGTACCGGCATCGTCAAAAAACATCGATTTCTCGCATGTGCTCATCCTTAACGAAACAGCCCTGACTCTGTGGAAACACATGGCGAAAGGCGACTTTACGGCAAACGACCTTGCCCGCGTGCTGACCGGCACCTATGAAGTAAGCCAAGAGGAAGCAACCGCCGATGTAGGCCAACTGTTGGAAAACATGCGGGAACTGGGGATGATTGAAGACTGACGGCAGACCGCAGCAATGCCATCCTGCAGTTTCAGACTGGCATTAAGACAATAAAAAGCTATCTTTGCCACCGGATATGCATCTGAAAGTTTTTTTCCTTGCCACCTTTGTTGCCGCGGCACTCACAATGCCGGCGGCGGCGCAGGACTGCATATCCCCCGGCAACGCCACGGCATACGAAGCCAACCGCTATTCCATGCACTCGAACATGATAGGCATCGGAAGCACAAACAGGTTGGAAACCTACCTCTCTCCCTTTGAATATACCGGCACGGAACTGCGATTCCTGCACGAATCCATGCGTGCCACACGCCTTCTTAAGGGGCGCATCAGCACCCAGCAGTTCTTCGAAGGCAACCTGAGCTATTCGGAAAGCCCTTCGCACAACGCCCACTACATAGCCGGTGATTTCGAATGGCGCATAGCCTGGCACTACAACTGGAATCCTGCCCGCGGGCTGCGCCTGCTTGCCGGACTACAGACGGGGGCAAGCATCGGCGGCATTTACAATACGCGCAACGGCAACAATCCCGCGCAGGGCAAACTCAGTGCCGACATTGCCGCGTCGGCCATGGCCGTCTATCACATCCCGCTGCTCAGGCGCACATTTCCCATACGGTGGCAGATGGACATTCCCCTGCTCGGCGCCATGTTCTCGCCGGCCTACGGGCAGTCGTACTACGAAATGTTCTCACTCGGCCACTACGACAACAACATCTGCGCTACCTGGACGGGCAACGCCCCTACGTTCCGCAGCCTTCTCACGCTCGACGCCCCGCTGGGCATCGGAACCCTGCGCCTTGCATGGCGGTGCGACATCAGGCAAAGCCACGTCAACCACCTCAAAAGCCATGCATGGAGCAACTTGTTCATGATAGGCTACGTAAAGCACTTCCGCCTGGTGAAACACCACGACAGCGATTCGCGCAAAACCATATTCTGAGCCGATGAAACAAACAATCGTTCTGCTTATTGCCATTTGCGCGGCGCTCGCGTCGTGCATCACCGAAGACGTGCCCGACAACACCCCCGAAGGCAACTTCGAATATCTCTGGAAAACCCTCGACCGCCGCTACTGTTTCTTTGAAGAGAAAAACGAGCAGTACGGCGTTGACTGGAACGAAATATACAGCCGCTACAAGCCGGCGGTAAAAAGCGACATGTCAAGCGAGCAGCTGTTCCAACTCTGCGGCAAGATGCTCGCCGAACTGCGCGACGGACACGTAAACCTCACCGCTTCGCACGACATGGCACGCTACTGGAAATGGTTTGAAGACTATCCCGCCAACTACAGCGACTCGATAGAGCGCATATACCTGGGCACCGACTACTGCATAACGTCGGGGATGAAATACCGCATACTGTCGGACAACATCGGCTACATACGCGTCGAAACTTTCGAAAACAGCATCGGCAGCGGCAACATGAGCGAAATGTTCCGCAGCCTGGCACTCTGCGATGCCATAATCGTGGACGTACGCAGCAACAGCGGCGGCATGCTGACCTCGGCCGAGCAGCTGGCCTCGGGGTTTGTGAACGACAAAACGCTCGCATGCTACATACGCCACAAGACCGGCACCGGGCACAGCGACTTCTCCGACATGGAAGCCGTATACCTTACCCCTTCACAGGGCATACGGTGGCAAAAACCAGTGGCAGTGCTCACAAACCGGCACACCTACAGCGCGGCAAACACCTTCGTGATGTACGTCAAAGACCTTGAAAACTTCACCGTAATAGGTGACAAGACCGGCGGCGGCGCAGGCATGCCGTTCAACTCCGAGTTGCCCAACGGATGGAGCGTGAAATTTTCGGCATGCCCCATGTACGACACCGCCCGGCAATGCACCGAAGAAGGCATCGACCCCGACATAAAGGTGGACATTACCTCCGACGACTACCAGAAGGGAATTGACACGATAATCGAAACGGCGCGCAAGGTATTGAAATCGAAATAAGCGGCATACAAGTTTTGCTGTTTGCGCGCAGATTGCTAACTTTGCAAACCGCAAACACATCGTACGCACCTGTGGCGGAATTGGTAGACGCGCCAGACTTAGGATCTGGTAACTTCGGTTGTGTAGGTTCGAGTCCTATCAGGTGTACATCGCAACATTCCCGCAATTCTTGAAAGAAACGCAGGAATGTTTTTTATTGTGTTCTCCCAACGACACTAAAAGTAGCCGAATCCGCCCGCACAAAGCACCTTTTTCAAAAACCAAGGCATTTGCTTTTTTCTATGCGTAGAGAATTTTTGACCTATAGGTCTATTTTTAGGCACAAAGTGTCTATTTAACATTTCGTTTTAAAGGATTGTATTACAGATTCTTGGAAATAATATAGAATTTTGGAACAATGTTCCGAAAGGTATTCTTCTACTCAGAGGGAGATATCCTTGGATGACTCGCACCTAACCCATTTTTTAGTTTATAATTCTATTTAATTTGCTTGGAGGAATATTATCATAAGTAAAGTATGAATAGGGATGTCTTGGGTCTTCATATATTTCCAAACCTTCAGCATCAACTTGAAAGACAGTCATTGAAGATAAATTGTTCCCTATCATTTGCTTTATATTATTAATATTCTTTCCCAAATATATCCTTTCGGGAAAATTTCCTTGAGATTTGGGTATCAATCCTATTGCTTCTATTTTAGAAGCGAATTGCGTATCGGTAGCATGGTAAAAAACATCACGCCGCTTTTGATAATATCTTTCGCTACATTTTGCCTCTACAATTATTGAAAAACAAGAGATTTGGGGTGATTTGGATAGAAATTCCTGTAGCTCTATTTCCTCTCCATTTTTCTTCTTGTATATAAATTCACCATTGAAATTGTTGAATGACATAGGCATATAGCTACCATTTGGCAAGTGTCTTCTTATCTGAATGTTACTCGTAAACCACCCCAACAAGGTATAAACCTTGTTCGAAATGGCAAGATAGTTTGTATAAGTCTTGCCCAAATCAATGGCCACAAAAGCGTTCTTATTAGAAAGCATCCTTCTACCCATAACTTTATACGGATTGAATTTTAATGACCTTACATTTATGATTTCGGGAAATAATTTCTTCAAATACGTTTCGCATCTATCAATATCATATGAAACAATAAGTCCTTCATTTAGGTTCTCATAAAGATATTCTTGATTTTCATAATTCCCAAAATAATCCTTAGGAGCGTGTGAAACGTTTTCTTTGACCAAATATAAATGTCTAAAGAAGTTGCTGTTATCCTTCATCATAGAATCAATACAATGTACTACGGTTTCCTTTATAACATTGCATAAATCTTGCTCAGTAAGTCTAATTACATTTCTATTCATAACAGCTTGCTATTTACTACTATAAGTATCTGTTGGGGACACAAATGTACGTCAATTAAACAAAATATCCAAAGTTTTTCAAGAAAACGACCATTTATTAGATAATAGTAAAAACAAAACCGAAAATGAAACAAGTAATTAGATTAACCGAATCTGACCTTCATAGAATAATTAATAAGACAATGTACAAATGAAGCCTTGTACTCATTGGAAACTAAAAGTGTGTAATTGATTTTTTGTACCTAAAACTATATAATTGCCTTAATTAATCGCCTTTATCGTTTATTGGGTTTGTGACCAAAGTATATCATTGCCAAAATTTTTGCGCTGTGCGCACACAATTTTTCTTCTATGCGCAAAGAATTTTCCCGCTATACGCATGCAGCATTTCTTCAATGCGGACACAAAAAGCAGGAATGCCTTTCTTGTATTTTCGATATTTCCGGCTACAGTATACGATAATAAGCGAGATTGAAACAAAAGCGCAAAAAACAAAACCGTTGCAACTTTCATTGCAACGGTTTGCGGTGTGTACGAGACTCGAACTCGTGACCCCATGCGTGACAGGCATGTATTCTAACCAACTGAACTAACACACCAAACTTTAATTCTTACGTAGTGGCGGAGACCCGACT
>CAZDOH010000030.1:0-22423 GCA_964507005.1 uncultured Prevotella sp. | reverse complement strand
ACACCTGCAAGTACTGAAATGCTCCAAATAAGTGCCCAAATGGACACAAAATAAAAAGTTGTTTTATCAGTAAACAGGAGATGAATGCAATGCATAACGGCTGAAAAAGTTCCACACTACACTGCTAACATTGAAGTCTGGCGTGTTTCTATATTCGTGTCCATAATGGTCGAGCGAATAGAAGTCGTACTCATAGCCGCCTTTCAAAGGCAGATAATGGCGGCGGGTAAATACGCCCGTTTTCTCTGACAACACAGGAACAGGATTCGCGCCGACCGCCTCCCCCCATTTGTCTACGAGCGGCTGTAGATTTTCATATTTCACAAAGCCGTCGTCCTTTCCATGAATATGAAGGATGGGAACACGCCGGGCACAGGAAAATGAAGGTTTGTACTCATTAAGCCTATAACCGCAAACGGAAGCGAAAGCTGCAAACAGATTGCTGGCGGCATTGATACAATGATATGTCATCATGCCGCCGAGCGAAAAGCCGCAAAGGTACACCCTATTACGGTCAATGCCATAGTGGCGCGCCATATAGCCGATGATTTTCTTAAATAACTTGACATCTTCATCAGTTACGCCATTGGCATCCCAACCCGTATTGTTTCCGCCACCCAATTCGGGGCGCACCAGCCCGTCGGGATATGCCACGGCAAAGCGGGCTGTGTCTGCAATATCAGCGAACTGCGTGGCTTCGGCCATTTTGCTACCGCTACCCCATCTGCCATGCAGAGCGATGACAAGCGGCCGGTCCTTGGCGAAGTTTTCGGGAACATAGATTACGCAAGTGCGCTTAACTCCGTTCACTTTTAGTGTTATTTCATTGTCTTTCCCCATTGCTGCCAAGCATTCTGCGGCAAACAACATAACAACCAATAGCTGCAACACTCTTTTATATGACATTCCCATCGTTTTTATTTTTCAAAGTTAAGATGTTTGTCTGACACTGACGAGTTTACTGCAATTTTTTCAGCGATTATTTGCGATGGACTAAAAGTTTTCGTATGTTTGTGCCGAATAACATTTTCCAAAAAATGAAAGAGTCAAGCGAACCGGCAAAAAGCCGCTGCCGCTGGTGCAATCCCGACAATGCACTCTATATAGACTACCACGACCAGGAATGGGGTGTGGCCGTGCATGATGACCGAAAACTTTTTGAAATGCTCGTATTGGAAAGTTTTCAGGCCGGTCTTTCATGGAAGTGCATACTCAATAAACGCGAGGCTTTCCGTGAAGCGTTCGACGAATTCGACTTCAATAAGATAGCAGAATACAACGCAGGGAAAATCGAATCTTTGTGCACAAACAGACTTATTGTACGCAACCGCCGCAAGATTGCCGCCACGGTCAACAATGCAAGAGTTTTCTGTAACATACGGAAAGAATACGGTACTTTCGACAAATATATATGGAGTTTTACACGAAGAATCACTATCTTTGAATGCGGAAAAACCAATTCGCCACTTTCTGACGCGGTTGCCTCCGATTTGAAGAAACGGGGAATGAAATTCGTAGGAACAACAATTATATATTCCTATCTTCAAGCCACAGGCATCATAAACTCGCACGAGGAAGGATGCTGGCTACACCGCCAAGAAAGCACGTGCTGATTGGAGGAAATGAAACAAGCCACACTATACACATTATATATATGACACATGGACATGAAGTGCTCCACATGATGGAGGGCAATAGTTACACAACAAAACAGCAACTCATCGATGCCATTGTAGAACGTTTCGGTGCCGAAGAGCGGTTCTGCACTTGCTCTGCAGAAGGAATGACGGCTGCCGAGCTGGTAGATTTCCTCGAGGAGCGCGGCAAATTCATGCCGGCAAGCGAAGCCGGCGGCTTCACTGTCGATACCGACAAAGTGTGCAACCATTAAGAAAATGAAGAGAACTTCCGCTATAAAAAAGTGAAACAACATGAACGAAGATAACCTCTAAAATAAAACAACATGAAACATCTCACACGTACCGCAGCATGCATTGCCTGTATATTAATATGTATATACGCCCTCTCGGCATGCTGTTCGATAATGCTCATCGACAAAAATGAAAAGCAGAAAGGCAATGAGACAGCTTCTGCGCAGTATACCCCAACTACCCAACTACAACAAACAGCGACGATATAAACTACATGAAGATTCTGCTGATAAACGGAAGCCCCCGAAAAGACGGCAACACATCCATTGCCTTGAGCGAAGTGGCGAAGACGCTCGAAACCGAAGGCATCGACACCGAAACAATACACGTAGGCCACAAGGCCATACGCGGTTGCATCGCCTGCAACAAATGCAAGGAACTAGGCAAATGTGCCTTCGACGATATCGTAAACGAAGTGAACAAAAAATTTGAAGAAGCCGACGGCATTGTCATCGGTTCGCCGGTATACTACGCCTCGCCGGCAGGCGGTCTTATTTCGTTTCTCGACCGGTTGTTCTATTCCGCCCATTTTGACAAGAGCATGAAGGTCGGCGCTGCTGTAGCCGTAGCCCGCCGCGGCGGCACTACCGCTACATTCGACGTGCTCAACAAATATTTCACCATAAGCAACATGCCGATAGTTCCCTCGCAATACTGGAACAATGTACACGGTCGTATGCCAGGCGAAGCC
The DNA here is from genome assembly GCA_964507005.1 of uncultured Prevotella sp. Taxonomy (GTDB): domain Bacteria; phylum Bacteroidota; class Bacteroidia; order Bacteroidales; family Bacteroidaceae; genus UBA6398. The sequence continues at coordinate 19,801 of CAZDOH010000030.1, read as the reverse complement.
GCCCAAGATGCAGAAGGGTTGCAAATCATGCGCCAGTTGGGCCGCAACATGGCATTCCTCGTAAAGAGCATACAACTTGGCAAAGAAAAGTTCGGACTGCCGAGGCACGAAGAATGGACAAGCACGAATTTCATCAGATAACTCTACACACGCATAACTAAAGCGGCCAAGCATAGAATCAGCATGTACCAAAAATTCATCATAAACCAAGACGGAGTGCTCCGTTTCGGCCACGTATATTTGCACCGCGACTTGCTTGAAGCGGGCGAGCGGTGCGTCTACGGCGGAGGGCTGTGGAAAATAGACGAAAGCCGCGGAGCAATACTGATGTTCGGGCGTTCGTTCGATTTCGGTGCGCCCGACTTCGACTACGTGCGCCGCATAGAATGGAGCGGGATTGGCGGCAAGCCGGTTCCGCTGTTTTTCGTGCCCAATTGGCCCGATGAAGACATGCTCTTGCCGGTATACGCTAAACAATAAATCAGCAGTAACGGAAAGACGAAACCAAAAACAGAAATACATGGCAGACGGAAGAAAAGACATGAAATGGAAAACGCTTGCAAGCAGATATCTCATGAAGCGTCCATGGCTCACGGCACGCGTCGACAAAGTTGAACTGCCTACCGGCGCCGTTATCGATGAATATTACGTATTGGAATATCCCGACTGGGTAAACACAATAGCCATTACCAAAGACGGGCGATTCGTGTTCGTACGCCAATATCGCTACGCAATTGGAAAGACGGTAAACGAACTATGCGCCGGCGTTGTGGAAGAAGGTGAAAGCCCCGTGGATGCCGCCAAGCGCGAACTGCTGGAGGAAACCGGATTCGGCGGCGGCGAATGGAAAGAATGGATGCAGATTTCGGCAAATGCAAGTACACACACCAACATAACCTACAGTTTTCTGGCAACCGGAGTGGAGCAAATCAGCGGCCAGCACCTCGACAAAGGCGAAGACATAAACGTAATGATTTTTACGCGCGATGAAGTGAAGGAAATGCTGCGTGCCGGCGAAGTATGGCAAAGCCTTATGGCCGCACCGCTGTGGAAATATTTTGCTCTGACCGAAGGTTTCTGAAAAAACGCAATTAAAAACAAGACAATCCATATGATAAGAAAAACAATCCTGGCTGCAGTTGCAGCCTTATTTGTGCTCGGCGCCCCAGCGCGCGGGCCGGTGATAAGTGGCGACTCTTTGGCGCTGATTCCATACCCTGCCAATATCGTAGCAGGCGATGCCGACTTTGAAGTTTCGGGCCCAATAGTAATCAATGTAGGCAAAAGCGAAGCCGACAAATTTGCCGTATCGACGTTGACCGACGACTTTTCCGCTCTGGAATGGAAAGTAAAAAAGGGCAAGGGCTATGCCAAGGGATGCATCGCCGTAACGCGGCCGGGAGCCGACCGCGCAGCCGACAAGATACTGGCCGATGCAGGTTTGCGGCTTGACACGACAAACGCCGAAAGCTATATACTGCTCGCCGACGCCAACAGGGTGATTGTGCAAAGCCACACCGATGCCGGCATTTATTATGGTCTGCAGACTCTACGCCAGCTTTCCTTCACCGGAGCCGACGGCAAATTCTGCGTGAAGGGCGTAAAAATCTCCGACAAGCCTGCTCTGCGTTACCGCTGGATTCAGGACGACTGGAGCCGAGGGCCGATACCAAACATGGAATTCGTGAAGCAGCAGATACGCACCCTGTCGGAATACAAAATCAACGGCTACTGCATCTATGCCGAAAACATTTTCCAATCGGAGAAATATCCAGAAATCAATGCCCGCGGCGCAGTGGTAACGCCTGCGGAAGTAAAAGAAATTGTGGAATACGGCAAAAAATATCACGTTGAGATTATTCCGCAGCAGGAATGCCTCGGCCACATGCACTACACCTTGCGCGAGCCTACCTTCAACGACATTGCCGAGCGCGTAGGCGGACAGGTACTCAGCCCTGCCACCGAGCGCACCTACACGTTCCTGAATGACTATCTGGGCGAGATATTGCCCAATTTCGAATCGGAGTTTGTGCACGTAGGATGCGACGAGGCTTTCGAGCTTGGCCGCGGCAAAAGCAAGCCGATGGTTGATTCATCGTCGGTCGACGATGTTTTCGTCTATCACATGCAGCGCGTGGCAAAGTTGCCGGCTCTTAAAGACAAGAAACTGCTGTTTTGGGGCGACATTGCCGAGAACAAGCCCAATATCGACCTTTCGGGACTGCCCAAGAACGCTATTGCCGTGGTATGGGACTATTTGTCGCGGCCCAATTACGACTACTACTTTCCGCAACTTGTGCGCAACAAAGTGCCCACCATGGTAACTCCCGGCGCATTCTGGGGCGGCAGAGTTTTCCCTGAATACAAGGCGCATCTTATCAACATCCAGCACCTGGTGCGCGACGGCAAGAAATACGGCACCCTCGGTCTGCTCAACGCCACATGGGACGACATGGGCGAGGACCTTTTCGACGTGGGCTGGTACGGGATACTTTTCGGCGCGGCCTGCGGTTGGCAGCCCGAACAGGAAACTCCCATCGTGCCGTTCAAGAAGGCTTTCGACTGGGCCTTTTACCGCAACGACCGCGGCCATCAGTTTGCCGAGGCCATCGATCAGGTGTCGTCGGCACACGACCTTTTGGGCACATCAATATGGTATGACTGGGCATGGACTGTGCCTTTCGAAGAACAGGGCGTTGGCCAGCAAAACATTATTCAGGAAAAGGGCAACATGGAGGAAATCCGCACGGCATGCGCCAACGGCTATGCTTCGCTTACCCGCAACCAAGGGCTGGCACACCTGCACCAGTCAACCGTAGAAACCCTGCGCTTTACGGCCCGCCGCATGGAATTCGTTTTCTCTAAGGCAGCCCTGGCAGCAGGAGTGTCACACCGCTACGACCTCTATTGCGCCGACGACGACAAAGGTGCAACCGTAAACACAGCAGTATACGACCTCGTCATGCCGTACGCAAGCATGATTGGTTCGCTGCGCGACTACACCAAAGAACTCAAGAGCTGGCACCACGAACGATGGCTGCACGAAAACAGGCCTTACCATTGGGACGTAGTGGAATCGCGCTACACACATATGATGCAGGCCTGGAACGACGAAGACTTCAAACTGCGCAAGGCATTCGGCACACGGGCACCGCGCGAGGAAGTAGGCATCGGCTATAACCGACTGCCCGACTACGGGAAATAAGGAATACTTTACCGAATGCGCATGGCGGATTTCCTATATGCGCACAGAAGAATTCCCCAATGCGCATAGCGGAAAAATTGTATGCGCATACCGGCAGAAAAAGGTCTATTGTAATTAAAAGCCAAAGCACTTTTTTAAAAATTACAATAGACCTTTTTTCATTCTTCTCTATATTGCCTTTTTACAACATATTATACACGCCGGCCATTTTTACAAAACCGCAACACGCCAAAACTGCAAATAAATCATTAACTTTGCCGCAAAATTCACGAATTCAACAAACAACACATACTTCTAGGAGTAATAAATAGAAACAAAAATGCAGAAAATCGCCCTTATCGCAGCAATGGCTCTTGTAATACTCACGGCAAGTTCGTGCGGGTCAAACAAATCGATGATTTACCTGCAGGGCGCCGAAGAGCTCTACAAAAATGGTGTAACACTCGACAACAACTACACTCTCAACATCCAGCCCGACGACCAACTCGCCATCTTCGTGAGTTCGCAGGACGAAGAGTTGATAAAGCCGTTCACAAACCTTACCCTCATAGGCCAGCAGCAGGGCATGACCACCAGCCAGGGTTCGGGAAGCGTAAGCTACTTCGTAGTCAGCAAAGACGGCTACATCGACTTCCCCATTTTCGGCAAGATAAAGGCCTCGGGCATGACAGTTGAAAAGCTGTCGGAAAGCATACAAAAACGCATGATAGAAGAAGGGCTGATAAAAGATGCCAAGGTAACTGCCAAAATCATGAGCTTCAAAGTCACAGTACTCGGCGACGTGGCTTCGCCCGGCACTCAAAGCTACACAGGCGAAAGGCTTACGCTGCTCGAAGCGATAGGCCGCTCGGGCGACCTCAACAACTCGGCAATACGCAAGCGCGTGCTAGTAGTGCGCGAGGAGAACGGGCAACGCACCACCTACACGGTTGACCTCACCAAGCCCGAAAGCGTATTCAACTCGCCGGCATACTACATGCACCAGAACGACATTGTATACGTAGAGTCGAACAAGTCGGTAAAGATTAAGGGAAGTTCAGGATATCTCTATCTCAGCCTTGCCGGCACTCTGCTCAGTCTCGGTACATCGATAACATCGCTCGTAATAGCACTCACGAAATAATCCCGAAATGGAAAATCCCAACAACCAAGCTGTAAATTCATACGTATCGCCCGAAGACGACAAGCGCAACGACTTTCTGCCTATAGCCATGAAAGCCGTGCACGTGCTTGCCGTGAACTGGAAATGGTTTCTTGTTTCGATAGTGGCGTGCCTTCTGCTCGCCTACCTTTATCAGGCCAAACTGCCGCGCGTGTACGAGCGCCGCACCACCATCGTGGTAAAGAACAGCGACAACAACTCATCGCGCAACTCTGCAGCTTCGATGGCAATAAACGGCATCGGCACCAACGGCCAACTGCAGGACGAGACACTGGTGCTTAAATCCCACCGGCTGATGCAGAGCGTTGTAAAAGCCTTGAACCTTGACGTAGAATACACCACCAGCCTTGGGCTGCGCACATATTCGCTCTATAAGGAAAGCCCCATAAAAGTGACTTTCTTCAAGAGTTTCCAGAAGAACACCACCTTCGAAATCGACACCGAATCGGACGGAAGCTATCGCATACACGATGTCACAGTGGGAGGCGCCACCTCTTCTTTCGACAAGACCGTGGCCTACGGCAAAGCCATAGCAACGCCCATGGGCACAATCGTGGTGGAGAAGAACCCGTCAACGTATACACGCTATCTGAACCGCACCATAAGAGTTTCGCGCACGAGTCTCGAGCAAGCGGCCCTCAGATTCACAGGATGCATAAACGCGCAAATCAAAGACCAGTCGAGCAACATGATTTTCGTGTCGTGCCAAGACACCAACGTGAAGCGTGCCGACGACATACTGGCAAGCCTGCTCGACGCCTATAAAAACGACATTATAGAAAAGAAGAACCGCCAGTCGATGAATGCCGACAGGTTCCTCTCGCAAAGAATCATGCTTATAGGCAACGACCTGAGCGGCGCCGAAAACCGTATGGCTTCGTTCAAGCAGACCAACGACGTGATAGATTTCGAGAAAAACGCATCGGTCTACCTCGAGCAAAGCAACCAGGCGCGCCAACAGGTAATGCAGCTCGAAAGCGAGAAGAACGTGGGACTGTTCCTGCGCGATTACCTTAAGCAGCAAACCGACGGCAACTACGAAGTGATACCTTCGCTCGGCGAAATAGGCAATGCCGGACTGGCCAGCGGCATATCGCAGTACAACGAACTGGTGATGAACTACAACCGCCTTTCGGCCAACGCCGGAATGGCATCGCCCGTGGTGCGCAACGCGCTCGACCGCATAAAGTCAACCCACGCCGTCATAACCAAAACCGTTGAGAACTACATCAACACCCTCAACGTGAAACTTGGCCAGGCCAACGCCGTGCAAAGCCGCATCAACAGCAGCATATCGCTTGTGCCGCAAAAGCAAAAATCGGCAACCGACATTGAGCGCCAGCGCAAAATAAAGGAAGACCTTTACGTGTACCTGCTCAACAAACGCGAAGAAGTGGCGCTGCAGCTTGCCGTTACCGAAGCCAACGTCAACATCGTGGAAAACCCCTACGGCTACGCCTCGCCAATCTACCCGAAGAGCGGGATGATAATGCTCACCGGGCTCGGCATCGGATTCGTAATTCCGGCACTTGTCTTCTGGATAATGTTCATGCTCGACACCAAGGTGCGCACCCGCAAGGAAGTTGAAGATGCCTGCACCGCACCGATTCTTGGCGACATACCTCTCTGGAAAGAAGAAAACGACAGCGACAAGTTCCTCGACCGTTCGCACGGCGGCGCAAACTACAACGCCGTAAGCGAAGCGTTCCGCATGATGCGCTACAACCTCAACTTCATGAAAAAGCGCTCGAAGGTGATGATGTTCACTTCGTCAACTCCTGGCAGCGGAAAGTCGTTCGTCTCGCGCAACCTTGCCCTCATTCTCGGCATCGCGGGCAAAAGGGTGATACTTGTAGACGGCGACATACGCAAGCGAACACAGTCGAAGCTCATCAGTGCGAACGAAGGCCTCACCACATTCCTCAGCGACGACAGCTGCGATCTCGACAGCATCATACAGATTGACGGTGTGGGCAAGAACGTAGACTTCCTGGCAGCCGGCGCAACGCCGCCAAACCCCACCGAGTTGCTCATGAGCCCCCGCCTGGAAGAACTGACCGACGAACTGAAAGCACGCTACGACTACGTAATCTTCGATACCACTCCTGCTATTGCCGTGGCCGATGCCGGAATCATAAACCGCATTGCCGAACTCACGATATACGTAATACGTATCGGCACCGAAGACAGGCGCTTCCTTGCCGAAATCGACAAGATGTACAAAAACCAGAAGTTCCGCAATATGTGCATCATACTTAATGCCAGCGTAAGGAACAAATACGGCTATGGATACGGTTACGGATATGGCTATGGTTATGGCTACGGATACGGGTATGGATACGGTTACGGCGATGAAAGCAGCAAGAGAAAAGGCAAAAGCCACAGTCACGATTCGAAGGGCCACAGCCATACGTCAAGCCATATAAGTTCAAAGCGCAGCGCAGAAAGCAGCAACCGCATCGACGTGAACCAACTGCGCGATGCCGACCGCAATAACAGCGAAAGTTAAATCCGATAAAAACTGTAGTTTTTCGCAGAAACACTAAACGCCGATGTTCCATTTGTCAGAAACGCTTTTCCTCGTAGGCTTCGTAGTTTTCATAGCGGCCATACTCGTGGTTGACATGCTAGTAATCGACCGGAAAGCCCACGAGGTGTCGCTCAAGGAAGCCGGCATATGGACCGCAGTGTGGATAACGTTGGCACTTGCCTTTGCGCTGTTCCTGTGGTTTCACGGCGACATGGTGCACGGCATAAATAATTTTGCCGATCTCCAGGCCGTAGCCGGGAAATATGCCGCGCACATAAATCTCGATGCAAGCGATTTCGAAGGAAGCCTTCAGAAATACCGCGACTACATGGCTATTTCGTATATCTCGGGTTACCTCATCGAAAAGACTTTGTCGGTAGACAACTTGTTTGTGATGATGATGATATTCACGTCGTTCGGCGTTGGCAAAAACGAATACCAGCATGTACTCAACTGGGGAATTCTCGGAGCCATAGTGCTGCGCTTCGTTTTCATCTTCGCAGGTGCCGCCATAATAAGCCGGTTCGACTGGATACTGCTTCTGTTCGGCGCCATACTGATATACAGCGGCGTGAAGATGTACCGCGACCGCAACAAAGAAGAGAGCATCGATGCCACCGGACATCCAGTGGTAAAGTTTCTTTCGAAGCATTTCAGTGTATACCCCAAATTCGCCGGCGACAAATTCTTTGTGCGTGCCTGCAAGACTGAAAACGGATACGAACTGGCATCGCACCAGAGCAACGGCCGCAAGGCTGCGCTTTGCATGACGCCGCTATTCGTAACGGTTTTGGTAATTGAATTCAGCGACCTGATTTTCGCATTCGACAGCATACCCGCAGTGTTTTCTGTTTCGCTCGACCCCTATGTGGTTTTCTTCTCCAATATATTTGCGATACTCGGACTGAGGGCAATGTTCTTCCTGCTCTCTGCCATAGCCGACAAGTTCCGCTACCTGAAAACCGGAGTATGCGTGCTGCTGCTTTTCATCGGGGCAAAACTTCTTCTGCACAACTTCATTACAATCGATGCCGTGCTGTCGCTTGTAATAATACTTGCCGTGATTGCCGCCAGCATCATTGCATCGCTGCTTATTCCTGCAAGCAGTAGGGAATAAATCACTAACTTTGCAATCCGTAAGTAAAGCCCGCCCCGAAAAGTGGGCCATAAACTGCAACAAACGAACAAGTATGCTTAAAATACACAATCTTCATGCCCGCGTGGCCGACAAGGAAATACTAAAGGGCGTAGACCTCACCATAAACGACGGCGAGGTACATGCCCTTATGGGGCCCAACGGCTGCGGCAAATCAACGCTCAGCAACGTGCTTGCCGGAAATCCGGCCTACGAAGTGACCGACGGCACCGTAGAGTTCAACGGAAAAGACATACTCTCCCTCACTCCCGATGCCCGGAGCCACGAAGGAATTTTCCTGTCGTTCCAGCAGCCGGTGGAAATCCCCGGCGTGAGCATGGTGAACTTCATGAAAGCTGCAGTAAACGCCAAGCGCAAGTACCTTGGACTTGAGCCGATGAACGCTTCCGATTTTCTGAAACTCATGCGCGAGAAACGCAAGATTGTGGAGCTCGACAGCAAGCTTGCCAACCGTAGCGTCAACGAAGGTTTCAGCGGCGGCGAACGCAAACGCAACGAAATTTTCCAGATGGCCATGCTTGAGCCGAAATTCACCATTCTCGACGAAACCGACTCCGGGCTCGACGTCGACGCACTGAGAATCGTGGCCGAAGGTTTCAACAAACTGCGCACACCACAAACTAGCGCAATAGTCATTACCCACTACCAGCACATGCTCGACTATCTGAAACCCGATATCGTGCACGTGATGATCAACGGGAAAATCGTAAAGACCGGCGGGCCCGAACTCGGTGACGAAATAGAAGAGCGCGGATTCGACTGGATTAAAGCTGAACTGGAGAAATGAACGGCAGCTCACAACAGTATATCGACCTATTTGAATCAAACCGCAACGACATAAACCGGTTTGCCTGCGAAACACTCAACCGTCACCGCGAAGCCGCATTCAAGACTTTCAAGGCAAAAGGGCTGCCTTCAAAAAAATGCGAGCGCTACCGGTACACCGACACGGACGACGCTTTCGCGCCCGACTATGGGCTGAATGTCAGACGCGTGGAATTTCCCGTCAATCCCTATGAGGCTTTCCGCTGCAACGTGCCCAATATGTCGACGCTACTCTATTTTGTGGAAAACGACTCATTCTACAACAAGTTGCTCCCTCACACTCCGCTGCCGCCGGGTGCTTTCGTAGGTTCGATGGCCGATTTCGAAGCGGCCCACCCGCAAGAAGCGCAAAAATACTACGGCAGTGCAGCGCTCTCTTCCAAGGATGCCATAACGGCACTGAACACCATGATGGCGCAGGATTGCCTAGTGGTTTATATCCCCGACGGCGTAAAGGCAGAGCGCACCATACAATTTGTGAATATCCTCCGCTCGGATGTTGACCTTATGGCAAACCGCCGGGTGCTTGTAATTGCCGGCGAAGAGTCGCGCGTATCGCTTCTGTTTTGCGACCACAACGCCGACGACCGCAATTTCCTGACTACGGAAGTCACCGAAGTCATTGCAGGCAAAAATTCCGAAGTGGAACTGTATAGTTTGGAACAGACATTGCTCCGGAACCGCCGCTTCGCAAACTGCTACATACGCCAAAACGAAGGCAGCCACGTAACTGTGAACAGCATGACGCTTCACGGCGGACTGACGCGCAACCAGACAAATGTAACACTCGAAGGCAACGGTGCCGAAACATGCCTCTACGGATTCGCTCTGGCCAACGGGCAGCAGCACGTCGACAATTACGCGCTTATCGACCACACCGTAGGCGGATGCCGCAGCAACGTGCTCTACAAATATGTTGTAGACGGAAATTCCACAGGCGCATTCGCCGGCAAAGTGCTCGTACGCGAAGGTGCCGAGAAAACCGAATCGCAGGAAACCAATGCCAACCTTTGCGTAAGTCCCGATGCAAGGATGTATTCGCAGCCGATGCTTGAGATATATGCCGATGACGTGACGTGCAACCACGGCTCCACGGTAGGGCAACTCGACGACACGGCAATGTTTTACATGGAGCAGCGGGGCATTCCCGAACACGAAGCCCGGCTGCTGCTTGAATACGCTTTCGTGGACGAAGTGCTGGCACACATTGCCCTTGTTCCGCTGAAAGACCGCATAGCAAGACTCGTGGAAAAACGGTTCCGCGGCGAAATCACTGCCTGCACTAATTGCAACGCCTGCTGAACACCACCAATAAAAAACTGAATCCCGCCGCAATGCGACGGGATTTTTCAAGTAGGGACGATCGGGCTCGAACCGATGACCTCTGCAATGTGACTGCAGCGCTCTAAACCAACTGGGCTACGCCCCTGTAATGCACTGCAAAGTTATGGAAATAATCCGAATTGCCACAAAGCAAAGACAACTATTTTAGCAAACACACTATAAAAAGATCATTTATCCGCCCATCGGTTATTGCGTAAGACAAAAACCGATATGAGGTGCATAGAGTTTCCGCTATGCGTACAGAATTTTTGCGCTGAGCGCAGACAATTTTTCTTTTGTGCGCACAAAATTTTTCTTCTGTACGCAGAGAATTTTTGCGCTATACGCACACAATTTTCACGCTATGCGTATACAACAAATCAGAAACGGATTTCCGATTTCGTTACGAACTGCCACCGAGACGGGATTTTGGGAGAACATGCGGCTTTTGCCCAATAATTTAGGCCTATATGTTGCATAAAACGAAAATTAGCAGTAACTTCGCGCCACGAAATACAATCAGGTCTGGTAGCTCAGCTGGATAGAGCAACAGCCTTCTAAGCTGTGGGTCAAGGGTTCGAATCCCTTCCAGATCACAAAACGGGAAACGCAACGCTTCCGCTTTTTTCAACAGACAACAAAACTTCGAATTCCTCTCCAATCCTATAAATTTGCAACCAAATATTGCAAAGTCGTGTTATTTTTCCACCTTTTGTTAGTGCGGGTTTGCATAATGTCGGATTTCGCGATTTTTCACACGAATAATGCCGCATGCAGAAAAGAGTTTTCCGCACAAATCAGTAATTTTGTAAGGTTTTGAGAAGAGAAAATATAATATAAACAAGAGAAAGAACTATGATTAAGGTTACTAAAGAAGCCGCTTTGGAATATCACTCCAAAGGCAAACCAGGGAAGATAGAGGTAACGCCCACAAAGCCCTACCGCACGCAATACGACTTGTCGCTGGCATACTCGCCCGGCGTTGCGGAGCCGTGCCTCGAAATACAGAAGAACCCCGACGATGCTTACAAATACACCAACAAAGGTAACCTTGTAGCTGTCATTTCCAACGGCACGGCCGTTCTCGGACTTGGCGACATAGGCGCCATGTCGGGCAAGCCGGTAATGGAAGGCAAGGGACTGCTTTTCAAAATCTACGGCGGAGTTGACGCTTTCGACATAGAAATCAACGAAAAGGACCCCGACAAGTTCATTGAGGCCGTAAAGGCCATTGCGCCTACTTTCGGCGGCATCAATCTCGAAGACATCAAGGCGCCCGAGTGTTTCGAAATAGAGCGCCGTCTGAAGGAAGAACTCGACATTCCCGTGATGCACGACGACCAGCACGGCACGGCAATAATCTCGGCCGCAGGCCTGGTGAACGCACTTGAAGTGGCCGGAAAGAAAATCGACGAAGTGAAGATTGTTGTCAGTGGAGCCGGAGCTGCCGCCATCTCCTGCACCAAGCTCTACGTCAGCCTCGGCGCAAAACGCGAGAATATCGTGATGCTCGACAGCCGCGGCGTCATCACAGCCGACCGCAGCAACCTCACCGAGCAGAAGAAAATGTTCGCCACCACCCGCACCGACATCCATACACTTGAAGAGGCAATAAAAGGCGCCGACGTGTTCCTCGGACTTTCGAAAGGAAACATTCTCTCCAAGGAAATGGTGAAAACCATGGCCAAACAGCCCATCATCTTCGCCCTTGCCAATCCGGTGCCCGAAATTTCATACGAAGACGCAAAGGAAGCCTGCCCCGACTGCCTGATATCGACCGGGCGCAGCGACTACCCTAACCAGATAAACAACGTGCTCTGCTTCCCCTATCTGTTCCGCGGAGCGCTCGACACCGCAGCCACGGCCATCAACGAGGAAATGAAAATTGCCGCCGTCCACGCAATCGCCGACCTTGCAAAACGCCCCGTCCCCGACATCGTGAACCGCGAATACGCAGTCAACAACTTCACCTTCGGTCCGGAATATTTCATTCCGAAACCCGTTGACCCGCGCCTTATCACCGAGGTTTCGATGGCAGTGGCCAAAGCAGCCATGGAAAGCGGCGTGGCACGCAAGCCCATTACCGATTGGAAGGCTTACCGCATGCGCCTCAAGGAACTAATGGGCCAGGAAAGCAAATTCACCCGCACGCTCTACGAAACAGCACGCCGCGACCCGCAGCGCGTAGTGTTCACAAACGGAACCCACAGCCGCATAATACGTGCAGCCATACAGGCTCTCAAGGAAGGCATCTGCAAGCCAATTCTCCTCGGAAACGTAAAGGAAATAACCGAAAAGGCCGAGAAGTACGACCTTAGCCTTGACGGCATCGAGATTATCGATCTACGCGACGAGAAACACAGCAAGCAGCGCGAACAGTATGCCGCAACGCTTTACGAGCGCGAACAGCGCAACGGGTGCACACTCGAAGAAGTCAACGACAAACTCTATAACCGCAACTATTTCGGCATGATGATGGTAGACACCGGCGACGCCGACGCGCTTATCACAAGCCTCACAAGCCGGCAGACCGAAGTCGAGGGAATTGCAAAGGAAGTGATCGGCATCAACCCGCAATTCAAGCATTTCGGAACGATGCACCTCATCAATTCAAAGCGCGGCACATTGTTCCTCGTCGACACGCTGATAAACCGTCACCCCGACACCGACACGCTCGTAGACCTCGCTCTGCTCAGCGCCCACACCGCACACTTCTTCAACCGCCAGCCGGTGATCGCAATGGTTTCATATTCCAACTTCGGCAGCGACAAGGAATCGGGACCGCGCCACATGCACGAAGCCGTAGACATCCTGCACGAGAAATACCCCGACCTGGCCGTAGACGGCGAGATGCAGATTTCATACGCACTCGACCGCGAATTGCGCGACAAGAAATACCCGTTCAACCACATCAAGGGAAAAGACGTAAACACTTTGGTATTCCAATGCCTCAATGCAGCCAATTGTTCATACAATATAGTGAAGGCCATAAACCCCGACACCGAAGTAATCGGCCCGATACAGATGGGACTGAACAAGCCTATACACTTCACCGACACCGACAGCTCGGTACGCGACATCGTAAACATCGCAGCCGTTGCAGTAATCGACGCTCTCGTTGAGAAAAAGAAACTTCAACTGAAATAACAGTCAGCTAGCCAATATATTCGCCGCAGTTTTTGGAAACAAAGCTGCGGCGATTTTCTTTCCGCACAATCCCTCCGCGGACCACTACACACAAAAAAGCACAAAGAATTTCATATTATATTTGAACGCATCACGAACGTCATTATAATTGCATCGAAATAAAATAGTTGGAGGGCATTCTGACGGAAGTATACTATCCTAACAAATAGATTCTTTCGAAAACATTAAAGCCAACAGTCGTTTTCACCCAAGCTGCAAAGTTTTTCGGCAGAAATTACTTAACTTTGTTTCGGATAATGCAAAATTGAGATTCGGGGCATGGGCAAGATGAATTGGAAACAACTCACAACAAACAAGCGCTATGGGTTGGAGGAACGTTACAATGCTGTGCAGGAAGACCGCACGCAATTCCAGCGCGATTTCGACCGGTTGATTTTTTCCGCGCCTTTTCGCCGAATGCAGAACAAGACACAGGTATTTCCGCTTCCCGGCAGCATATTCGTGCACAACCGTCTGACCCATAGTCTTGAGGTATCGAGCGTGGGCCGTTCGCTGGGCTTGGATTGCGGAAACGAAATAGCCAAGCGTCATAGCGGGCTCAACAACGATTTTGCAGAATCGCTCGGCGCCATAGTCTCGGCAGCCTGCCTTGCCCACGACATGGGCAATCCGCCCTTCGGGCATGCCGGAGAAAAAGCCATTGCAAGTTTCTTTTCCGAAAGCGAAACGGGCAAAAAAATGCGCTGCTACAAAGACGCCGCAACGGGCGAGCGGCTCACCGATGCGCAATGGAACGACATAATACACTTTGACGGAAACGCAAATGCTTTCCGCATTCTCACGCACCAGTTCAACGGGCGGCGGCGGGGAGGTTTCGTAATGACCTACCCCACTTTGGCCTCCATCGTGAAATACCCGTTTTCATCGTCGCTGGCAACAAAGCAAAAATTCGGATTCTTCGAGGCCGAACGCGACGCTTTTGTTCGCATAGCCGACGAGCTTGGGTTAATATGTTTCGAAAAGCGCGAAGGCATGGTAAGGTATTCGCGCCATCCTCTGGCCTACCTCGTTGAAGCTGCCGACGACATCTGCTACGAGATAATGGACATTGAAGATGCCTTCAAACTGAAAATTCTGGGATTCGAGGAAACCGCCAACCTGTTGCTCGGCTATTTCAACGACAAAGAGCGCGAGCGCATAAAAAGAGCCTATCCCGATGTAACCGACTGCAATGAAAAGATCGTATATTACCGTTCGCAGGCCATAAACCATCTTGAGCACGAATGTGTAAAGGTATTTCTTGACAACGAAGACGCAATCTTGTCGGGCACTTTCAAGGGAAGCCTTTCCGAAAATATGGCACCGAACACACTACAAGCCTATCGGCAGTGCACAAAAGTGGCAGTGGAAAAAATTTACTGCAGCCGCGACGTGCTTGACATTGAGCTCGCCGGATACCATATAATATACACCCTTCTCGAAATGATGCTGAAAGCCACACTGACGCCCGACAACACATACAGCAAATTGCTGCTTAGCCGCATATCTTCACAATACCAAGTGCACGCAGCTACATTATACGAGAGGGTAATGGCGGTGATAGATTTCATCTCGGGCATGACCGACGTTTATTCGCTCGACCTCTATCGCAAGATAAACGGCTCACAACTTCCAACAGTATAGAAACATGAAGGTAAACATAGAAAAAAGTTGGGAAAAAGCGTTGGCTGCAGAATTCGAAAAACCATATTTTGCAGCATTGACCGACTATGTGCGCAAGGAATACGCCAGCAACACCTGCTATCCGCCAGGGAGCCTTATATTCAACGCATTCAATCTTTGTCCGTTCAACGAAGTAAAAGTCGTAATCATAGGCCAGGATCCTTACCACGAGCCTAACCAGGCACACGGTTTGAGCTTCTCGGTAAAGGAAGGCGTGAAGTTTCCGCCGTCTCTCGACAACATCTTCAAGGAAGTGCAGGCCGACACAGGAGCGCCGCGACCAGAAAGCGGCGACCTTACACGCTGGGTGAAACAAGGCGTTCTGCTGCTGAATGCCACGCTTACCGTAAGGGCGCACCAGGCTGGTTCGCACCAAAACAAAGGATGGGAAGAATTCACCGATGCGGCAATACGCGCCTTGACGACTCAGCGCAAAGGAATCGTCTACCTGTTGTGGGGCTCCTATGCGCAAAAAAAAGGAGCAATAATCAACCGCTCCGAAAACCTAGTGCTGCAATCGGCACACCCGTCGCCATTGTCGGCATACCGCGGTTTCTTCGGAAACCATCATTTCAGCCTAGCCAACGACTATCTTGCCAAACAGGGCAAAACACCGATTAAATGGTAAAAAACTAAACCGCAATGCACGCCTTCGCAACAATGATAGAAATCGGGGACAAAATAGTCTCGTCGGAATGCATCACTGAATATTTCTGCTGCGACCTTGACGTATGTCATGGAGAATGCTGCATTGAAGGCGATGCCGGAGCGCCCGTTACCCCCGATGAAATCGAGGAAATTGAAAAAGCACTGCCACAAATAGACGACAAAATAAGCCACGCGGCAAAAAACCTGATACGCAAGCAGGGGGTGGCCTACAAAGACCGCGACGGCGACCTAGTGACAAGCATCATCAAAGGTAAAAACTGCGTATTCACTTTCTTGGGAAACAACGGATGTTGCCTTTGCGCTCTTGAACAGGCCCACGCAGAGGGGAAAATAGATTTCATAAAGCCAATTTCGTGCGCACTCTACCCTATACGCGTAACCACATTGAGCAACGGAACACTGGCGCTCAACTACAACCGATGGAATATATGCGACTGTGCCCGCAAACTAGGCAGAAAGCAGAAAATACGGGTATACGAATTTCTGAAAGCACCCCTGACAAGGGCATTCGGCGAAGAGTGGTACAACGAGCTCGACATGACAGCAAAGGAACTGTTACGGCAGGGAATACTCGATGAAACCTGACATTACTATTTAAAAACAAATATTTCAAGCCATGAGAAGGACACATATCATAACCTCTTTGATACTCGCATCCCTGTACTTCACAAGTGCACAGGCCCAAGAGGGCGTTTCAAACATAATGGATATCATGAAGCGAGTGGCAACCTACGACAGCAGGTGCACACAGGAGAAAGTGTACCTGCATCTTGACAACAACGCCTATTTCATCGATGAAACCGTATATTTCAAGGCATACGTAGTAAGGGCATCTTCGCTAAAGAATACAGATTTGAGCAAGGTGCTGTACGTGGAGCTGCTTGACGACCATGGAAACGTATGCGAACGCAAAAACTATGAGATAACCGACGGACAGGCTTCGGGAAGCATCACGCTTGCAAATCTAATCCACGGTGGATACTACGAAATACGGGCCTTCACGCGTGCCATGCTCAATTGGGACAGCGAATACTGCTTCTCGCGCGTAGTGCCTGTTTACCAGAAAAAAGAAGACAGCAATGCCCTGATGCCACCGTATATCTACCAGGAAACCGGAGAAGACCACCTGCCGTGGTTAAGAAAAGAGTCCAATACGCTGCGAAGCGACTCGGTAAGGAAAAACGGCGTATTGGTAGAGTTCTATCCCGAAGGCGGTGCTTTGCTGAAAAAAGACTGCACACAAAAAATCGCCTACAGAATCACCGACAAAAAAGGCAATCCGATAAGCTATGCCGAATGCAAGGTTTCGCAAAACGGCAATACCGTAACAGTCTCCAAACCGCAGCACGAAGGAATGGGAGAATTCCTGATTTCATCGGGAAAAGAAGGGGCGGAATTCAATGTAAACCTCGAGGGGAAAGACTACAGTTTTGCTCTTCCGGCTGCAAGGGAATCAGGCATAGCCGCCATACTGCAGCAAGAAGGCGACAGCATCGGTTTCAACCTCGACTACACGCCCGACCTTGAAGGGAAATATTTGGGCATAAGCATAACATGCCGCGGAGCCGCGTGCGTTTTCGACACAATACGCCTTGGCGGCAAGCCACGTTGGCAAGTTGCGAAAAAGAACCTTCACTACGGCATCAACCAAATTACGCTGTTCAATTCCGAAGGAAACATTCTTTGGGAGCGCCTTGTATGGCGTGCCCCCGACTATCCCGTAAGCCTTGAAATAAAGCAAAACGAAGAAGTCTACAAACCGTTTGCTCCAATCGTGCTCGACATGACGCTCGCCGACAAAAGCGGGAATCCGTGCAACGCGTATTTCTCGCTGGCCGTGCACGACAGGGATTCCGAACTCAAGGGCAACGACTGCGGAATTGCCGAAGATTTACTGCTTTCATCGGACATTAAAGGGTACGTGGCATATCCCGAAGAATACTTCGAGAGCGATGACGACACACACCGGAAATGGCTCGACCTGCTGCTGCTTGTACAGGGGTGGAGGCGATACGACTTCAACGAGATGACGGAAAAAAAGCCATTCACACTTGCAGAACCGGCCGAGACCGGACAGTTGCTGAAAGGCTACCTGCTTGCCAACAAAGGCAAACGCCTGCCCATGGCCAATGCCGAGCTAAAGGTTGACATCCGCTTTCCGGGAATGGCCGCCAAAGGGGAATGCAAGACTGATTCCACGGGAGGTTTCGCCTTCATGATGCCAAGCTACTACGGCGAAGGCATCGGGCGCTTCTACACCTACGATGAAAACGGCAAAGCCAAGACGATGCGCATCTTTCTGGAACGCGATTTTGCCCCAACGCCGCGCATGTTTGACGTGCAGGAATTCAATCTGAGCGCATACAAGCACAATAATGCCCCTAACCAGTTGCCCACATTCACCTGGAACGATACGATTGCTAAAGGCGACATCCTGCTGGGCGAAGCAGTGGTAAAAGGCAAGCGGATTGACAAGCGCGACGGCCAGGACAAATGGAACGGCGGCGAAGGGTTTGCAAAACGAAACGCCGACATCTGCTACAACATCGACATAGAGTCAATGAAATACTGCGACAAAGGCGAAGACGACCCTCTGCTGTGGGACTTGCTGAAAGTCATCAACAAAAATTTCGACTACACAACCGACGATGCGACAATTGCAGGGACGTCGTACAAATTCACATACCGCAACCGCCCAGTCGTGATATTCCGCCACAACACCGAGCAAAGCACCGACGAGCACATGGACAATCTCACAGTTTTCGCAAGCGAGATAAACCGCCTGTACATAATCACCGACCAGGAGAAAGTCAAACGCGTGCTTCCCGAATACGGTTCTGACGACGGCATGGTAACGGCCATACTCCTTTACGGGGACGGAAACCAATTGATGATGAAAGAAAAGAGCAAGACAAAAGTTGTGCGGTTCTTCGGATACAGTTCCGACCCCGACTTCGCGGCTCCCGATTACCGCAAGCGCGACCTTCCCGACAGCAGTGACCAGCGCCGCACCCTATACTGGAATCCCGATGTCCTGACCGATGAAAACGGAAAAGCGACAGTAATTTTCTATTCCAACGCAAACAAAGACGTACGGCTCGGAATCACCGCTCGCGCAGTGCTGCCCGACGGCGAACTGTTGAACTACGAACGATAAACGCAAGCCATCAGGATATACATCTATAAAATGAGCAGCATTACAGGCCGGATGCCATTCAGAATATTTTTGCTTTCAGCTTTGTGGGCCGCGATATCCACGCTGACTTATGCCCAAGCGCAAGAATGTGCCGCACAAAAAGCAAAAAGCAAAACGGAACTGTCGATGGAAAAACAGGGACTTGTAAAAATCGCCGACAACGACCCGACCATTCTTACTAGCCTGATGTACGCGCGCGCCGACAATTTTACAGGAAAAGTGCTTTATACCGACCTGAACAATGCATACCTTCATCCACAGGCAATGAAAGCCTTGAAACGCGCGCAGGAAATTCTGCGCAAAAGCCACCCCGAACTTTCGCTAAAGGTATACGATGCCACCCGCCCGATGTCGGTACAGGAAAAAATGTGGAAAGCCGTAGCTGGAACCGGGAAGGAAATATACGTAAGCAACCCTGCGCACGGCGGAGGCCTGCACAACTACGGCCTGGCGGTAGACATAACACTTGCCGACGCGAACGGCGACAGCATAACGATGGGAACAAAAATCGACAACATGACTCCCCTAGCCCATATCGACAAGGAAGAACAACTGCTGAAGGCAGGAAAACTGTCGCGCAAAGCCGTCAACAACCGCAGGCTTCTGCGGCGCGTCATGACACAGGCCGGATTTCATACGCTACGCTCGGAATGGTGGCATTTCAACTACACTTCGCGAGCCAATGCACGGAAAAACTACAAAGTAATCAAATAAGCCGGACGCGGCAACGCAAAAAAATCCTGTAAGTTCCGAATACTTTCAGCGGCCCGCAAGTGGACTTGATTTTGTTGCGCAAAGAATTTTTCTTTTATGCGTACAAAATTTTTCCGCAATGCGCATTGCGGAAAAATTATATGCTTTAGTTT